>NZ_CP059081.1:2660493-2993055 GCF_015602705.1 Acinetobacter lwoffii
AGCACTTTAAAAAGTTTAAGTAAACTCCATTTCTTTAAGTATGGATCCATTTTAGGATTCAAACTTATTTTTAATCAGGAGATTTTAATGGCCAATGTTGGTTTATATCGCTCTAACCGCTCAAACATGATTGCAGGTGTAATGGGTGGTATTGCTGAACGTTTTGGTTGGAACGCAAATTTATTACGTCTGATTTTTGTGGTGATTTCAATCATGAGTGCCGCATTCCCGGGTATTTTGGTTTATCTGGTGTTGTGGTTAATCATGCCGAAAAAACAGTACAGAATTGATCATGACAGCGTTCATCAACCTCAGGGCTATCAAAATCCCGTGCGTACAGTAAATCAGGATAAACGCTATTAAGCCATACAGTCATTTTTAACAAGCGTTCTTAACCAGTTTCATCGCAGAGCTTCCTCTTTCACCCCGGTTAAATGGGATGAAATTTTGATGCCACGGTAATTTCCCCAAGTTATCGTGGCTTTTTTTGCCTATCTTTTTTGTTATTTCTTTGCTGTATTACAGCTTTTCACTTTCTTTCTTAGTTGAATTCACGATAAGTTCAAGATTCCAATTTTTGAAATGGATTTCACATGACTCAGGCAGAATGGATGATGCTGTGGCTCTGTGCCTTAGCAGCCTTGCTGCATGGTTTAAGCGGCTTTGGCTTTCCCATGATGAGTACGGCTGTTCTGTCCAGTGCATATCCGCTTAGTATCGCGGTTACGCTTGTCATTCTGCCCTGCCTGCTGCTGAATCTGATCATGCTGAATGCCGATCCTACGCATAGTCTGTTGAATAGCATTGGCTATTATATAAAACGCTATTGGCCACTAATGCTTAGTAGCCTGATCGGCAGTGTACTCGGGGTCAAACTGTTACTTTGGCTAAATGAGGCTTATTTAAAACTGTTATTAGGTCTAGTAATCATATTTTATGTCTTGGACCAATTACGGGCACGGCCTTTGCAAGTTAGTCCGCATATTTCCAGTATGCTCTGTTTTGGTTTACTGGCCGGCATTATTGGAGGGGCGACCAATGCCATGGCACCTTTTCTGATGATGTATCTGATGAGTTGCCAACTCTCTAAAACAGCTATTGTCATTATCAGTAATCTCAATTTCATTGCCGGCAAACTGATCCAGCTGGTTTTACTGTTTCCAATTCTGATCACACTGGAAACCCATCAACAGCATATTCTGATCGGGATAAGCTTATTCGCCCTTGCTGGTGTCTGGATTGGAGGCAAAATACGCCATCGTTTATCTCAGCAGCACTTCAAATGGATTGTCCTGGCTTTACTTCTGGGTTTGGGCTTGTATGCTCTCTGGCAAAGTGCTGGATTATTGCAACAATCTGGTTATAGTATCTTTAAATAGGATATTTTTTAAGCAAAACAAAATTACAAATTTAAAGCTAATATAAAAAATGATGTAAATAAAAATCTTGCAAGGAGAGCATATGACTCAGACCAACCTAGCTACCCCGACCAATGCCATGCCCAAAGGGCTGCTTAAAGGCTGGATTCTTATTTTTGTCGCAGCCATTGTAGCCTATGGCTTATATCTTTACCTGCCCTATGACCAGAATGCCAATAAAGGACTGGCACTTTTAGCCTTTATCGGTATTTTATGGCTGACTGAAGCCATTCATATCACGATTACAGCTTTACTCGTCCCTGTGATGGCAGTATTACTGGTCATGCCAATGGCCTCTGGTGAAGAACTGGTTCCGATTACCACGCAAGCCGCTTTGGCCACTTTTGCCGATCCTGTCATTTTCCTGTTTTTTGGTGGTTTTGCGCTGGCAACGGCGTTGCATATCCAGAAACTGGACCGGAAAATTGCCATGTGGATCATCTCCATGTCCAGAGGGCATCTGGGTATTTCTGTACTAGCGATTTTTGTGGTGACAGCGCTTCTGTCCATGTGGATTTCCAATACGGCGACTGCTGCCATGATGCTGCCTTTGGCTCTGGGTTTGCTTTCACATCTGGATGTCAGCAAGGATCGTAAAACTTTTGTCTTTATCCTGCTCGGCATTGCCTATTCGGCCAGTATTGGCGGACTGGGCACCATGGTCGGTTCCCCTCCGAATGCCATTGCCGCCAAGGCCCTCGGCTATGATTTTGCCGACTGGATGAAAATCGGCTTGCCGATGATGTTCATTATTCTTCCCGCCATGCTGGTCAGTTTATATCTGGTACTACGTCCAAAACTGAATCATAAAATACAATTTGCGACCGAAGATATTCCTTGGACCAGAACCCGTATAGCCACCATGATCCTCTTTCTTTGTACTGCAATTGCCTGGATTTTCAGTAAAAAATTCACTGAAATTTTTGGTATTTCCCAGCCGGATACCTGGATTGCAATTTCGGCTGCCTGTATGGTTGTGATTCTGGGTACCGCAAGCTGGAAACAGATTGCAGAAAATACTGATTGGGGGGTGTTATATCTATTTGGTGGTGGTCTGACCTTGAGTGCCATTCTAAAGGATTCAGGCAGTTCGCTGGTACTGGGTCAAACTCTGGCCAATGCCTTTGGTGATACCTCCCCGCTGATGATTATTTTTGTAGTCGCTACTTTTATTATCTTCCTGACTGAATTTACCAGTAATACCGCTTCGGCTGCCCTGCTAGTACCAGTATTTGCCGCAATTGCGGATCAGATGGGAATGCCCAAAGAAATTCTGGTGATTGTCATTGGCATTGGCGCCTCGTGTGCCTTTATGCTGCCGGTAGCGACTCCGCCAAATGCGATTGTCTTTGGAACCGGTCATATCCAGCAAAGCGAAATGATGAAAGTCGGTTTTGTACTGAATATCATGTGTATCTTTATTATTTCACTGTTTATTTACTGGTTCTTTATTTAATCATTAAAGTTTTTAAGCATTACACCACCCACAAAGCACACTCCGGTGTGCTTTGTCGTATTATTCGCCTATATTTTGAATTTTCTCCTCATCAAAAATTTGTATGCTTTTAAAAATGATAAAGATAAAGTCCCTATATTAAAAACAGCAAAAAGTGGCAAACACATAGTAGACAGGATGTTTCACTTAATCTCTCAACCGATCCAGAATTCCCCTTGGAAAATGACATTTAAACTCGCGCTTGCACCTCTGATCATAGCTGTAATTTTATTCCCTTATGCGCTATTTCATGAAGCCAGCTCTGGGATTTTCTCCATTTTCAAGAGCCTGTTTTCAGCGCTTTTTATTAGCTTTTTTGTCTGCCGATGGTACTATTTTTATAGCTTTCTCAGCTGGCAGGCCGACCAGATCTGATTAGGCATGGTCGTTTATATTCTATATTAATCCAGCTTTAAGCTTTCATTTTAAAATGATTCAGTTCCTGATTTAGTGCGGCAATCATATCTGCCCGGCTGATAATTCCCACCAATTGCTGCTCGCTCACCACCGGAATATAGTTGAAAGAACGCTCGACAAAATAAGGCACCAGATCCTGAATGGGTTGTAAAGGCTGCACTGTGATCACCTTACGGGTCATGATATGTTTAACCTGATGTTCCCAGCTACTGCGCACATCGGCAGCGCGCTTGAACCATTCCACCACCTGATACATTGCCAGTGTACCGACCAGTTGTTCATCGGCATTAACGACGGGCAGGCTCATCAGGTTCATCTGCTTGAACTTGTCCAATGCGTGCTGGATATCATCATTTTCATGCAGGGTTGCCACATCCTTCGTCATAATATCCTGGCAGCTAAATTCATGCACCGCACGCGCATTGGCCCGGTTTTGTGCCTCCAGAATAATTTTTTGCAGGTCATATTCACTGATGTCCAGCAGCTCAGTGCGCTGGTCCAGCACTTCCTGAATATCCTGCGGTTGAATGGTAACTTTCTGGGTCGGCGTCGGATCCTTGGAGCGGGTATTTAACTGGGCTTGCTGCGGATAATCCTTGCCAATCACCCGGTTAAAGACAATCGCAATCACCATCAGCAAAATTGAATTGAGCAGCACCGGATAAAATACAAAGGTATAACCGAGTTCATGCACCGGTTGGCCACCCAGCACGGCGGTAATGGCCACGGCGCCACTCGGTGGATGCAGGGAATCCGTGGTCATCATCAGGACAATCGCCAAGGCCACGGCTACACTAAAAGCCTCAGTCGGACTAGCTATGAATAAAGCGCAACTCACGCCAATCACCGCAGCAATGGTATTGCCAACCAGAATATTCCAGGGCTGTGCCAGAGGACTGGCCGGCACCGCAAACAGCAATACCGAGGATGCACCCATCGGTGCGATATACCAAGCTTCAAAATCCCCCAAAATCCATAAGCTCAACAAGGACGAAACTACCAAACCCAATAGTGCTCCAGCTCCGCAGAGCAAACGGTCTTTGAGTGGAAGGACTTTGAAATTCGGTTTTAAGGTATTGAGCCAGTCGAGATGGGAGTGAAACACAGTGCGCCTGATCTTATTGTTTATAGATTTTGGGCATTATAGAACCAAGCCCGATGAAAGGCATCTGTGTTTTACATCTTTTCACCATTCGCGAATACATGCTTTTTAAAACAATATTTCACTCAGGTTAAAACATTCATCCTGCTTTTTATAGAATGATCACGTCATCACCGATAGTCATTTGCATAGAAAAATCCTTTTTACCATGCTGCTTAAATCGTTGTTCAAAAATTTTTAAAACAACCTAATGGCTCATTTCAGGTTGAATCAGCGGCTGGATTTTTAACAGTTCGACCTGACCATAATAAGTTGAAAATGCCACATCTCCGGCATCGACTCCAGTGCCAATCCGAATAAGATTTTCGACCGGCGCCAGACGGGTCGGATCAAACTGTACCCATCCACCATCTAAATAGGCTTCAAAAATGGCATGAAAGTCAGGTAAAAACTTTTCAATTTCTACATAACCGACCACCATGCGTGCCGGAATTCCCAAGGCACGGCACAGCGCAATGCCTAAATGGGCAAAATCACGGCATACGCCTGCGCGATGCACCAGCACATCTGTGGCAGTGGTGAACTGGTCAGAACTCCCCGACACATAAAAAATATTGTTATAAATCCACTGTTCGATCGCTTTGACCCGCGTATAGCCCGGTGTCATCCAGCCAAATGAGCGTTTCGCCATTTCCAGTAATAAATCTGAATTGCAATAACGGCTGGCCAGCAAATAAGGCAAGACTTCATCGGGCAGCTCAGGAATGGCTACTTCTTTCAGACCTTGCTGAAGCTCAAGAGAGAGACTCGGTTGACGAACCACTGTCGCCGCATAATTCAGCTCAAAAGCGTCACAGGGTTCAACCTGTAGCCGAACATGACGATTTTGATGCTGCGCATCCTGAAATTCATGCCATGTCACAGGCAGGTTAAAGCTGAGTTGTTCTCCGAGAATCTTCTGATCGGAATGATGTGCCGCCTGAAGCATAAAAATAAATTCTGTCGGTTGCACGACCTTGTATTTTAAATGGCATTGAATTTGGTAAGTGGTCATGAAGTTCCTTATTTTTAAGCATTATTATATTGCGTGAATATTAAACTAATTTGAGGATCGCAATCGTATGAAATCCGTTGAACTTTATGATTCTCCGGTTAACAGCATGTCATACATCTGGTTTATTCCTGATTTTTAGATCGGCCCGTATCGACCAGCCAAGCTAAAAATGCAGTAAGACTCTAAATACCGCGTATCTTTATAAGCCTGTTTTATTTTTTTCAGAAAAGTATCCCCACATTAACCCTTTGCCACTCCCCTGCAAAGTCCTTATAATTGAGCACAATTTTTCTCTAATTTTAAGTGGATGACCATGAGTCGCGCCATATCGCATATTGATACCTTCCAAGGCTTAATTCTTGCCTTACAAACTTACTGGGCGGAGCAAGGCTGCGTCATTTTGCAACCTTATGATATGGAAATGGGTGCAGGGACATTCCACACTGCGACTTTCCTTCGTGCGCTGGGTCCTGAAACCTGGAATGCCGCTTATGTCCAACCATCACGTCGTCCGAAAGATGGCCGTTATGGTGAAAACCCGAACCGTTTGCAACATTATTACCAATTCCAGGTTGTGCTTAAGCCAAACCCGGACAACATCCAGCAGCTTTACCTAGACTCATTAAAAGCGATCGGTATTGATCCTTTAGTTCACGACATTCGTTTCGTAGAAGACAACTGGGAATCTCCAACACTGGGTGCTTGGGGCTTAGGTTGGGAAGTATGGCTCAACGGTATGGAAGTGACTCAGTTCACTTACTTCCAGCAAGTCGGTGGTGTTGAATGCTACCCAGTCACCGGCGAAATTACTTACGGCCTTGAGCGTCTTGCCATGTACTTGCAAGGTGTAGACTCAGTTTACGATCTGGTTTGGACCAAAGGTCAGTTCGGTACGGTGACTTATGGCGATGTGTTCCATCAAAATGAAGTGGAACAATCGACCTATAACTTCGAATATGCCAACGTTGAAAAAATGTTTGAATTGTTCGATTTCTACGAAGCTGAAGCAACACGTTTGATCGAAGCGAAACTTCCACTTCCTGCATATGAGCAAGTCGTGAAAGCATCACACAGCTTCAACTTATTGGATGCGCGTGGCGCGATTTCTGTGACTGAACGTCAGCGTTACATTTTACGTGTACGTACATTGGCACGTTCTATTGCGACCAGCTATGTAGCAGCACGTGCGGAACTTGGTTTCCCAATGGCTGAACCTGCATTACGTGATGAAGTGTTGGCACAATTAAAAGCGCAAGTTGAAGCAGAAGCGAAAGAAGCAAACAAGGAGAGCAAATAATGTCTAAACATACCGTTTTGTTCGAATTGGGTTGTGAAGAACTTCCACCAAAAAGCCTGAAAAAATTACGTGATGCACTACATGCAGAAACCGTTAAAGGCTTAAAAGATGCTGGCTTAGCGTTTGATTCGATCGAAGCTTATGCAGCACCGCGTCGTCTTGCACTTAAAATCGTCAATGTTGATGCTGCACAAGCAGACACACAAAAACGTTTTGACGGCCCTGCCAAACAGGCAGCCTTTGATGCTGAAGGCAACCCGACGAAAGCACTTGAAGGCTTTATGCGTGGTCAAGGCATCACGGTTGATCAAGTATCAACTTTCCAAGCAGGTAAAGTTGAAAAAGTATGCTATTTAAAAGATGTCAAAGGTCAAAGCCTTGACGTTTTATTGCCACAAATTTTACAAAATGCATTGGATAATCTTCCAATCGCAAAACGTATGCGTTCTGCGGCAAGCCGTACTGAATTCGTACGTCCTGTGAAATGGGTTGTGTTGTTGAAAGACAACGATGTGGTTGATGCAACAATTCAAGACCACAAAGCAGGTAACGTGACTTATGGCCACCGTTTCCATGCACCTGAAGCAATCACTTTAGCGCATGCAGACGAATACTTAGCGAAGTTAAAAGCGGCTTACGTTGTAGCGTCTTTTGAAGAGCGTCAAGCCATCATCGATCAACAAGTCAAAGCACTTGCTGATGAAGTGAATGCCATTGCAATTGTCCCTGCGGATCTTCGTGACGAAGTGACTGCACTCGTTGAATGGCCTGTTGCGCTTCGTGCAAGCTTCGAAGAACGCTTCCTTGCTGTTCCTCAAGAAGCATTGATCACCACGATGCAGGACAACCAGAAGTACTTCTGCTTAGTGAACGCTGACAATAAACTTCAACCTTACTTCATTACTGTGTCAAACATCGAGTCGAAAGACCCGACACAAATTATTGAAGGTAACGAGAAAGTGGTTCGTCCACGTTTGTCAGATGCTGAATTCTTCTTCTTACAAGATCAAAAGCAACCGCTTGCATCTCGTAAAGAGAAACTTGCAAACATGGTATTCCAAGCTGAATTGGGTACGCTTTGGAACAAGTCTGAACGTATTGCGAAATTGGCTGTAGCACTTGCGCCTATTACAGGTGCAAAAGCGGAAGATGCTGAAAAAGCGGCGCTTCTTGCAAAATGTGACTTAACTTCTGAGCTTGTGGGTGAATTCCCTGAACTTCAAGGTATTGCAGGTACTTACTACGCACGTCTTGAAGGTGAAAATGCGGAATTGGCTGAGTCTTTAGGTGAGCAATACTTACCTAAATTCGCAGGTGACGTTTTACCGAAAACCAAAACTGGTACAACCATTGCTCTTGCGGATCGTTTAGATACGCTCACAGGTATTTTCGGTATTGGTCAAGCGCCTACAGGTTCTAAAGACCCATTTGCACTACGTCGTTCTGCAATTGGTATTTTGCGTCTTGTGACTGAAAACGAGCTTGATGTTTCAATTGAAGATTTGATCAAACTTGCACTTGCTGCTTATGGCGATGTATTGAAAGATCACGACAAGACTTTGGCAGATGCTGTTGCATTCCTTGAAGGTCGTTACCGTGCGAAATACGAAGATCAAGGTGTTGCTGTTGATGTTATTCAAGCGGTTCAAGCCTTGTCACCAAAATCTCCGCTTGATTTTGACAAGCGTGTAAATGCGGTGAATCACTTCCGTGCATTGCCTGAAGCTGCTGCACTTGCTGCTGCCAACAAACGTGTTGCTAACATTCTTGCCAAAGAAGCTGCACCTGAAGGTGCTGTGGTTGAAGCAAACCTGGTTGAAGATGCTGAAAAAGCGTTATTCGCTGAACTTGCGAAAATCACGCCTGTGGTTGAGCCGTTATTTGCTGCCAAAGACTACACTGCTGCATTGTCTGCACTTGCCGCACTTCGTGCCCCAGTTGATGCGTTCTTTGACGGTGTAATGGTGATGGCTGATGATGCTGACTTGAAAGCAAACCGTTTACGTATGCTTGCTCAGCTTCGTGACTTATTTACCAAAGTTGCAGATATTGCTGTATTGCAGCACTAAGTCTTAAATTATTTTAATTTAAGCAAAACCCCGCTATAAGTTAGTGGGGTTTTTTAATTGATTTTTTAAGTGGATAACTCATAATTTTTAATCAACCCATAAAAAATACAAGATTTTTCTTGTCACTCTTGGCAGTTGTGACACATCTAAAAGCAGGAAATTAAGAATGTTAAATACATGCATTGAAGCAGTGGATTTACTATTAGATGCAATATATTCAACAGGTGAAAGACACCAACTACTATCTGAGTTCGGGATTCACGAACCTAATAGCCCTATTTGGTCTAATACAATTGGCACATCAATCTATATTAGAAATGAAAAAACGTATTTAAAAGCTGTTTTTTACATTAAACAAAATGGTGTCCCTTATCTATCAGAACTCCCAATATCAAAATTAAAAAGCCAAGTAACTCAATTCCTAATAGAAAATTTCTGGTACATCCGAGATGGTGAGTTTTCTCGTAATCCTAATTTATCTTACAAACTGCAAATCCCTTGTGATGCAAAATTGCAATTAGCTAAGGCACTATTGACTTCACCACTTTTTAAGGCAACTCAGAAAATTTTTCTATACCCATTTAATTCAATTCATACCGAAAGTAACTTACGGCTACAGAATTTTTTCATTGTAAATAGCTCTAACCTAAGTCTTGAAGATTTAAACATTTCTAGTAGCTACTCCCAACAATTTAATTTTAATTACTATCCTAGTCTTATTGACAATCAAATCAACCAAAAGAGAATATCAACATGGATTGGTATTTATGCTCCAACCGAGGAAATTTCTCAACGAATTTTATATGCCCTTCTCGGTGTAATTTCTTTATTTGAAGACTCAGAAAAAAGGTATTGCTTTAATGGCGAACCTAAAGATTCTGGATGCTCCTACTTTCCAGACGATTATCAATATACTTGTAAAGAGACAGTAGATTTACTACCAAGCTTATATTTCAAATTAAAAATTGGTAATGAACTGTCAATTCATTTAAACAATATCTCTAATTTTATGAGCTCTATAAATAATGAAAGCGAAAGATATATTTTAGCGTTAACCAATTTTTATAAAAGTTGGTTTGAGCAAGAAGCTGGCCAATATAGAACTCTTTGTACTTGTATTGAATCCTTGATTGAAGACACTAGAACTAAGAGTTCCCAAAAATTTAAAAATTTATGTCTCCAATATTCAAATAAATTTGATTCCAATCAACTTAGTCATTTGCTAAACATTAGAGGCTCTATTGTTCATGGAAAAGCCCCTCACCTATCTGATAGTTCATATTATGATTCTTACTTAGAAACCTATTTATCAGAACCTCTAACTGACCTTTTAAATATTGTCGAAATAGTTTTAAAAAGTCATATTTTTAGACAATAAAGAATCGAATATCGAGAACACTTTAGTCCTTCACTTTAATCCTATAGCCAATTTTCACCCAATTCCCTATACTCAAACTAACAACACTCAACAAGAAAGAATCATATGAAATTTAAAACACTCATTCTGACTGGTCTTGCGAGTATCGCAGTTACAGCTTGTACATCTGCACCCAAAATCCCACAGCTTCAGGTTGGCGTCTTACAGGAAGTCCAAAACCTCGAAGTGGTTCCAGCTACGACCAACAACAAGGCAAAACTGACCAAATTCCTCGACAAATGCGTGATTGAATTTACCGGCGATATTGGCAATAACCGTGTCATTGAACAATGGTCATTTAAAGGTATGACTCTAATCGATGCCGGCTCAGCGACTTTCCAGCGCGACGGTACTAGCACTGCACAAAAATTTGACCTGCACGATGCAGGCGTACAAAAGAACTTTGTCAGCTTACGCGAACATTTCGCCAAAGATGCCCTGACACAATGTGACTAAAAAAATCGCCTTGTTTCTAGTCTAAGAACAGGGCTTTTATTTTGCTAAAAATCAATTCGACACTTGGGCTAATTTCTACTGCCCTTTCTTTAAAAATTACAATATTTCGGCACAGATCCACCTGAAAGCTCTGCACTCTTCACAGGATATTCATTGTTTTTGGCCCATTATCCGTTACACTGAAAAACAAACTCAGACCGCACTTAGACGAATTCGAGGTCGATCCATAATGAATATCAAAACCCCAATTATTTTAACGACAGCTTTAATGCTTTCTGTTCCAGCATTCGCACAAACCACGACTCAGTCTGCTAAACCGGTTAAGCCTTATGGTGAAAATCCGAACCTGCTGCATGTCTTTGCTTATAAAGCACAGGAAGGCGTGATTAATACTGCTGAGAAAGTCGGTGAAGCAACGGAAAAAGGCATTGCCAAAATCAAGCCGGGGGTAGACCGGGCCTGGAGCAATACCAAATCTGCAACCTCTGATACACTGCAAAAAGTAGATCAGGGTGCAACTCAGGCAGCCCAACAAACCGGTCAGAAGATCCAGCAGACCAAAGAAGTCTGGCGTGGAAATTCACAACAGGCACCTATCGTGCAGCAGCCTTTAAGCCAATCGAGTGCGACGCAAAACCCAAATACACCACAGACTCAACCCCAGTCAGGATCAGCTACCAGTTATGCGGTAACCGATTTATAAAAAAAGCCCGTGATGGGCTTTTTTAATTTTTAGAAAATAAAACTATTACCTTGTATCGACGCGACCTATGAATTGACCTGTCGAATCGGCCGACCCTGTTTAAATGCTGCTACATTTTCGACCATTTGATCCACAATGCGTTGCCGTGCATCAACACTGCCCCAGGCATTATGCGGCGTCACAATCAGGTTTGGGATTGTTGCATCGAGTAGGACATTGCCTTCTTTCGGTGGCTCCACCGTTAAGACATCAGTCGCTGCACCAGCAATCTGACCCTCACGCAGCGCCTGCGCCAAGGCTGCTTCATCGACAATACCACCACGCGCACAGTTAATTAAAAATGCGCTTGGCTTCATCGCTTCGAGTTCAGCATGACTGATCAAATGTCGAGTGTCTTCAGTAAGTGGACAATGCAGACTGAGAAAATCAACTTGAGCAAGCAACTCGGTAAATGGTACACGGGATGCATCTGCTGGACGGTTTGGCAGCGCGGCAATGAGAACTTTCATGCCAAAAGCTTCAGCCAGTTTCGCCACCGCATGGCCCAGTTCACCATAACCGACAATGCCGAGGGTTTTTCCGGCCAGCTCGACAATTGGCGCATCCAGCAAACAGAACTGACTGGCTTTTTGCCATTCGCCTTGTTGTAGCGCACGTTGATAAGACAGAAATGAAGTGGCCAGATTGAGCATTAACATTAAAGTATGTTGCGCAACCGCAGAAGTACCATAGGCCTGACAGTTACAGACCACAATGCCGCGTGCTTTGGCCGCCGCAAGGTCGACATTATTGGTGCCGGTTGCAGAGATTAAAATGAGTTTGAGTTGAGGGCATTGCTGAATCGTAGCTGCATCGATCATCACCTTATTCGTAATGATAACATCGACATCAGCTACACGGGATGCAATCTCGGCAGCCGAGGTCGCCGGATACAAAACCAGTGGATCAAATGCTGCATGCAGTGCCTGAAAGTCTAAATCCTGCTGGTCTAAAGAAGCATAGTCTAAATAAACGGCTTTCATGGCTGTTCCCTCAATCCTGTTTGACAATTTATGTCTGTCATTTAAAACAAGTCATTGAGTCTTTTCAACCCGTTTCCAGCCTGATGCAATTAATCCAGCGGTTTATCCATATGATTACGTAGTGACTTGCGGATACGATACACCACATACACGGACAGAATAATCATAAAGATGATGGACGCACTGACCATGATCACTGCAGGATGCACAGTTTCTGCATGTGCCAGATTAGGTAGAATCAAACCGAAGATAAAACATACTTGCATCATCCGAGTCGCTTGCATCATAGAGATCCCCTTCTTCGTTTCAACCATCGGGAACGATATAATTGGTTTATTATTTATACCTCTTATCTCCATATTATGCCAAGCTCATCACAATTCAAGTAATTGTTTTTTATAAAAATTTTTAGTTAATTTATCTCGCTGTGCGTCACAAACTGCGTATTTTTGTCACTATCGTCGATAAAAGCAGCAGCCCCATACTCATTGGCACTCAGATTCAGCTGCTTATAGCTAAACATATAAAAATCGCTATAACGCTTCATTAAAATCGGGTGCATGCCCAGACTAAGCTCATCCTGTTCCTTGATCAGTTTCATGATGTGCCGGTCATTCATCACCACCAGATAACGTTCATCATTCAGGTTAATGCTTAATAAACCATTACCTTTGGCATAAATCGGAATCAGGAATTTATGGTTCAGGGCAATTGCACCTTCTGCATAACTTTCGATTTTATGGCTGATGACATTAAATACCAGACCATGCCCATACTGGTCTAACAGCAACTGACGATTTTCCTGCGGCAAATTCACATGAATGCCGAGCTTGAGCAGGTCATGCTGATCGACCTGTTTATTGCGCAAAAGTTCCCGCAAAATAACCTGTTTCTGGCTGGCATCAAAAAACTGGTTATCCAGTTGCAGATCATTATTTTTCAGAATGTGTCCCAAGGCCATGCGGTGCCGTGGCAAGACATTTTCGATCACCTTGCGGTAGTAGAACTTGCTGTTTTTCTTGACCCGACGCATTTTCTGGTAGAAATAACTTGGCTCATATTCATGCACCAAAAAGTCATAGAGCAATTCGGAACTAGCCAAAACTGCGATCGCATCATGTCCGGTAAAAGGCAAATGCAGCACATGATGATGCGGAATCAGCGCCTCTAATTTCAGATAATGGGCCCGATCTTCGGCACAGTAAGGATCATAGACAATAATATATTCGCAGGCGTTGTCGATATCTTCGACTGCAACCCGCATATTTGTATTCAGCTCTGGCTGATAGAACATGTTATAGCGGGCATCATGTACATCTTCCGGATCAATCGAATATTGCGGCACCATCGCCACCACCCGTTGCACGCCCAAGGCACGGGAATATTTGATCGCGGCATAGCCACCCATCGAACCGCCATACGCGATACGCTGCTGAAACGGCGCAATCAAATCTGCGATGGCTTGCAACATGTTCCACATGGAACCTTGCGGAAACCAGGATTTATGCTTGGGCATAATACCAAGCACATTAAACTCGAATTTCGCCAGTGACTTTTCTGCATTGATGTTGAGGCCCTTGGCACGGGTAATCAAATCGCCAAATGAAAAAATCAGTTCTGAAGAAGATCCCGGCATAAAAATCGCGCGTATATGTTCATCTTCAAAAACAATCTGCTTGTCCATAACTTTCCCATGCTGGTAAATCGAACCCTTCCACAACAATTCAGTCAATGAACGCTGTCAAAAAAGTGAATATGCTATTTTATATCGATCAAAAAGATTAAAAAGCGCAAAATATGACACAATCATTACATCCTGCAGCAAAACGGGGTTTTAGTGCGTCGGCTGAGCTCTATCAGCAAGTGCGTCCCGATTATCCGGCAGAAATCAGCCAGTGGCTGAGTGAAACGCTGGCTTTGCCTGCAGATGCGCATCTTTTGGATTTGGGCAGCGGCACCGGCAAGTTTATCCCCTATTTACGCCCGCTCAGTAAGCACATTATCGCGATTGATCCTGTCCCGGAAATGCTGGCTCAATTACAACAGGCGCATCCGGACATTCATACTCTTGAAGGCGTTAGCCATCAACTTCCCCTGCCTGATCATAGCCTGAATGCGGTATTTTGTGCACAGTCATTTCACTGGTTTGCCGATTCTGCTACCTTACAAGAATTAGATCGGGTACTCAAACCGCAGGGTTATCTGGTGTTAATTTGGAATCAGCGCGATACTCGGATCGACTGGGTTCAGGCCTTGGCCGATTGTATTGCCCCCTTGGAAGGCGATACGCCGCGCTATCATAGCGGCACCTGGCGCGAGGTCTTTGCACAGCAAACGCTATTTCAGCCCTATGCAGAAACCACAATGACCCAGCAACAGCATGGCAGTGTCGAGCAGGTGGTATCCAAGCGGCTGCTCTCGACTAGTTTTATTGCAGCCATGCCTGAACAGCAGCAGGCACAGTTAAAACAACAATTTGAACAGATCATCCAGCAATATACAGCCAAAAGCGCAGAGGAAATGATCGATTTTCCTTATGTCACCCATATCTATGTGTTCAAGAAAAGTAATTAAAAACAGGAGGCGATCATGCATAAAATACCAGGAATGACACGAACGCTGTTGTTCGCTGCGGCCATGCTGCTGATGGCATGTGACCAGAAAACGACCGAAACTCCGACTGAAGCGACAACAGATAATACGGCTTCAGATCAAGTCATGCAGGAACTGAAAACCGAGCCACTGAAAGACTTCCCTAAAACTGCCGATGATCCGCATGATATTGCTGCATTGACGGATTATGAACAGCGCTTTCAGGAAATGAGCAGCGACTTGGAAAAAGAATTAAACAGCATGCGCGATGATGAAAATATGACAGAAGAATTTGTCCAGCAACGTCAGCGTGATCATGTCCAGTCAGCATTGAATATGTTGAAGGCTTTAGAACTAAAAACCGAACAGGGCCGTTATATTCAGGGCTTGATGTATCAATACTGGGAACATCAGGATAAATTACTCAATACTCCCAAGACTCAAGCTACGCCCGTGAATGAAGCCAGTGAGAATGTAAAGGGTCTGGGGAAATATCTACACGCCCAAGAACAGCTGGAACGCTGGCGTTCGCAATATCCAGATCTCGCCAAGAAAGAACCCGCTTCCCGGCAAGTCAAGGAATAATCTAGGATGCGAGAATGGCACACAGCTTAGATCAAATACAAAAATAATCTAAGCTGAACTGGCAGCTTTAAAATAGCGTGGATGAGCAAGACCTATTCTGCTGAGCCTGAATCTCAGTATAAACACCAGAAATAATTTAATCTGCTGTCAGAAACTGATGCACACCCTCACCTGCCGCGCGACCTGTGGCAAAACAGGCAGTCAGCAAATAACCACCCGTCGGTGCATCCCAGTCCAGCATTTCTCCGCACAGAAATACATGCGGATTGGATTTTAATTGTAGCTGTTCTGATAACATTTCACGCTTGACACCACCTGCACAGCTAATCGCTTCTTCAATCGGGCGAAAACCTGCGAGTGGAAGGGTCAAATGTTTAATTTTTTTAGCTAATGCAGCAGCATCTTGCCATACCGCTTTGGCTACCAATTCTCGTACTAAGGCCGCCTTGGCACCGTCCAATCCGGCTTTACGCCAGAGATTAGTTAAAGATTGCTTCTTACTTGGCTGTAATTTTTGCGTAAGCTGTTCAGTGCTTTGATTTGGGAATAAGTCCAGATGCAGCTGCATCGGCTGTCCTTGTTTTAGTTGCTCGCGTAAGCCACGACCCTGCTTATAGATCAGGCCGCTTTCCAGACCATAATGACTAATCACGATATCGCCGATGGTCTTTTCACCTTGACCACCCCATGCCTCAACCCGCTTTAAAGGTTGACCAAAGACCGGTTGCATAAACCGAGACCACGGATATTCCACCCCGGCATTACTGGCTTGAAATGGCTCAATTTCGTCCGGCTTTAACCAAGCTTGCCATGCCCCATCGCTGCCCAACGCTGACCAAGACACTGCACCACAAGCCAGAATAATGGCATCAAAATATTCAGTGCGATGTTCATTATTTTTCAGATCATGCAGCTCAAGCTGTTGCTGCTGCAACTGGCTGACTTTATGCCGGTAATGAAACTGAACGCCATCACTGGCTAAACGTTTGAGCCAGGCACGCAGTAAGGGCGCGGCTTTCATCTCTGTGGGAAATACCCGGCCAGACGAACCGATATAAGGTTCAATACCGAGCTGTTTCATCCAGTCTTGAATCCAGAGCGCATCCCAGCGTTTGATCCAGGGAGACAACCACTCCACCTGATCATAACGTTGTACAAACTGTGGCACAGGCTCGGCATGGGAAATATTCAGACCGGTTTTGCCTGCCATCAGGAATTTACGCGCAGCAGACGGTTTTTGCTCATAAACATGCAGCTCATAATCAAACTGACTGAGCACTTCTGCTGCCATTAAGCCTGCGGGGCCTGCGCCCACAATAGCAATGCGTTTGCTCATCTGATTATTCCGAGACGGTGGCATTCTGCCCTTGCAAAGGCTGGAAATCATCAAAACGTGTCACATAAGTTTCAGGCTTGCTGATGATCAGTTGCTGGCATAGTTCACCGCGCTCCAGATATTTAATTTCAAAATGGGTACGCGCCGAATCTGCAGCAATCACTTCTTTGACAAAAGGTAGCTTCCAGAGCTCTTGCACCTGTATTTCTGCTTCTTCGATATAGGCAGGAATATTACTGGCCAAAGTAATCGTTCCACCGGTTTTCAGGCGGGAAAGCAGAAACTCAAAAAATGGCATATTGACCCAGCGCTGCGCCGGATTATGCGGTTCAGGATTCGGATATAAAATAAAAAATTGTTCTACCTGCTGCGGATACAGTGCATGCACGATCCACGGTAAAGCATCGGCATGAACGGTCTGTAAATTGTTCTGACCTTCAACAGCATGCTGTTTTTGCATCGCCAGAAATTTTTCCCGGGTACGTTCAATTGCAATCAGTTGAGTGTCTGGATTGTTCTTGCTGAATAACAAGGCATGTTTACCTTTACCCGCTCCCACTTCGACGCAGACCGGTTCAGGACTGATGCTTTGAAACTCACGGGGCGCATGCATACGCTGTGCTTGAAATTGACGAATCGGCATAATCAGATCAAACTAATAAAAACCGCATAAGTCTAACAAGTGCGGCTATATTTGCCTAATCGAACCTTTATTTTTCTTTGGAGTTATTGTCATGCCTACCACTTTAAACTGTCCGCGCTGTGGCAAGCTGACCACATGGGAAGATAATGAATTCCGTCCTTTTTGCTCAGAACGTTGCAAAATGATTGATCTGGGGGCTTGGGCCAATGAGGAATATAGTTTGCCTACCCAGGATGCACCACAAGCCGACAACAGCGAAGAATAAAATGTCTTACCTGTCGAGACTTATGTCCGAAAGTACAATCTTGTCGAAATTAAGTAAATAAATCATATGAATTTTATAAAATTACTTAGATAAAGCAACACGAATTAACATCTTTCATAAAGCCTTAGTATTATTATTCTACTCTAAATTTTCACATTATTTTTAGAGCAATAATATAGGTTATATTATTTTAAGAGTCATATTAATTGGGGTTGGTCTACTCGCACTTCTTTCGTTGGGAGTCGGCATTTTCCAACAAGATAGTTTATTTATTGTATTGGGTGTGCTTTTTGCTTTTGCCGCTTGGCTCATACATATGCAAACGCGACAACTTCGCAATAATCCCTTTTCAGAATAAAAATAAAAGACCAAACTATATTGGTCTTTTATTTACGCTTTTAACCCGCTTTACCTGCAACAAAAGGATTATGCTGCTTTTCAAAACCAATGGTGCTAATCGGACCATGTCCTGAAATGAATTGGGTTTCATCTGGCAGGCTGAAACATTCTCGCTGAATTGAATCTAAGAGCTGTTGATGGTTGCCACGCGGGAAATCAGTCCGGCCAATCGAGCCTTTAAACAATACATCCCCTGTCCATAACAAGTCATAATTTTTGTTATAGAACATCACGTGACCCGGCGTATGTCCTGGGGCAAAACGCACTTCAAATTCTTCATTGCCGAGTGTGAGAACTTCACCACCTTCCAGCCACTGGGTCACTTCGACTTTTTCCGGAATCGGAAAACCATAACGTGCAGAAACTTCCTGAATCATGTCAAGCCAGAATGCATCTTCCTTATGCGGTCCGATTACCGGCACATCCCAAGCCTTTTTTAACGCGCCCACAGCACCCGCATGGTCCAGATGACCATGGGTCAACCACAAGGCTTTAACTGTTAAACCCAGTACTTCAACTTCAGCCTTCAGTTTCTCAGGTTCGCCCCCTGCATCAATCAAAATGGCTTCTTTGGTGTCCGTATCCCAAATGATGGAACAGTTTTGCTGAAATGCAGTAACCGGAACAATTTTGACTTGTAACATGGGGTGAAAAACCTCGGGCAAGTTAATGAGCAAGTGTCTGTGTCAATGCATCCAGATTAGCCTGTAGCAGACTATTGAGCAATCGCAAATGATCTTCACGGCTATTTAAAGCAGGAATATAACTATAGCTTTCACCGCCGAGTGCTTTAAAAGCCTCGGCATTTTCAATTGCCAGCTCTTCAAGCGTTTCCAGACAGTCCGCGGAAAATGCCGGACTCATCACCTGAATTGATTTCACCCCCTGTTTCGCCCAATCTTCAAGCAAAACATCGGTATAGGGCTTGATCCATTCCTGCTTGCCAAACCGTGACTGGAAGCTGATCGCATATTGATCTTCGCTTAAACCCAGGGCTTTAGCTAACAGCTTACCAGTTATGCGGCAACGGTCGGCATAAGGATCGCCTTTATCGGCATAGGGCTGTGGAATGCCGTGGAAAGACATTAACAATTTTTCTGGCTTACCATGAATTGCCTGATAGTCACGTACACTTTGAGCCAGCGACTGGATAAATAAAGGATGTTGATAATAATCCCGGATCACTGTCAAACCGGGTAAATTGCGCTGTTGAACCACCCATTTCGCCACTGCATCGTATAAAGGTGCGGTCGACGTGGCTGAATATTGGGGAAACAGGGGAAATAGAATCACGTGTTCCTGTGGCTGCGCGGAGACTTGTGCCAAGACATCCTGAATGTTGGGATTGCCATAGGTCATGGCGGGCACCACATTCAGTTCAAACTGTGGATACAGCTGGGTGAGATGTGTCTTGACTGCGCTGACCTGCTCAAACAGAATTTCACGCATCGGTGAATCCTGTCCCCATACTTGTGCATAAGCCTGTGATACCCGCTTTGGACGGAAGGGTAAAATGAATAAGCGCAGAATGATTTGCCAAATCGGTTTGGGAATTTCAATCACACGCTGGTCGGATAAAAACTGCTTGAGAAAACGGCGTACCGCAGGAATCGTAGGCTCATCTGGTGTGCCCAAGTTTGCCAATATAATCGTCACTTTCGCTTTAGCAGTAGAATACATTCAGTTCGTCCGTCAGGATATCAACCCCTGTACTTTAACAGCTTTTTATTTATTCTCTCTATGGATTAATACGCTGACTTATATTGAAAAGTGCGATCTAAATCCAGCAAGCTGCTATCCAGCAATTTTTGCGCTTTTGGCGTGATCTGCCACAGCATGCGCTGTCGGTCATCACGACCGGATGGCACAATCCAGTCATTCTGGCGCATTTGAATTTTTAAACTATGCAAGGCACGGATATTCATCTGGGCACGCGCCACTGCATGTGCACGCGGCATCTGTACCCGTGCATCCTGCAAACCGGTTTCATTCAGATATTCATTCATGCGCTTCGAGAAAAATTCCTCAGGGGTCGGATTGACAAAGGTGGAGCCCAGCAACGCCAACAATTGCGCCCAAGTCAGTTTCTTCTGGACTTTGATTTCCTTGAAGTTACCATCCTGATAAGCATGCATCCGGTATTCAAAAGAAAAAATTTCATGCATCGCTACTTTGGGCAAGCTTAGGAATGGATCAACTTCTGCAGTTCCACCATCACGTTCCAGTTGAGCCACTTTGGCTTTCAGCTGATCAATCTCGTCATGTAGCGCCTGAGTATTTTGCGGACGCACCCAGCCAGTCACCGGATAGCGCTCCAACATTTGCGGCATGTTAAAACGCACTGCCATTTCCAGATCTCGCAGGCTGCGGTAAGTAAAGACCTGATCGACTTCCTGCTGTAATAACTGACGGAATTCCTTAAATTTTTCCTGTAATTCCGGTTTGGCATCATGCAATGCACTTTCACGTGATGCCGGATCATCATGCATAAACACAATAATCGGTTTTTGCTTGGTCACTGCATAAATATATTCGAGATGCATATAGCCAACACCCGATACCGACTGCTCTCCATATTGGCTTCCCAGCAGAATCACGACATAATCACAGTCATCAATCTGGCGGCGTGCAAATGCAGTATTCAGCGGTGTACGCTGTTCCAGTCCCCACGAGAAAAACCCCATTCCTACCAGTGTTTGAGACAGAATGATACGCTCCGGTTGCATTTCTGCCCCAGAGGTTGAGATGAACACTTGGTACCGTTTATCCAGCATGGGCTATCCTCTTCTCCTGTACATTTGGGTAAAAAATGCATCATCACATGCTTCTTTACCCAATATGGCCACCCCAAAATCAAAATATCTTTCTTCTTAAATTATAAAAATGAGTTTTAGACTGCACTCATATTACTGACCTGCCATTTTAAATCGGCCGGAATCAGGTGCTGCAAAATCGGTCGGAGCTGTTCAGCATTCTGCCCACTCACCACCAATTCAATTTTCACGCTTTCTTTAGACTCATGCTCAAATAATAACCCATTTTTAATTAAAATTCGGGCCGTTTGTCTTGCAACCGCGAATCCTGAGTCAATTAATGTCAGCTTTTGACCAAAAATATACTGAATTGACGATTTTAGGAAGGGGTAATGTGTACATCCTAACACTAAATAATCAGCGCCCTGATCTACAACTGGTTGTAAAATCTCTTTTAATGTCTGCAAACAGGCTGCACTCATCTGCTCTCCAGCCTCAACAAAAGGCACCAGATCCAGACTGGTCACAGGCAGGACTTTGACTTGAGCCGGTTCGGCAAAACGGGAAATCACATCTTTAATCAGCTGGCCGCGGAAGGTTGCAGGCGTGGCCAGTACTGCCACAGTTTTCGACTGGGTATTCAGGACTGCCGGTTTAAGTGCGGGTACTAAACCGATAATCGGAAAGTTTTCACCATAATAGTCACGCAAATAATCCAGACTAAAAGCGGAAGCGGTATTACACGCCACCACCGCAACTTTACAACCTTGACGATAAAGCCATTCAATCGCCTGAGCCGTCAGGGCACGAATTTCCTGATCATCTCTCGGGCCATAAGGCACATGCGCAGTATCTGCATAATAGACAAAGCGCTCATTGGGCAAATGGCGGGCAATTTCCAAGGCGACTGACAAGCCGCCTACGCCTGAGTCAAAAATACCAATCGGCGCATCTGCCGTGGCATTGGGCATCGGGTCTAATAGCTGGCAAATTGGTTGAATAGCGCTCATAACGTTGCAGGTAGCTTGTTTGAAATTTCTAGCGATCAAGCTTAAACCTCAGGTGCTCAAATGCAAGTCTAAATCACCACTTTTCAAACTTAAAACGGTTTCGCCTGCCGGATTTTCATCAAGCTCTCCCATCTCGACCAGATGTAAAAATGCCGCACGCTGAATCAGGGCATTAATCCCAAAACGCACATGCACATAAGGCCGTAGTTCACCTTTATATTCACGCATGAAGATCGGATGTTCAGCATCGACAATAATCAGGTCTTGCGTGGTCGTGCCCAGTTGCAGATAAGTCACTCCATTGATCTCAACCTGATCGACCTGATTGACAAATAAAGGTTCATCTTCAACTTCGATTTCAATCATTTCTACTGGTGTTTTTAGATAGAATTTATCGTTTTCTTTCCAGAGCACCGTTGCAAACAGGTCAATCATCGGCTGACGCTTGATCAATTGACCTTCGTGCCACCATTCGCCGTTGGCTAAAACCTTGAGATCCATTGTGCCACAATGCTTTGGCTGCCATTGCTCCAAAGGGGGTATTGACCTTTTGTGACTGCCCTGTGCATCTTTTAAGTATTGTGCGATATCCATTAAATTTTTATCATCGGGATAAGTTACTTTTTTCGTCGGATTTGTGCTGGGTACTGGCTTATCCATAAAAGAAGACCTTAATGACGGAAAAATAATATGTTTCAGCCAATTGGCTAAAACCGGCTTTAAAACTATACTAGCCCAGATTATCAAAGACACCAGCATTTTTGTGTCTAGGAACCAAGAACACTTATGGCAGCACCCAATCATATGATTATGGTTGCCACCGAATAGTAATATGAGGAGTCCTACATGGAACACATCGAACGTGAATCGATGGAGTTTGACGTCGTCATCGTAGGCGCAGGCCCTGCGGGTCTTTCTGCTGCGATCAAAATCCGTCAACTTGCAATTGAAAACAACTTAAACGATTTGTCCGTTTGTGTCGTAGAAAAAGGCTCCGAAGTCGGTGCGCATATTCTGTCTGGTGCTGTGCTTGAACCACGTGCCATGAACGAGCTGTTCCCCGACTGGAAAGAACAGGGTGCCCCGCTGAATGTCCCGGTGACTGAAGATAAAACCTTCTTCCTGCTTTCAGATGAAAAATCACAGGAAGCACCGCACTGGATGGTGCCTAAAACCATGCATAACGATGGCAACTATGTCATTTCACTGGGCAATGTGGTGCGCTGGTTAGGCCAGAAAGCGGAAGAACTGGAAGTGTCGATCTTTCCGGGCTTTGCCGCGTCTGAAATTCTGTATCATGCCGATGGTACAGTCAAAGGCATCCAAACCGGTGATATGGGTATTGGTAAAGATGGCGAACCAACGCATAACTTTACCCCGGGTTATGAACTGCATGCCAAATACACAATTTTCGCTGAAGGCTGTCGTGGTCACTTAGGTAAACGTCTGATCCAGAAGTTCAACCTGGACAAGGACGCTGATCCGCAACACTACGGTATCGGCATTAAAGAGCTTTGGGAAATCGATCCTGCCAAGCATAAACCGGGTCTGGTGATGCACGGTGCCGGCTGGCCACTAAATGAAACTGGTTCTTCAGGTGGCTGGTGGTTATACCATGCTGAGAATAACCAGGTGACTCTGGGCATGATCGTAGATCTGTCTTACACCAACCCGCATATGTATCCCTTCATGGAAATGCAGCGCTGGAAAACCCATCCATTGATCAAGCAGTATCTGGAAGGTGGTAAGCGTATTTCTTATGGTGCGCGTGCCGTGACCAAAGGTGGCTTTAACTCGCTGCCAAAATTCACCTTCCCGGGTGGCTCGTTAATTGGGGATGATGCAGGCTTCCTGAACTTTGCCAAGATTAAAGGTTCTCATACTGCCATGAAATCCGGCATGCTCTGCGGTGAAGCGGTGTTTGAAGCGATTGCTGCCGGTGTAGAAAAAGGTGGTGATCTGGCGGTTGCGCGTGTAGTGGAAGGTGAAGATTTCTTCGTGAAAGAACTGACCGCGTATACCGACAAGTTTAACAACAGCTGGTTAAAAGAAGAGTTATACAACTCGCGTAACTTTGGCCCGGCAATGCACAAGTTCGGTCAATGGATCGGTGGTGCCTTTAACTTTATCGACCAGAACGTGTTTAAAGTGCCTTTCACCTTGCATGATCTGGTTCAGGACCATGCTGCGTTGAAAACCCAGGCGGCTGAAAGCTTCAAGCCAAACTATCCAAAGCCGGATGGCAAGCTGACCTTTGACCGTTTGTCTTCGGTGTTTGTATCGAATACCGTGCATGAAGAGAACCAGCCAGCGCATTTGAAACTGACTGACCCGTCCATTCCGGTGGAAGTCAACCTACCGACATGGGATGAACCTGCGCAGCGTTACTGCCCAGCGGGTGTCTATGAAATCATGGAAAATAATGACGGTTCTAAGCGTTTCCAGATCAATGCAGCCAACTGTGTGCACTGCAAGACCTGTGACATCAAGGATCCATCTCAGAACATCACCTGGGTAACACCGGAAGGTGGCGGTGGTCCGAACTATCCAAATATGTAATCTCTCATATGAGATAAAAATAAACCCGCTTTAAAGCGGGTTTATTTTTTACAATGTCTTTCATACGAAGACCTAAATTTTAAAGCTACTAAGTGTCTAGTAGGTCCAACTGATACATATGTATCTTCAATATTATTAAATAAAGTCGCAAAAAGTGCTCCTTTAAAAGTCTCTTTTTGATCAAAAAAATAATACTTCGATGCTATATGATCAACTCTCTCTAAAATCATCGAACGTTTGATTGAAGATTTATCACTTACAAATTCTTTAGCATGAAAATCTAAAAAATCCATTCCATCTTTATAAAAAATCTTAGCATTGTCTCTATCATCTAAAATATCAGCCACTACAGAGCAATATAAATATTCAATTCCTTGTAGAGCTTTCCATTCATTTTCAGAGGGCAAAAAAATCATTAAATCTATATCTCTAAAAATACGATTTTCTATATTATCTAAATCTCGAATATTCTCAGATACTGCATAAACTTCTTCAGCTCGGGCAGTAACATTAACAAGTGAAAGGAAAAATATTCCTATTAAGTATTTTAATTTTTCCATTATTAATAATTTTCAACTTTTCAAAATTATAGCATTTACCATACTTTATTTTTTTAATTAAACTAAGATGCATAACTTTAAAGTTATGCATTTTTTTCATTTATTAGCCTTTCTTCACTAAATAATGAAATTCTTTATTACCATTTTCATCCAGACGTTCTTCCTGCAAGAGCAACTCATGCCCCAAATGCATACAGAATTTTGGAATATCCCACGACGTTGAATTATCCGTGGCAAACACCTCAACTACATCACCTGCCTTGGATTTACGGATCGCCTGATGCAACATCATTACCGGCTCAGGACAACGCAAACCTCGGGTATTCAATTGCAGACTTGGAATAATTTCAGTTGGGGACATCGATAGACTCAGGATGGAAAGACCGTCATATTTTAGCATAAAGCTGCGATTACATTGCTGCTTTGCATACGTGGCCAGTTTTAAAATCAGCGCTGACTCACGCGATCAAGACTGTGCATCATATTTACAATAGACAAGCGTATTTTCTGCGGTATGATAAAACCACGTTTTTTTAGATATTAAGAGTCTTCAGGAAAAATCATGCACGAGGAATCAGGCCCGTCGTGGGGTATGCGCGGCTTACGCAAATGGCTGGGAACTGCACCCGAAACTCGCGACGAACTGCTAAAATTAGTACAAGATTCACGTCGATTTTTAGAACCCGATACTGTTGCCATGCTTGAGGGCGTTCTTGACCTCCCGGCAACCAAAATTCGTGAAGTCATGACGCCTCGCACGTCCATGATCAGCTTACAGGAAGATGATCAACTGCTGGATATCCTGCATGTACTGGTCGAGTCTGCGCATTCACGTTTTCCGGTATTTTCATCCGATCAGACCGATAATGTAGTCGGCATTCTATTGGCCAAGGATTTATTGCCTTTTCTGACTGAACCGACGGCCAAGGTCGATATTCGCGCGCTCATGCGTCAACCTTTGTTTGTTCCGGAAAGTGCCCGCTCCGATCAGGTGCTGCGCATGTTAAAGAATACCCAGACGCATATTGCGGTGGTGATTGATGAATACGGTACGACTTCGGGTCTGGTGACACTGGAAGATATTCTGGAAGAAATTGTCGGTGAAATTGAAGATGAACATGACAATGCTGACGAAGAAGCATACTACATTGTTCCGGATAACGACCCGACTACCGCCAATACCTGGGTAGTCCAAGCCCTGACTCCGATTGAGTATTTCAATAATATGCTGGATGCGACTTTCCCTGATGATGAAGTGGAAACCATGGGCGGCTTGTTATTACAGGAAATTGGTCTGGTGAGTGACCTTGAAGGTCAAACCATTGAACTGGAAAACTGGCAATTTACCATTCTTGAGGCGGATTCACGCTCTATTCATCTAATTCGAGCCGTGCGCCAATGAGAGCGTATTTCGATAAGCTGTTGAGTTCGTCTCAACAGCAAAGACCTTTGCCGCTAATCTATCCTGTTTTAATTGCCTTATTTGCAGGTGCTATCTTTAGTTTGGCACTAGCCCCTTATCATTACTGGTGGCTGGCGATTCTGTCTCCAGCACTGCTCTATGCTTGCCTGCGCGGACGTAGCGCAAAACAGGCCTTTGGCATTGGCTGGGCTTATGGGATTGGCTTGTGGTTTGTCGGCGCATTCTGGCTGTATACCTCAATTCATGTCTATGGCGATACCAGTGCATTTCTCAGCGTCGTGATGATCCTGATTATGGCGCTGGTGATGGGTCTGTTTAGTGCCGTTCAAACGTTTGTCTATCGCCGCTTTTTCCCGGAAACACCTTTAACCTTTGCCCCGCTCTGGGTGCTGTTTGAATGGTCCAAGACCTGGGTCTTTACCGGATTCCCATGGCTGTTTGCTGGTTATGCCTTTACCGAACGCTACCTAGATGCTTATGCGCCATTATTCGGGGTGTTTGGGGTATCTTTCGTGGTGATCATTCTGGCCTGTGCGCTGGTTGAGATCCTGAATAGACGCCTGTTCTGGGCCATTCCTTCCGCCATCTTGTTACTTGGTGCCTGGGGCGCAGCACAGCTGACGTTTGTTGAGCAAAAAAATCAAAAGCCTTTAACGGTTTCCCTGATTCAGGGCAATATTCCGCAAGACTTGAAATGGCTGACTGAATATCAGGTAAAGACCTTATTGATTTATGCCAATTTGAGTAAAACCGAATGGGGTCGTGATCTGATCGTCTGGCCGGAATCTTCGATTCCCATGTTCCAGACTGATATTGAAGCCTTTCTGGAGGCCATGAAAGTACAAGCTGAAAAATCAGGCACTGCATGGGTAACCGGCATTCCATATTGGGATTTAGCAGAATCACAGGCTGCAGGCTATCCAAAATATTACAATAGCATTATGGCCAGCGGAAATGAATCTGATGGGCTATACAAGAAGCAACGACTGGTTCCCTTTGGTGAATATATCCCCTTATCAGGCTGGCTGAGCTGGGTCTTGCCAGGTCTGCAAAATGATCCTTCCATGAGTGGTTTTACCCGGGGCGCAGATCATCAAAAACCATTGAATGTGAAAAATCATCCATTGGGTTCTGCAATTTGCTATGAAGTGGCCTACCCGCATTTGACCCGTCGCAATGCCAGCCAAAGTGATTTTCTGGTGACCGTGTCTAATGATGCCTGGTTTACCGGCACGGCAGGACCATTACAGCATCTGCAAATGGTGCAAATGCGTGCTAAAGAAAATGGCCGCTGGTTTATTCGCGCCACCAATACCGGTGTAACCGCCTTTATTGACCACAATGGCCACATCGTGAAAAAAGCCCCGGTGGATCAGGAAGCGGTATTACGTGGTGAACTTCCAGCCATGCAGGGCGAAACGCTGTATATGAAACTCAGTGATTGGCCAGTGATGATCTTCTCAGTTCTGCTTTTGCTTATTGGATGGCGCTTCCGTCCACGTAAAGTGGATGTCAGCTTTAAGTCAAGAAGATAATTTCTTCAAGTCCCTCTTTTACAAAGAGGGATTTAGGGGATTCCTGAATATAGCACCTTATCAATCCCTCCTAAGCTCCCTTTATGAAAGCGAAGAACACTCAAGGCAATAAAAAACCGAGGTCACAGCCTCGGTTTTTTATCTCTTTAAAACTTAAAACTGTATAGCCAGATAACACACCATACTGGCAAGAGACAACATCGGCACATGACGATACAGGTTAACCAATGTCTGCTCAAATGCTGAACCTTGTTCGGCTTGAATGCGGATTACACTCGCATTTAATGCTGACCAGAAACACAGGGCCAATAAACTGCTCATCAAGCTGATAGCAAAAAAAGCCACCATAATCTGGCTGCTGCCTTCGGTGCTCTGCCATAAATGGACAATACCCTGACTGATCGGCAACATGCTTAAAACCAGAAGAACAGATTTCAGCATCGACCAATGAAATTGATTGATTTCATCTCCCAGAATAAATGCTTTCATGTGCTTCTCCGTTGGCGAGTCAAGTGCCATTTAGATCATTATGAGCTTTTTTATATAAATAGAAAGTGTATATTTATTCATATTTTACGAGAATTGTAATAGATAAATATGGGAATAATTCTTATTATAACTCGCATATCGTTTTTATTATTTCATTATTATAAATATCATTAACTTACATTATATTTAATAATTAAGATTTATTATCACTTCACTTCGTATTGAAATAGCTTATTCAGTGAAGTGATATATGCTATCTATCGAGAATTTATAATGATTCTCAATTAAGGCTGGTAATAAATATCAGCATCTGTTCCTTCACCACCCGATTGACCATCTGCACCAAATGAATACAGATCGAAGCTGCGACCATCGGTGCCGGGAATCACATATTGCAGTTCATTATCCCAGCTGTCTTTTGGAAAACCGCCTTTGACATAACCGCCTGGCACCCAGTTTTTTGCAGTCGCTGGCTGATTCACCAGTGCATCCAGACCGCCTTCCTGCATACTTGGATACTTGCCATTGTCCAGCTTGTATTGATCCAGTGAACCTGCAATGCTTTGTAACTTGATCACGGTGGTATCGACTTTGGCCTTTTCACCACGTCCCATCACGTTCGGAACGATCAGCGCAGCAAGCACACCGAGAATAACAATCACCACCATGACTTCGATTAAGGTAAAGCCTGTCTGTTTATTTAATTGATTCCTTTTCATTCAATCTCTCTCATTTATTTGCATCATTCAGAATTTCCACTTGAATCTTGATCACAGCAAAATTCTAACTGGCTTCTGTTTAAATCATATTATTCATATTCACAATTGGCAGCATGACCGCAATCACAATCACCAGAACAATACTGGCCATCAGTACCAGCATTAAAGGTTCCAGCAAGGCCAGTAAAGTTGAAATCAGGGTGGTCACTTCGCGATCCTGCATCTGTGAAGCACGTTCCAGCATGCGGTCCAGTTCACCGGACGCTTCACCACTTTTGATCATTTGTACCATCATCGGCGGGAAATAACCACTGCGTTCCAGTTGGGTTGCCAGGTTACCACCTTCAGTGACTTTTTCCGCTGCCAGATTGACAGCATCACGGATCACCCAGTTGTTACTTACTGCGGCACCAATCCGCAATGCATCGACCAGCGGCACGCCAGATTGGGTCAAAATGGATAAGGTACTGGCAAAACGTGCAGCATTAATCCCGCGTGACAATTTGCCGAATAAAGGTAATTTTAAGGTCAGACGGTCAAAGGCATAATGCCCGGCAGTGGTTCTTAAAAACCGGACCAACAGGAAAATCCCCAAAGCACCACCGATCAATAAAAATGGCCAGGCAATGCGAATGAAATCGCTGGCTTTCATCAAGGCCACGGTAATCCAGGGCAAGGCATCTTTACTCTGGTCAAAAGTCTTGACGATATCTGGCACCACATAGGTCATCAGCCCCATCACGATCGCAAAGGACATCAGCATCAGAATAATCGGATAGATCATTGCGCCTTGGATTTTTTTCTGCATGGCAAAGCGGTTTTCGGTATAGTCTGCCAGTTGGTCCAGAATCAGGTCTAAATGCCCGGAACGTTCACCGGCGGCAATTGTGGCAATATACAGTTCTGGGAAACGTCCGGATTGCTGCAAGCCCTGCGCCAGACTATGCCCTTCCAGCACCTTGGAGCGCACCGACATTAACAGGTTTTGCACATGCACTTTTTCGCTTTGCTTGCCGACGGCGCGAATCGCTTCTTCCAGTGGAATCGCGGCTGCGACCAGCACAGATAGCTGCCGGGTCATCAGAGCCAGATCGTAGGCCGTGATGCTTTTTTCAAACCATTTTCGTCGATGCTGTAGGTCTTTTTTTTCGACAGGATCAACAGAGACCGGAATAAGTGCTTTATCCCGTAATTGTTGCCGGATCTGACGTGCAGAATCCCCCTCCAGCACGCCTTTTTGCTGCTTTCCTGAAGCATCAAGCGCAATAAACTGATATGCAGGCATTGTAATGCTCTAATTTTCCAAAATTTTGCTCAACGCTGTTGCGTCAGACCACCGAAATCATTCATATTCTTTGATATAAATTATCTGCTCACTCTAACATAATCGAACTTTAAGCACGACGAAATTTCTTCAGGATCTCCACCCCAAGATATGCAAAATTCTCACCCATATTCAAGTCCACTTTATCGCGTACGCGTTGCTGTACCTGTGCATGTATTTGATTGTTTTGATTACACGATGAGTACAGCACAATTTGAACAGGCACAGATTGGCGCACGTGTACTGGTGTCGTTTGGTCGGCAGAATCTGGTCGGGGTGATTATCGAAAAACTATCCGCAGACACTCCTCCCGATCCGCGCTTTAAACTTAAGGCAGTGACCGAACTACTTGATGAACGCGCCATTATAGATGCCAAAGTTTTAAGTTTGTTGACATGGTCAGCGCAGTATTACCAGTTTCCGATCGGTGAAGTCGTCCACAGTGCCCTGCCGACTCTGTTGCGTCAGGGTAAGCCTTATAACCTGCTGGCCCGTACCTGGAAATTACTGGCCCCTGATGCCGAGGCCAAAGTACGCCGTTCGGACAAGCAGCAGGAAGCTTACCGGATTTTAAAACTGCATCCGGTCGGGACCACTGAAAATGTGCTGAACATGGCCGGGATTGAAACCGCGACCTTAAAAGCGCTGGAGAAAAAAGAGATTTGCGCCTGTGTGCTGGAGCCACAAGATTTCAATCCGCAGCCGATGCAGCTGGCACAAATGCCGCTGACCGCCAATCCTGAACAAAAACATGCAGTCGAACAGGTATTAAAATATCGCAATCAATATCAAGCTTTTTTACTGGATGGTCTGACCGGCAGCGGTAAAACTGAAGTGTATTTGCAGATCATGGAACAGGTACTGAAACAGGGCAAACAGGTGCTGGTGCTGGTGCCGGAAATCGGCCTGACGCCGCAAACCATCAGCCGTTTTCAGTCCCGTTTTCATTGCCATATTGCGTTGCTGCATTCCGGGCTGAATGATTCCAAACGGCTACAAGCCTGGCAGTCGGCGGAAACCGGCAAAGCCTCAATCGTACTCGGTACACGTTCTGCCATTTATACCCCGATGCCGAATCTGAGCCTGATCATTCTGGATGAAGAACATGACCTGTCCTTTAAACAGCAGGAAGGCTTCCGCTATCATGCCCGCGATGTCGCCCTGTACCGCGGCCATTTACAGCAATGTCCGGTAATCTTAGGGTCAGCCACACCAAGCATTGACAGTTATGCGCTGGTGCAACATGGCAAGATGCAGGCACTGGAGCTGAACCAGCGTGCCGGCACGGCCTTGATGCCCAAAATCCATATTCTGGATTTAAAAGTTGCGCAAAAAAAGCATGGGATTAGCCTTCAATTGATTCAGGACATCAAAAAGCGCCTGGAGAAAAAAGAACAGGTGCTGATTTTTTTAAACCGCCGTGGCTATGCCCCCGTCCTGCTGTGTGGCAGCTGTGGCTGGCAGGCGAAATGTCCGCACTGTGATGCCAACTTCACTGTACACCGCCAGCCTTATCAGCATCTACATTGCCATCACTGCGGTACTATTCACCGTATGCCGGAACACTGCCCACAATGTCAGCATCAGGAACTGATTACACTGGGTATGGGCACCGGCAAAGTCGAAGAGCATCTGAATGAGCTCTTTCCGGATTTTGAGGTGATTCGGGTCGATCGCGATTCCACCAGTCGGGTCGGCAGCTGGCAAAAAATCTATGACAAGATTCAGAAAAGCGAACCTGCCATTTTGCTTGGCACCCAGATGCTGGCCAAAGGCCATCATTTTCCTTATGTGACGCTGGTGGCGATTCTGGATATCGATTCCGGTCTGCTCAGTGTGGATTTCCGTGCTACTGAACGGACTGCACAACTGATTGTGCAGGTGGCAGGCCGCGCAGGCCGTGGTGAACATAAGGGTGATGTTTACCTACAGACCCTCAGACCTGATCATGCCCTGCTGAATACCCTGGTCAATGAAAATTATCGCGTATTTGCCCAGCAAACCTTAAAAGAACGGCAGATGGCCAGAATGCCGCCCTACCGTTATGCCATCCTGATTCGCTGTGAATCCAAGGATCAGGCACAAAATACCGAATTCTTACAGAAACATGCAGCACTCCTCAGGCAATATCCTGATCTGGCGCTGGACATCTGGGGACCAATTCCTGCGCCAATGGAACGTAAGGCCGGACGCTATCAGTCGCATATGGTGCTATTGTCAGCGGATCGTCCACGTTTGCATTACTATGTGCGTAGCTGGTGGCAAAACATGCTGCAGGACAAACCTTCTAGCATGAAGCTCACGCTGGACATCGACCCTCAGGAACTGAGCTAAAAGATATTGCGCCTGAGGATCGATCTGGAATACGAAACTGCAAGTCTGGATCAAGAATAAATTTAGGGCAGGAAAATGTCGATACTGTTACAAATAACACTGGTTCTGGTCATTGCACTGTTGATAGTGCCACTGAGTAAAAGGCTCAGATTGCCAAGTGTGCTGGGCTATCTGTTAACAGGGATCATCTTAAGTCCAAGCCTTTTGCACCTGATTCAGACACCCGAAGTCATGAGTAGTTTCATGCAAGTCAGCCTGATGGCACTGATGTTCTGGATCGGCCTGCAACTCAGACCACAACGCATTGTGCAGATTAATCCCTCCCTGTGGATGATGGCTGCTTTACAGGTACTAATCAGCACCCTGATTTTCACGCTCATGGCCTGGGTTTTCCTTCAGCAAAGCCTACTCGCCAGCATTGTAATTGGACTCGCCGGCAGTTTGTCCGCCCTGACTTTGGTGATTCAACATCTCAATCATCAGGAACAGTTCGCCACCAGCTATGGTCAGCAAGCCTATTCGATTCTGCTGATTCATGCTCTGTTGGCCATTCTGGTGATTGCAGCCATTCCCTTATTTGCCGGGATTCGCTCGACCGAACATGGCGTGGCCTACTTTGCTGCCCTCATCGCGACGTTAAGCGGTCTGTTCCTGTGTAATCGTTACTTGATGCAGCCGTTGTATCGCTGGATTGCTAAAAGTGGCAGTCACGAACTGCATGCGATTGTAGCGATTGCGGTGACCTTGGCATTGTTGGTGTTAATGAATACCCTCGGCCTGAATCTATTTCTCGGTGCCTTATTTGCCGGCATTTTACTGGCAGATTCAGATTTCCGGCCTGCGGTAGAAAGCGCGATTCGGCCTTTTCAGGGTCTGTTGATGGGCCTAGCCTTTATCAGTCTGGGCATGTCACTGCACTTAGCTGATCTGCTCAATTTCCCTTGGATGATTCTCGGTGGCACCCTCATTTTAATCTTGGGCAAGTTTGCAATCAACCTGGCATTGGCGCGTTATCATCAAAATAGCTGGCGCAATAGTACCTTGTTAGCAGCCAGTCTGGCACAAGGTGGCGAATTTGCCTTACTGGCACTGGTGATTGCGGTTTCGGACCAGATTATTACGGCCGATCTACTCTCTCCCTTGCTGTGGATGGTGAGTTTTTCCTTGCTGCTGACGCCAGCATTTTATTGGTTATTGCACAGTCAGATCCTACCGCATCTGGATCGTCACAATCATCTGGCAGCGACCTTCGAAACTGATCTCAATCCTCAAGCCCATACACCAATCCTGCTGATTGGCTTTGGCCGCTTCGGGCAAATTATCGCCCGGATTTTACTGCAGCAGCAACATGCCTTTAGTGTCATGGACAGCAATGTGCCAGCCACTGAACTTCTGGCGCAGTACGATATCCCTTTCTATCAGGCGGATGCAACAGAACCCGAAGCCTTGATACAGACCGGTATTGCCACAGCACAACAGGTGATTGTGGCGATTGACGATATTGAAGACTCAATGCTGATCGTGCGGCATCTGCGGCTGAATTATCCTGAAACCTGTTTATGGGTCCGCGCCCGTGATCGACATCATGTGCATTTATTGCAGGATTTGGGCGTGAAACATATCTGGCGTGAAACTTATCTTTCCGCCCTGGAACTCAGTCAAGCCTTATTAACCCAGCTCAATCCTGACCCGGAAGAAAGCCTGCAACAGATTCAAAACTTCCGTGAACAGGATGAAAAGTTGCTCAATAGTCAATATCATCTGGATCCGGATGAACATCCAAATTATGAAAATCAGCGGAGCAGTTTAGCCGAACTGGAGCATCTGTTTGCCCAGGATCAACGCCATAAAGTGCAAAACAAGCTACACCGCAGCAACAGGATACAAACAGCGCAGGAATTGATACGTTAAGAGATGAACTGTCCTAACTTGTGTTTTACAATAATGACACCATTAAAGCAGGGTTATGGAGAATTTTATGTCTGATTTACGCCAACGCTTTTTTATTGAAGATAGCCCTGTTCGTGGTGAAGTGGTGCATCTTGAAGAAGCTTTACAAACCATTTTAGCGCAACGTGACTATGCACCTGCAGTTAAAATCCTGCTAGGTGAAATGCTCAGTGCCACTGCACTGCTAGCCAGCACATTGAAGATTAAAGGGCGTATCAGCCTGCAAATTCAGGCATCAGGCACATTTAAATGGGCCATGGCTGAATGTAACCATTTGGGTGAAGTTCGCGCTCTGGCTGACTATGAAGAAGATCCGCACTTTCTGGTCGGTGAAGACAGTAGTACAGTGTTGAAATCACTCACCTCTCCGGTGCTGTTCATCAATATCGAACCAGAATTTGGTGAGCGTTATCAGGGAATTGTACCCCTTGATAAAGAAAATCTGGCGGGCTGTCTGATGCAATATTATGACCTGTCTGCACAGATTCCGACGCGTATTGTACTGGCAAGTGACCATCAGCGTGCAGGTGGTTTACTGATTCAGTTGTTGCCACGTAATAGTGAAGAAGAACAACGCCGGGTAGATGAAGACCTATGGCCACGTCTGACCATGCTCACAGAGACCCTGAAAACTGAAGAGTTAGTCGGTTTGCAAGCTACTGATATTCTGTACCGTTTATATAACGAAGAAGAAGTGCGTCTGCCAGATACGGAAGTGTTGAAGTTTGGCTGTACCTGCTCTAAAGAGCGTTGTGCAGTCGCTTTACAGCAAATCGGCGTAGAGTCGATCCGTGAAACGCTGGAATTTCAGAATCCGATCGAAATGGACTGTCAGTTCTGTAATAGCCAATATACTTTTACCGCTGAAGAAGCCTTGGGTCTATTTGGTAAACACCTGAGCTAAGCAGTTCTAATCCTTAAGTTTAAAAGCATTCCTAGGAATGCTTTTTTTATATTTTAAAACCTATGGGACTGAGTTCAACAGAGCGTATTCTCCTACAGTAGAAAACCTGTCTACCCCCTGAATCAAACTCTCCTGTAAATCCAATCTAAGAATCCCTTTTAAATTATAAGATTATTCACACTAACAAAACCTGAATATTCATCATTTTCAAAAAATTATGAGAAAGACCGCACAGTTCATACTCTTGATTTAATTATGCTTTTAAAATAAATTAGAGCAATAATTCTAAAATGAATACATCATCAATTTAACAGGTATGTTATGAGAAAATTATTGAATACTCTACTAATGGGGATAAGTTTGGCCGCAGTCTCTAGCCTGGCCTTTGCCTATGAAGATCCGTTATTGGGTAAATGGAAAACCATCGATGATCAATCGGGTTATTCTCGTGCGGATGTGGAAATTCGCAAGAAAGCAGATGGCAGTTATGAAGGAGTGATTGTCGAAACACGCAGCTTGCCTGGCGCAGAAAAAATGGGAATTTGTCATAAATGTCCAGGTCAGCTTAAGAACAAGCCTTTTCTAGGCCTGCCGTTTATCTGGGATTTTAAGGCAGATCCGAAAAAGCCACGTGAATACCATGATGGCAAAGTACTTGATCCGATCAGTGGCAAAGTTTATAAGGGTAAAGCACGCTTAAGTGCTAATGGCAAACGTCTGACCTTACGTGGTTATGTGGGGGTATCAGTGATTGGCCGCAGTGTCACCTGGGTAAAATATTAATTTCAGAAAGATTTTCAAAGCCCCTGTATTTGGGGCTTTTTTCTTTGTCATGATTTGAAACAATAAGGTACAAATAAAAACTGTTTTGGGACAGCTAAAGTCATAATAATGGATCGAAGACGGTTATTTTTTATCCATTTATGATGATCAATCTTCAGCCTCGTTCAATTTTGCCCTTTGGTCTGCTTTGCAGCCCTGATATGGCACCCTCTATTCAACACAGGAAAGTGATTGAATACGCTTTGTCGATAACACATAAAATTATAAAAACCACTTCAGCTTTAACCTTCTTTGCCTCGCATGCTGCTGATAGATATCCGGTCAGACCGACTGACTCATCAACTACCAGTGCATCCCGACTCTTCACTCATGATCATTTGAGTCATCACTCTGAGTCTGCATGTCCAAGGATTGGAAAGCGTTCTATTTTAGCACCTTTCCTTTCTCCGGATTTTGCACACTTGGCTGTTTAAGGAGTAGACCCATGACTACGATTCAGTATCAAGAAAGTTTTTCCCACGGTTATACCCCCTCAGAAATTATGGACGATCGTTCATTTGACTTGATCCACTTTGCAGAAGCGTGTGGACAAAGCCCGGAATGGGTCATGCAGTTAATTGAACATGGAATTTTACCAAATCGTTCTACAACCCCGACCAGCACTTTCCTCGGTGAAGATATCTCGCGTGCACAACGCGCCTATCGCCTGCAACGCGATTTTGATGCCTCATTTAGCGCCGTTGCCATGATGCTGGACCTCATTGATGAGGTGCAGGAGTTACGCCGCGAGGTCAAACACTTGCACTTCAAGTAAATCCTTTTCATGTTCTGTCGATCTGCATTTTCAAGTGCAGATCAGAACATATTTATATTTAATTTTATGATTAGAGTATAAGAATCCCTATGAAAACCAAAGATTGCAATAAGAAAATCAAATACATGTTTCCCGAATACCGCGACTTGATTGTGCAACTTCGCGAGGAAAATCCCTATTTTGCCAAGTTATTCGAGGAACATAACGAGTTGGACAAAGAAATCAGCCAGCTTGAACTTGATCCAGTCAATCATATCAACAATGATATTGAGGCGATCAAGCGTAAAAAACTGAAATTAAAAGATGAAATTTATCGTTTGTTAAAAAGCTCTGAAGCAGATCCCTTAACCTGAGATCAACTGAACACCACATTCAGACCAATACTGAAGCATAAAAAAAGCCCTGAGCCAGCCAAAATAAACACTTTGATCAAGCTCAGGGCTTTTTTATTGTTATTCACATGAATTTTCCCATGTGAATATTTTTAAGAATTAAACTTGTTCGATGTCTTTCATCGTTAATTTAATACGGCCACGGTTATCAACATCCGCAACCTGTACTTTTACTTCCTGACCTTCTTTCAATACATCTGCCACGTTCGCAATGCGTTCGTTTGAGATTTGAGAGATGTGAAGTAAGCCATCAGTACCTGGCAGGATATTTACGAACGCACCGAATTCAACAATACGAATCACTTTACCTGTATAAATTGTACCTGGCTCGATTTCAGCCGTAAGTGCCTGAATCTTGGCAACTGCAGCTTGCGCAGCCGCTTTAGTTTCACCAAATACGCGAACTGTACCGTTATCTTCGATATCAATCGCCGCTTTAGTTTCTTCAGTAATTGCACGAATGGTCGCGCCGCCTTTACCGATCACATCACGGATTTTATCCGGGTTGATGTTGATCACCTGGAATGTCGGTGCGTGCATCGAGATTTCAGGACGCGCACGTGAAATCACCTGGTTCATCTCATTCAAGATGTGCATACGACCCGCATAAGCTTGGTTCAATGCAGATTCCATGATCTCTTCAGTGATGCCTTCGATCTTTATGTCCATTTGTAGCGCAGTAATACCGTTTGCAGAACCCGCTACTTTAAAGTCCATGTCGCCCAAGTGATCTTCATCACCCAAGATGTCAGAAAGAACTGCGAAACGCTCGCCTTCTTTCACTAGACCCATCGCAATACCCGCAACTGGCGCTTTAAGTGGAACACCAGCATCCATCAATGATAATGAAGCACCACATACAGACGCCATTGAAGACGAACCGTTTGATTCAGTGATGTCAGAAACGATACGGATCACGTACGGGAAGCGATCAGCCGCAGGAAGAACTGCTTGAACACCACGACGTGCCAAACGACCGTGACCAATCTCACGACGCTTAGGACCAGATTCACGACCTGTTTCACCTACAGAGTATGCAGGGAAGTTGTAGTGCAACATGAAGTTGTCAGTTTTTGTACCTGCAAGGGTATCAACCATCAACGCATCACGTGTATTACCCAAAGTCGTTGTGACCAAGGCCTGAGTTTCACCACGTGTGAACAATGCTGAACCGTGTGCACGATCCAATACGCCTACTTGTACGTCGATTGCACGAACAGTTTTGGTATCACGACCATCGATACGTGGCTTACCAGACAGGATGTTGTCACGAACGGTACGGTATTTAAGGTCTTCGAACAGCTCATTTACTTCTTCTGCAATGCCAGTTTCGTCATTTTCAGGAACGAACTGTGCAACTGCTTCTGCATAAAGCGCGTCAAGTGCCGCATAACGGTCTTGCTTAACTGCAATCGTGTAAGCTTCAGAGATTTTCGCTTCGAATGCTTCTTTCAATTTACCAAGAAGTTCTTCATTTTTAACTGGAGCAACCCAAGTTGATTCAACCGCGCCTGCAGCTGCAGCAAATTCTTTGATCGCTTGGATCGCAATTTGCATTTCGTCATGACCGAACAAAACAGCGCCCAGCATTTGGTCTTCTGAAAGCTCTTTCGCTTCAGATTCAACCATCAATACTGCAGTTTCAGTACCCGCAACAACAAGATCAAGATCAGACTCTTTAAGTTGTTCAAGGTTCGGGTTTAGGATGTATTCACCGTTGATTAAGCCAACGCGCGCACCACCGATTGGACCACGGAAAGGTGTACCAGCGATAGACAATGCAGCAGATGTACCTAACATTGCAGCAATGTCAGCATCCATTGTTTTATCAGAAGAAATAACAGTGGCTGTTACTTGAATTTCGTTGAAGTAACCTTCCGGGAACAACGGACGAATTGGACGGTCAATCAGACGTGAAATCAAAGTTTCAGCTTCAGACTGACGGCCTTCACGCTTGCCATAACCACCCGGGATACGACCAGCAGCATATTGCTTTTCTTGGTAGTTAACAGTTAATGGGAAGAAATCTTGACCTGCTTTTGCTTTAGGCTGTGCCACAACAGCAACAAGTACTTGTACGCCGCCCATGGTAATCACAACAGTGTTTGCCTGACGGGCAACACGACCTGTTTCCAGGATAACGTTGTGCTGACCGAATTGGAATTCTTTACGAATAATATTAAACATTGACATGTTTTATTTTTTCCTAGTTCTTGTGAACAATTATTCTAGTGGAGACCCCTAAGGTTTGGCATTCATGACCATATGGACGAGTAAATGACAAAGCTTAGAAGCCGACCTCACCAGATTAAATACTATTTTTAAACACAAAGAAGGAGCGAAACATTCGCCCCTTCCACTGGCTTAGCGCAAAGCTAAGCCGACTTTAGTTTTCAGTAATACAGCACAAAGCATGCAATACACCCGAAAATAAAGTTTAAATCGAATTAACGACGTAAACCTAAAGCACCGATCAATGCTACATAACGACCGTGGTCTTTACCGTTAAGGTAGTCAAGTAGTTTACGACGTTGGTTAACCATACGGATTAGACCGCGACGGCTATGATGGTCGTGTTTGTGCTCTTTGAAGTGACCTTGTAAGTCATTGATTTGAGCAGTTAAAAGAGCTACTTGAACTTCTGGTGAACCAGTGTCGTTTTCAGCGCGAGCGAATTTAGCCATGATCTCTGCGCGATCTGCGTTAGTTAAAGCCATTCGATTTCTCCGAGATGCTTATATATTTTGATAAAAATCAAAGTGATGAGAATTCAAAACCTTGACTGCCGTGCATCACTACAGCAAGTTGCATATTTTAAGGGAAAACGCATCAAATTGCAAAAATAGATCCAGATTTTTGCATGGCTTTGGTCGCTCATTGATGCAGTTCAGATCCGATGACTCTTGTCCCCCAAAGATTCGGGTTTTGCATTATTTTAGTGAAATAAATCCAGAATGAATTAAATATAGAAATTCCTTTGAAAAGCCAACAAACCATTTAGCTCGCGTGAATCTTCCGCTGCTCTCCATAAAATGGATAAAAAAAAGCCCGAGTAAACTCGGGCTTTTTGGCGCTGTAGTTCTTTCTCTTATCATTATTATTTATTGTATTATTATGGCGTTTTACGCTTATTATTATTTTCAAACATCCTGTTGAAAAATCATCTTCCTTGTGTGGTAGATTTTGCCACATTCCCACCAGACAACTAGAGGTATTTGCCTCATTTTACTGTAAGCCATTTCGTACATCATAGGGTAAAAATTTGCATAATGTTACACAGCTCTCGTTTTATTTAACGCTATTTACTTAAGTTTACTGGCTAGGGCTGAAAAATTTTGCTAAGAAATTAGGATAAAAATCCAGCAAGATTCCTATAAAAAATCAGGATATAAAAAAGCCTTGTAGTCTCTCCCAAAACTACAAGGCTTAGCGGCTGTAAGTTTCCTCTTTCACTTACTTCACTGTAAGTTCGCTGTCTACCGACATTATTATTATCATTATACGATTATGCTCAACTTTCCGTGTTGAGTTATTTTGTAGAACCAATCTTCTCAAAAACCGAGCAAAAGCTCTATGCGTCAATTTCCTGAATCCTTGTAAGCTTTTACCTACAAGATTTGATTATTTTTGCCAATTAAATTACTAGATTTTTCAATGATTTTTTGGCTCAAACCACTTTTCCGGGTGGTTCTGACACAAAGTGCTTGTGTAAAAGCATCATAATCTACCAATAAACTGACCACTTTTTTGGCTCGAGTAATTGCAGTATAAATCAACTCTTTGCTCAATAAATTTTTTGCATATTGATCCAGCACCACTGCGGTATGGGAAAATTCTGAACCTTGAGATTTGTGAATGGTCAGTGCAAAAGCAGTTTCAATACTTTTAGGTAAACGGGTAGCTAACACCCATTTTTCCAAACTCGGAAAATACACTTCAAACTGGTGCTGACCAGATTGCTCACGTAAAAAACAGATGCCAATATCACCATTGGACAGGCCCAACTGATAGTCGTTATAACTCATCATGACGGGGCGTCCGACATACCAGTCGCCCTGTTTCAACTGCCCTTGGGCTGCTAAAAAGCGTTGCTCAATCTGCAGGTTGATCTTGATCAGACCCAAATCACCAGAACGGATTGCTGTTAAAATCCGGTAATCATCAAAAGTTTTGACTACCTGTTGCACATACTGCTCAAAATCAGCTGAGTTTCGTTCTGTTTTTATGGCCTGTATATAAGCCTGATAACCATACATCAGCTGGTCATAATACTGATTCAAGTTATGCGCGGTCTGTTCGGCGCCAGCGAGCAGGTACTGCAGCTGCAAATGGTCGATCTCAACCTGATCCAAATCGATCGCCTGTAACTCACTGGCTGCTAGAATCTGTTGCTCAAATTTCTGCAAGACGTGAGAAGGCTGATGATTCTGCTGGATAAACTCCGCCATTGCGCCAATCTTGGCCCCAGTCGCAAAACGTCGTGTGGTGATTAAATTGACCCGATTATCGTCCAGAGTCGCTACTTGCTGTAAATCTGCCAGTACCGTTCCGACATCCACAGAGGCCAGCTGGTCTGCATCACCGAGTAAAATCAGCCGTGCATGAGACGGTACGGCGGCCAGCAACATTTGTGACAGATTCAAATCCAGCATTGAGGCTTCATCGACCACGATCACATCATAGGGCAAAGGCTGTTTGGCATGAAAGCGTGGCTGTCCGCGAGTGCCCAGACCCAATAAGCGATGCAGGGTGACCGGTTGTAACTGTTTTAATGCTTCTAGCTCAAACTGTTGTAGAGCTTCACTATGCAAGGCTTTTTGCAGTGCCTCTTTCATGCGCTGTGCAGCCTTTCCGGTAGGCGCTGCCATAGCGATCCGTATATGCGGCAAGGCTTCATATAGCACCGCAATCATATGTGCCAGCGTATAGGTTTTACCAGTCCCCGGACCGCCGGTAATAATGCTTAAGGCTTGCTGCGCCACCATATGCAGGGCTTTTTGCTGCTGTGGATCTGACAATAGGCTGCGATCACGTTCGGATAAATCAATAGCGGCAACCGGTTGGGCTTTAATCCGAGCAATATGTGAGGCTACTGCCTGTTCCAGTTGCCAATAGCGGTACAGATATAAATGCTGATCTGCACAAATAAATGGTGCAATTCCTGTACTTTGCTGACGGCGATCTAGAACCAGATTATGTAATAGGGCAACCTGCTGAGGATCAACTTCTATACAGCTATCCCCTGCCTGCATCGCCTCAAGCAGTTGCTGGATCAAGATTTTTGCTGCCGGATCAAATGTAGCCGTACTAAACGGCGGCTGACACAGATAGTCAATCCAGGCTATTAAACTGGAATCTTGCTGCGACACGTGATTCTGCTCATTTTCCACACAGTTATCCTCAAATTTATCCACAGGATAATTTTCTGTTTAATCTTTATATATTTTATAAAACTGCAAAATCATGCTGATTTTTTCTGCTCAAAATAGCCCAATATTTGATCCAGTTTTTCTATGAATTCCAGGCTCGGTTGCCAATGATAAGCCCCTTGCTGCGCCTGTCCATTCATCCCGCGCAAATACAGATAGGTCGCGCCGCCCAATTGCTGCTGAATCGAATAACCCTGCATATTGGCACTCAGGTACCGATGCAGCGCCACCAGATACAAAGCGGCCTGCAACCAGTAACTGGACTGGCTCATATTCTGCTGAATTGCCTCAGCACTATAGTGCTGCTGATCAGGTCCGAGGAAGTTACTTTTATAATCGGCAATATGGTAGCGCTGACCATCGAAATACACCAGATCGATGGAACCGGTCAGATACCGCGCCGATTTGGCTTCATTAAAATCGCTCATGACCATGTCATGTTCGAGAAACAGCTGATGGATTTGCCGAATCTGCAAAGGGGCATCTGTCAAGGACAGATAAAAAGGAAATTCTGACAGATACTGTTTAGCCTCCAGCTGTGCCAAGGCAAAATCTGCCTGAATCGGGGTAATAAGAATATCACGCACCCAGTCATGCATCAGGTTCAGCAAAATATCTTCTGTAATTTCGTCCAGCAATCCCTCAAAAGCCGTCTGGAAAATACTGTCCACATTCAGCGATTCAGTGCTTGCAGAGCGTGTGAGCTGAGCTATTTCCTGTTCAAAAAACTGGATAAAGGAGTCATCCTCCAGCCCATCGAAATACACTTGAAACTGACCTAAAAATTCCAGCAGAGCTGAACGCTCGAGCTGCTGTTCCGAGTGAAACAGCTGCTGCCCTTGCTGGCGATAAGCTTCACTTTGATCATGCAGGCGAATTCCGGTCAATAACTTATAGTTCAGGCTGGACAATACGCGCTGCATACTATGACGCAATTCCTCTGCTTTGAAATCTGCCTGAGCTGTGGCCTGAAACAGGGTTCGCAGATTCACCACAGCAGCCTGATAATGCAGGGAAAAGGCCTGTTCCAGCACACTACGTATATGAAAAGCCTGTTCAAATTTTTCTTTCAGTTCCTGCCAGATTTGCGGTGCGGTATTTTTAAAACGGCGCCGGATTTCCAGATTCCAGTAACTGCTGTCCTGAAAATCAATATGTTCAAAAATGCTGTGCAAGAATGTTCCGGCTACGGTGCCTTTAGGAAAATTCAGCCTAATCCAGTCTAGGGGCACAGCTGCTGGCTGTTCTTCCAGACCGGTAAAATGAATTTCATCGGCAGCACTGTCGGGCTGTTCATAAGCCGTGACCAGATCGTCCTGCAAGATATGTCCATGTAGCTGATGCTGTGACAAAGCCGTAAAACTGGTTTTGGTTCGCGGATAAAACTGCCGCTCTGGCAAAGGTTGCGCCCGCATGTCGACCTGATGATGGTTCGACTGCTCGACCAGGCGCGGTGGCTCCTGAGACAGAGGCGGCTCGACCAGACTTAAAGCATGTTGAAACAGTTGATCTCCCTGACCACGCCAGAAGGCCAGCCCCGAATCGGACTGTGCGTTTTGATCCTGCAGCATGGCATATACTCGGTGACTGGCACGGGTCAGCGCCACGTACCAGAGCCGGTGGTTTTCGGCAGCATTACGCGCTGCATTTTGCAGAATCGCCTGCTCATGCAAATTCTTGTGATTGACTGCAATCACCCGGGATTGTTCCAGGATGTTGTCCTGTTCAGGCGCAGACAGGGAAAAATTCAGATTGCCTTTATTCACATCAAAAGCAGCATCTGCTCCCAATAAAAACACCACTTTAAATTCCAGCCCTTTGGAGGCATGAATGGTCATCAGCTGCACCCCATGATCCCCAGACAGCTTGCGTTCTTTTTCGCTGTCCTTGCCTGAAGGTGACTGAAGCTGGCGCAAATACCAGTGATAGAGTTTTTGCGCCCCCTGATAATATTCACTCTGCTGGCTCAGCATCTCGGTCAGATGGCGCAGATTGACCACCACCCGCTCATTGTCCAGACTTTGACTGGCCACCAGATTGGTCCAGACCTGAAACAGGTTCAGTGCATAATTCCAGGCGGTCAAAAAGCCTTTCTCAAACCACATTTCCCGAATTATATCCAGATCCGCAATATAGCGACTGAGGCCTTCACTCTGGCTTTGCAAATCAATCAGTTTTTTCAGATTGAAGCCCAGCAGACGGGTTAGTAAAGCCCGCTTGACCTTGGCCTCATTGAAAGGATCCATAATCGCCGTCAATACGGCTGCGACATCCTGAGCGATTGGACTGGCGAACACGCTCTGTTTGGATTCTTTATAGCAGGGAATGCTCATACGCTGCAGGCGTTGCTTCACCTGTTCCAGCGCATAATGTCCAAATCCCAACACCGCAATATCATCTGCATTCAGGTTTTGCTGATGCTCCTGCTGCTGAAAGTACAATTGTTGCTGGGCGGACTGATTCAGCAACGCACGGATTTTCCAGGCCACCTGATCGGCTTCTACATCGGCTTCACCCAGCTGAATCCAGCGTAGCGGCTGTGGATTGCAGGCACCACTGTCGATTAAATCCGGATGTGGCCGGCTGCCGGCCTGAATCAGGGTGTACTGCACCTGTTCGCCAAAATCCATTTGCCGCTGGAACAGTGCATCAACCACTTCTACGAGCGGTTTGACTGAACGATGGTTCTGCATCAGGGTATATTCATGACCCTGCTTGTGGCGTACGTCAGCGTGTGCCTTGTTATAAGTCAGCATGTCGCCGCCGCGGAAACCGTAAATTGCCTGTTTCGGATCACCGACCATAATCATGCAACCGGACTGCACCCGGTTGGCATCACGCCAGATCTTGGCCAGCAGATCATCCTGATCCTGATTGGTGTCCTGAAATTCATCGACCAGAATCAGCGGATAACGTGCCTGCACAAACTGGGCAAAACGCTGTCCCTGCTGGCCTTGTAATGCTTCCGCCAATGTACGGATTTGCTGGGAAAAAGTGGTTTCACCCTGCTGCTGTAAGGTTTGCGGCAAACGGGTCTGCACACTTTGAATAATATGAAATTCCAGATAGGTCGTAAGCTGTTGCAGCTGCTCATCCAGATACTGTTTGACCTCGCACAGCGCATCAATTGCCACGATCAGACTATGTTGCAAAATCAGCTGTTGCTCTGCATCCGGACAGCTTTTGTTAAAGACCTGAGTGGTCGGCTGGAAATCGGTTTTCTTGCGGCGCAAATGGCACAGATTCAGTATAATCGGCTGCAATTCAGCATCAAAGAAACTCATTGTTCCTTGAGTTTTCAGGGCTGCGCTCCAGGTCATAAAGTTTTCACAAATTTCGGTTAACTTGGTCAAAAAACTCTTGTGAAAATACTTCGGACTTTCCTGACAATAACGCCGCATGACGGCAAGATCATGCTCCTGAATATTCACTAATTGACTGATGCAGGCTTCCAATTTGTTCAGGTCACATTCAGCCGGTTCGATCTTGCGGAAATACTGCTTGCTGAAATTCAAGGCATCACGCACCAGCCTGGTATAATGCTCCACCGGTTTCAGTAGATTCTGGACATACAGATGATTGACCATATATTGTGGCTGTTGCTGAATCCAGTCACGCAGCACATCATGAATCAGCTGCTGAATATACAGATCCTGATCTTCGGTCAGTTCTGCACGTTCAATCTTGCCACTTTCAAAGGCAAATTCACGTAACAGTTTCTGGCTAAAGCTGTCCAGGGTGCCGACAAACAGTTCATCCAGCTGGTTTAGCACCAGACGTAAACGGCGACGGGCATAATCCAGCCGTGAACCATAATCTTTCAGTACCTGCTGAAATAAAGGATCGGTTTCATTCTGGATTTTTGCTGCGATTTCAACTGAATTGAGCTGCTGATGACGCTGGATATAAGCCAGCGTTTCCTCGACGCGAAGCCGTACCCGGTTTTTCAGTTCAGCTGTGGCTTTACGGGTAAATGTCGTCGCAATCACCTGATGCGGATAATACTGGTCCAGAAAAATCCGCACCATCAGGCTGGAGAGCGTATAGGTCTTGCCGGTGCCTGCCGAGGCTTCAATCCAGTGTAGGCCCCGAAACTTCATGTCCTGAATCGGATTGGTAGAAATGGCTGTTTGCGTCTGCTGCTTTAAGAAAGTCATACGGCTATTTCACCCACTCCAGATGTTGATGAATCGGCGAATACAGGCCATGGGCAAAATCATGGCAGCAATTTTGCAAGGCGAGATCCGGATCCTGATCCTGCAAAATAAATTGCCAGTCCTGATGCAGCAGACTGGATTCATCCGAAGCCAAAGGTTTGGCACTCTCATAGCTGTTGTTCCAGGCCTTTAGCAATTCCGGCATTTCCACAATGGTCATTTTGCCCTGTTCATTTTCGACCCATTGCCACTCTTTTTTCATCAGTAATTCTGCCGGCAAGACCAGCGGCTGCTGTTGACCAATTTCCCAGGCCTTTAACCAGAGCTGCAAATACTCATGTGCCTTGCTCGAACTTAATCCGGAAAACTTCAGGGTTTTATTACTGAAAATGACAATGCGCTCCAGTTCTGGTGAGCGTGCATCGTCATTCAAGTAAGCCAGCCACAACAGATATTCCAGCCAGATCTGGGCACGTCGTTTTTCCGAGGCTGAAGAGGATTGCATACTCAACCAGTAGCTGCTGTGCGGAACCTGAGGCAAATTAATATGAATGATCAGTTCAGGACTGAACTGCAAGGATTGCTGGGTAACTGGCGTCAGTTCTTTGCCCAACTGTAGCAAACGTTCTTGTAACAGCTGCTGTTCCTGCTGGCTGCTCAACCAGGTGGCCTGCTGGGTTTTACCCACCGGCAAACGGTCCAGCATCAGGCTTGGCTCAATCTCCTGCTCTTGTTGCAACAGAAAATCCCGTACCTGATACTGTTCCAGCTTGTTCAGTAATAAAGGTTCCCGGGAACTCGGCAAATCGGCATAGCGAATCGTGGAAACTCCGACACTTTTCAGGAATAGACGTGCCGGGAAAATCATATCGCGGATCCATTCATCGCCTTTGAGTACCCGGATTTCTTTTTGTTCTAGTGCCGGATAATGTGCATTAATCCAGCTGCTGCGTTTGCCTTCGGCACTACGGATATACTCTGCCACTGCAAACCACTGATCCTGATAACGTGGTGTCTGCATATCTGCGAATCCGGCCGGATCAAAAGGCTGCAAGGGATGTACATGATAAAGCTGCTGGATATGTTGAGCGACTGACAGACCATGAATATCCACCATCGGATCGACTTCGGCATCCGGCTGTTCAGACTGGCAGATCAGCGCGATATGCTGAACCAGTTCCTGCAAGGCAGTGGATGGATCACGAGCCTCACCATCCTCCAGATCAAAGCCATTATAGAACAGCCATAGATTTTCCTGTGCCAGCAGCAAGGCATCCAGAAAAGCGCCCTGCTCGTCATCCAGACGGGAACGGTCACCGAGTTGCGGCTTCAGGCTGCGCATCAGGTCAAACGGAACCTGTTGATTACGGCTCGGAAATTTACCGCTATCCAGATTCAGCATCACCACCAGTTTATAAGGCAATGGCCGGATCTGGCCAATCTGGCTAAAGGTAATCTGCCCGGTCGGTTCGGCCTGATCCAGCTGCATCTCCAAGGTATTCTGAATTTCTTCCAGCACATAAGGCAGAGGCAAACTCAGTGCCACCAGTTCCTGACTGGCATGTGGATCATCCTGATCATGATAATCGGCCAGGGTCAGCATCCGCATTTGCTTGTCGATAATTTCGGCAACGGTTTTGAGCGATTCTACTCCAGCGTCACGAAATTCATTCAGATCGGCGCGCAGATATTCCAGCCAGGTTTTGACTGGCGTGCGTTGTCCAGTTTCATGTAAAGTCAGCCAGTCACGGCGCTGTACCAGATCTTGATAAATCCGGATCAGGGTGGATATCAAGGGAAAATCACTGGTCAGAACCTTGGCATAACTCAAGGTGTCCTGAAACAGGGTATGTTCAGGAATCGCCAGACCCAACGCCAGACGGTCCAGGGCGAATTTAAAGCTAAACCGGTAATCCTCATCGCCTGCGCTCAGACTTTGCTGTAAATGCTGCTGGTCCAATCCACGCTTGAAGCCAGCATCTGTCAGCAATTGTAACATCCGCTCTACCTGACTATAGTCCAGACCATAATACTGCTGGGTCGCATTCAGGCTGAGCCAGTCGGCAAAGTCCTCAATACTGAAACGGCGCCGTACCCACTGAATCCGGCCCAGTACCGCGCGCCAGGCATTGCTGACATCCAGACGCGACACCCCGGCAATCTGGATCGGTAAATACAGGTTATCTTTTTGCAGGCGTTTGCTGCCGGTTTCGCGCTCACGCGGTGGTGGCGCAAAGACACTGCGAATTGCCGGTTCCAGTTCTTTCAGACTTGGCGTCAACACCAGAATATCACTGGGCTGACGCGGCGCTTCTTCATTGCCTTGAGCCAGCCAGTGAATCAGTTGTTCTTTGAGAACTTCCAGCTGACGTAATGAAGAATGACAGACATGAATCTGTACCGAATCATCATCAGGGCTTAAAGCATATTGATGCTGCTCGGGCTCGAGCAAATACAGGATATCCGACTGGATTTTGGCCAGCAGTTTATTTTGATATTCATCCACAAAGACATCGGCCCAGAGACCCTCTTCCCCCGAAGACAGTTTAGAGAGTAGAGAAAAATGATCCCGTGCCTGCTTGCCGAATCGGGTCAGGAGCGGATGCCGCGATTCCCGGTCTTCGGCATTAAAGTTCAGCTGCTTGATCCTGAAATCTTTTATTTCCGCATCATTCGGTTTACGTTGACGGGTTTTTTCAAAACGCTGAATAAAGCGCTCTTCCCGCTGCAAATCAAATCTGGCTTTCCAGTCCGGATCGACACTGTCGGCCCAGTATTCCTGCGAGGGGTTGAAGTGAAAAATATAGATATCAATGTACTGGCCCAGACGGCGTAAAAAATCCAGCTGGCTCGGTGGCAATTCTAACAGGCTAAACACCACAATCTGTGCCGGCAGTCGTTTCAGAGCTTGGGCCCGGGTCTCTGCATTTTCCAGCCGATCCCAATACAGGCGTTCAATCTCCAGGATTTTGGCATAGTCATCCTGAAATACATGCTGCCACAACCAGCGTTGCCAGGCTTCCAGTTCACGCGCCTGAATCTTGACAAAATCCGCCACCTGCATCTCATGGCCATTTTCATCTTTGGGGCTATAGATCATCTGTTCGATATCAAGCGCAATATCCTGTCCCCAGGCCTCGAGCCAGTTACTCGGACAACTGCAGTTGTTTGGAGGACAGTTACGCGCGCAATAACCGCGATAATCCATATAATGACTGAACAAACGCGACACCTGCTCGGCTACCCAGTACAGCATGCTCTGTTTTTTCAGCTGCTTCTCTGTACCCTGCTCCAGCCGGTCAGCACTGTCATAAATCCGCTTCACAATAGAATACAGCGGATGATCGACGTCTAAAGGAATCTGTTCAGGCAGAATACATTTACGCAATGCCTGAAACACGCGCCATTTGATGATAATGCGCGGAATATTGGCTTCACGGACCTGCTCCACTTCTTTAGGCGCATTCAATACCCATTGATAGGAAGTCCATTGAAAGGCGCGAATCCGGTGATGAAACTGGGTATTGGCGCTAATACCTTTTTTCTCGGCAATTTTCTGGGTCAGCCAAGTTTCTACTGCCGGAGATGGCACAATAAAGTGCCGGGTTTGTAACACCTCAAATGGATTCCGGGCAGTCTGGTTGACAATACGCAGCATACTATCCAAAAGCACATCAATACGTTGACTCTGAATAACATGAATGGCCATTGGTTCCCCTGAACTGCTGAATGTGGTTTTTACTACAAAACGATAAAGATTATTTACTATACATCCCGAGCGCTCTATGACACTTTAAAACCACACTTCAGTCGAAAAATTTCTTTGAAAAAAGCATCTTAAAGATGCTTGAATAGAAAAAAACAACATAGAGCTTAGGTAGTGCCCATGAAATTAGATAAAATTCCTGAACGTCTCGATCCGAGCCTAGATTTAGAACAAATCCGCGACGAATGCCTGGAACTCACCAAAAAACGCGCCTACTATTCTGCTGGTGCTGCCGTGATTCCGGTACCTTTTATGGACGTGGTCATTGATGTCGGCATCTTGTCGCAATTGATTCCCGAGATCAATGCCCGCTTCGGCCTGTCCCCTGAGCAGATCAGTGTCTACGATCCGAAAACCCGTCAGATTCACTGGCAAGAGCTGCGTAAACGTGGCGTAGAATTTTCCGGTCTGGTGGTCGCACGTACGGCAGTTAAAAAATCTTTGAACAATGTTGCAGCGAAAGTGATCATAAAGCAAGTCACAAAATTCATTCCGCTGGGTGGTCAGCTGGTGGCCGCAAGTCTGGGTTATTTTGTCATGAAAAAAATTGCCGATGCTCATGTGCAAGACTGCTATCGCACCGCTAAAAGTATTCAGCAAAAACAGGTCGCCCAAGGTTAATCCTGTTTAAGCTAAATATTTTTAAACTGTTTAAAATTCTCTACTTCAGGCAGATTATTCTGCCTGAAGTTGTTTTAAAATAGCCTTTAGTACTTCGACCCGTGCGGTATGTTTATCATCAGACGCGATAATGTGCCAAGGCGCTTCCTCAGTCGAAGTATGTTCAAACATATCGGCTGCCGCTTTCAGATAATCATCCCAGCGTTCCCGGTTACGCCAGTCTTCTTCAGTAATTTTAAAACGCTTATGTGGTGTATCTTCACGCGCCTTGAACCGTGCTGCCTGTTCCTCTTTAGAAATGGCCAGCCAGATTTTCACAATCACCGTTTGATGCTTGACCAGGCTCTGTTCAAAACGGTTAATTTCCGCATAAGCTCGCTGCCATTCTACCGGACTGGAAAACCCTTCTACCCGTTCTACCAATACCCGACCATACCAGGAACGGTCAAAAATGCAGATATCATCATCGGTTTGCAGCTTGGTCCAGAAGCGCCATAAATAAGGACGGCTCAGCTCATATTTTTCTGGTGCGGCAATGGTATGAATTTCATATTCACGTGGATCCAGTTTTTTGACAATCCGCTTGATCGCGCCGCCCTTGCCAGCAGCATCCATGCCCTCAAACAGAATTACCACATTACGCGAATCGGAACGCATGGCTTTGGCGACCTTCGCGGTTAATTTTTTTAGTTCCGGTTTGTAATCTTCTGGCTGGGCTTGAGTCTTGGAAGGATGTTTTAACTGCTCGGGAATCTTGGCCTGTTTCCATCTTCCCTTGGCTCTGGCGGGATGATCCGGACAATGTTTCAAGGCACTCAGGATATACTGGGCAAATTGCTGGTCGCGCTGCTGCTCATCTTCGCCATCAATAATGAACCAGTCCTCGGTAAAGCGCTGACGCAGGCGCTGCAAGGTGTCATATTCTTTGCGATTGCGCCAGTCCAGACCATGCAGTTGATGCCAGTGAGTTTCAATCGGATCCATGGCATCCAGACGTTTTTGCAAGACTTTCCAGGACAGGTCAAACCAGACCTTGATCACATCGACATGGTTATTTTTCAGGTCCTGTTCAAAGGCCTGCATCTCTTGCAGATATTCATCAAACTGTGCATCACTCAGCGGGCTTTCAGCTTGCATGGCACTGCCAAGCAGATCACTGTACCAGTTACCAAACAGCACCATGATCTGGCCTTCGGCAGGAATAAAACGTGCATAAGGTTGCCACAAGGTCTGCTTCGGGCCGGCTAGCTGAGGCTTATCGGCTTTCACACGCAAATAGCGCGGATCGACCCATTCACGTAACTGTTTAACCGCTTCACCCTTGCCGGCCAGCTCAATGCCATTCACCAGAATCACCAGACTTTTGGCATTTTTCTGGCCCCGGGTCTTTTTTAAATTATATTGGGCATCAATCAGCTCGACAGACAGCTGATCTTCATCCATTAACTGAAATTGTGGTTGTTCCATACGCATCTTCAACCCTGATCTTTTATTCTGTCTGCAGTATAGCGAGGAGTTTCAGCGCAAAAATAGCTCTGGCAACGTTTTTCACACGATTAAATTGGCTATTTAAACAACAGATTGACATACAAATGCCCGATCTCTGTTCAATTTGTCATAGCAGGATTGTCCGGCAGCCTCTAAGATTCTTGCATCCTCCAATCATAATTGAAGCCTCATGTCCAAACTTGCCGTACTCGATGATCTGTTAGCGCATTATTATCAACTGGCTTATCACACCCGGTCTGACATTCTAAGCCGTTTAGAGGATGTACAGGCCTGGCAGAAAGTCCGCATGCAGCGCACCCATCGCGCCCATTTTGCTGAAAAACAAAACCTGTTGATGTCCGAGTATTTCCTGAACCGTCTCTACGGCGGCGCTGACTTTGATGCGCTGGCAGAACAGATTGCCCGGCTGATGAAATATGCGCATAAAGCAGAAAAAGTTATTCCGGAAAATGCCATTAAAACCGGCACTTCAGGTGTAGAGCTGGCTATTCTGGCGGTACAGCTGGATGAACAGGTCGCGATTCAGTTATTACAGGATTATCATCCGCATGAACCGTTGACTGACGAGATGATGCGCCTGACCTATCTCAAACTGGATCAGGGTGAAGCACGCTTGAAACAGCTGGCTCTACTGGATCAGCTCGGCATGAGTCTGGATAAATACATGCGCTCCTTTGTGGTCTATGCGGCCTTCAAGATGTGTAAAGGCGCGGCGAATAAATATAACTTTCAGGTAATGTATGAATTTATGCAGGATGGTTTTCTGGCCATGAAGCCACTCAAATCGGCAGAAAAATTTGTACGCACGTTCACTGCTACCGAACGCCAGATTATCGATAAAGTACATTCTGGCGATCCGCTACCATTTCAGTAAATACCCGATGAGTATTTCTGCCAAGCATGAATTTTTCTGTATATTATTCATAACAATTGCATCATGATTGCTGAATAAGCCTTTAGAATCTGTCATGATGCAGACAATGCAAGATTAACCCGATTGATATGTTAGGAGTGACTCCAATGTCGAATGAAAATACAACGCCTACCCCTACCCCCGAGTCGGCACAACAGACAGACAAAGTGAGCCCATTCTTAACTGAACCCCTTCCACAAGGCACCCCGCAAGGTCAGCAACAATCTTTAGAACAACGTCTGACTGACACGCCTGTGACGGGTACTGTGCCTAAATACAATCTGCCACGCGGTGCCAATACAGGTAACGTCGGCTCAACCACGCACTTTGGCTATCAAACTGTCAACAGCGAAGAAAAAGCCCAGAAAGTCGCAGAAGTGTTCCACTCGGTGGCGAGCAAATACGACATCATGAATGATCTGATGTCTTTTGGTATTCATCGCCTGTGGAAGCGTTTCGCGATCAATATGTCAGGTGTACGCCGTGGCCAGCATGTGCTGGATATCGCGGGCGGCACCGGCGACTTGGCGAAAGTCTTTAGCCGCGAAGTGGGCCCGACGGGTCATGTGGTACTGTCTGATATTAACGAATCGATGCTGAATGTCGGTCGTGACCGTCTGATTGATGCGGGCTGTACCAATGTCGATTTCGTTCTGGCCAATGCCGAAACCTTAGAACCATTTGCAGACAACAGTTTCGATCTTTTAACGATTTCTTTCGGTCTGCGTAACGTGACCGATAAAGATGCGGCACTTGCTGCGATGTACCGTGTACTCAAGCCAGGTGGCCGTTTACTGGTTCTAGAATTTTCTAAACCGGTGTTTGAGCCATTCTCTAAACTATATGACCTGTATTCGTTCACAGCATTGCCAATCATGGGTAAAATCATTGCCAATGATGCAGAAAGCTATAAATACCTAGCTGAATCAATCCGTATGCATCCGGACCAGCGCACCCTGAAAGGCATGATGGAAAATGCCGGCTTCCAGAATTGTGACTATCACAACCTGACTGGCGGGATTGTTGCGGTTCACCGCGGTTTCAAACTTTAAGGTTCCTTGCCTATGTGGTCAATTCTGGCACTCGGTGCTGTTGAACGCGTGATTCATCATATCATTGATCTGGATGCCATTACCCGCATCCAGCTGAATGCTCTGTCCGGTAAGATGCTGCGGGTGGTGATCGCCTCGCCGCAGCTTTCGGTCGATGTTTTTTTTGATGAAAGCAAAGTTCGTCTGGAACCAACGGCAACCGGTCATACCGAAACACCTTCGGTCTTTGAACAACGTCCATTTGACGCAAGTTCCGCGACAGTCACCGAAGCAACTGCAACCTTGCAGGTCAGCAATGTGGTGGAATTACTCAAGCTGCTGCTTTCCGATGAAGTCGGCAATATTCCATTGCAAGGCGACTACAAGTTATTGCAGGAAATCCAGCGCATCATGCAACAGGCAGAATTAGATCTGGCGGCGCACTTAAGCCCCTGGATTGGCCCGACACTGGCGCATGAAATTGGTAAATTGCAACTGCTGCCCAAGCAGCTAAAACGCACCCTGCAAAGTCAATTATTTTTTGCCGAAGATGCCTTAAAAGAAGACAGCGGTCTGTTTGCCCCCCGCTGGCAAATGGATGACCTGAATCAGGACACCCGTATCCTGAATCAAAATTTAGATCGGGTTGAAGCAAAAATCCATCAGCTTCAGGCTCAAATTGATGCCTCAAACAATTCTACTCAAGACTAGGTACACAGCTTTATGATTCCGCATGTTTCACGTTTACTCGAACTTTGGCGCATCGCCGCGCACTATCGACTCGACACGTTGTTTCCTGCGGAAGAATTACCAGAAAAATCCCGGCATGTGCTATCCCTCATCCGGATGCATCCGGCCGCCTGGTCCAGTCGTGAACGTAAAAATCCACTCAAGCTGAAACTGACTTTAGAAGAAATGGGGCCGTTGGCGATCAAGCTCGGTCAACTGCTCTCGACCCGTCGTGACCTGATTCCACCTGAAGTTTTACAGCAACTGGTCTTGCTACAAGACCGGGTCAAGCCGTTTGATAATGACGTAGCCAAGATGCGCATTCAGGAATCCCTGAAAGCTGATGTAAATACCCTATTCGCGCGTTTCGATACCCAGCCACTGGCTGCAGCTTCGATTGCTCAGGTGCATACGGCTGCCTTGCATGATGGCCGTGAAGTGGTGGTTAAAGTCACCCGCCCGAATATTCGTCAGCAGATTTTGCAGGATTTTGAAATTCTGGAATGGCTCGGTCAATTTTTGGAAAAACGTCTGGAAGCAGCACGTGCCCTACATTTATCGGAAATCATTCAGGATTACCGCCAGATTATTCTGAATGAGCTGGATCTGACGCTGGAAGCAGACAATACCCGCCGTATGCGCCATCACTTTACCGGCTCGAGCATGATGTATGTGCCGGAAATTTACATGGACAGCAAAGACGTGCTGGTGGCCGAGCGCATTACCGGGGTACCAATTTCAGATATCGCGACCTTTGACCGGTTGGGCATGGATCGTGCCGATCTGGCGCGTAAAGGTCTAACCATCTTCTTTACTCAGGTCTTCCGCGATAACTTCTTCCATGCTGACATGCATCCGGGAAATGTCTTTGTAGAAACCATCAATCCAGCCAATCCGCGTTTTATTGCGCTGGACTGCGCGATTATGGGCGAGCTGTCCAAACACGACCAGATGACCGTAGCACGCATGCTACTGGCGGTCATGAACAGTGACTTTATGCAGCTGATTCAGGTGGTGCATCAGGCTGGCTGGATTCCACCGGGGACTGATCAGGATGCTTTGGCACGTGAAATGCGCCGCAGTGTGGGGCCGATGGTGTCCAAACCGATGCATGAATTGGACTTTGCCGGCATTCTGATTGAAGTGATGGATATCGCGCGTCGTTTCCATCTCGAAATTCCACCTCAATTGATGTTGCTGCTAAAAACTTTGGTGCATGTCGAAGGTTTGGGAACCGACCTGTATCCTGAACTGGATATCTGGAGTCTGGCCAAACCGATCCTGACCGACTGGATCAAGGCCCAGATGAATCCGCAAAAGAACCTGAAAGAACTGGGACAGAAAATTCCGGATCTGCTTTTAGGGGCACAGGATTTACCGACCCTGATGATCGACAGCTTAAACGGTTTAAAAAACCAGTCGGCCTGGCATGCCAAACAGCTCAATGAATTACAAAGCATGCGCCTGCAAATGGAACATCAACAGAAGCGTAGCTGGATGTTCGGCAGTGTCATGGCCATTCTGCTGGCGATTGCAATTATTTCACCGTGGTTTGTGTCGGTGATTCTGATTGTGCTAGCAAGTGTGCTTGCCGTCTGGCGGATTGCGAAATAACTAAATGAGCTTTTAAAAAACCTGACACTGTTCAGGTTTTTTATTTTCTGGACATCGCATGACTCCAAAGTCACCTTAGGACATATCTTGCCATTGGGTCTTTAGACCTATCGCTTAAAATAAGCACATATTTGGCTAGTATAGGTTCAACCATGGTACAGATTTTACAGAAACGTGCGCCTGCGCTGACGATTCGTGCCGGCCATCTGGCACGTGAGCTGATTCTGGAACAAGGTTTGCAACCCGAACAGGTCGATATCGTGCCCGGTGCTGCAGGTGGCCCCAAAGGCATCGGTATTCAGGGACTGGATCAGGCGATTTTTGGTGAGTTTTTTCCACGTGCGCCTCAGCGTAGAACTTTGGTGGGTTCTTCGATTGGCAGCTGGCGCTTTGCCAGTATGGCTGCACATGGTGCTCAACAGGGAACCGAACGCTTAGCTGAACTCTATACCAATCTCTATTTTCATAAAAAAATGACCCGTCAAGATGTCAGCGACATCTGCCGTGGCATGCTGCTGGATCTGGTACAAGGCAAAGAAAACGATCTGGTCAATCATCCAGATTATCATCTCGCAGTCATTTCAATTAAAGCCCAGCATATTTTCCAGAGTGACAAGGCATTGCCGTTGCTGGCTTCTGTGGCTGGAATTCTTGGAACGACCGCAGTCGCGCGCCGGCACAGCCGTCATTTCATGCAACGTGTAATCAGCCAGCCCAATATCGGTGAACAGTTTAAAATCGCTGAAGATGGATTTACCACGCATTATCATGCACTAACCGAACAGAGTGTGTTGTCCTGGCTAATGGCATCGGCATCTATTCCGGGGGTCATGGCGGCAATGCGCGATATTCCGGATGCGCCGCAGGGTTATTATCGCGATGGTGGCCTGATTGATTATCACATTGACCTGCCCTTTCAGAGCAAAGGCATTGTGCTGTATCCACATTTTACCGATAGCATTACCCCCGGCTGGTTCGACAAGTTATTTAAACGTACCTCAAATCCAGAAAATCAGGCACGAACTTTGCTGCTTTCTCCATCGCAGCAATATCTGCAAAGTTTGCCTTTGGGTCGTTTGCCTGATCGTAAAGACTTTAACTTAAAAGATTTGGATCAAACCCAACGGATTCAGCTGTGGAAGCAATGTATTGCGGAAAGTCAGCGTCTGGGCGATGAATTTCTGGAACTGGTCGAGAAGCAGAATTTTGCTGAGGTGATGCAAGCCTTGTAATTGGCAGCAGCTGCCCGATTATTTGTATAATTGCTTTAATTTTGTGAACTGTTGAAATTTATGCAGAAGTTTTTAGTTGTCCTGCAATACCTGTGTCTGGCCTTTGCCATTTATCTGATTTATAGCGTCAGCATGTCGCTGTATCGCCAGGATTTTGTCCTGATGGAACTGGTCGCTGATATCGGTACGATTCTGATCTGTATCGACCTGGCGGTGTTTTTATTTACCAGTAAAGGCAAGCCCGGCATTAGCATGGAAGAATATGCAAAAAGACTGGAACAGCCACCATCTAAACTGGTCTATGTGACACGAAAATTGGGGCATCTCGGTATTTTGCTGATTATCACCAGCTGGATTGTGCCGATGATTAACTCATAATGATCCAATAAAAAACCTCCCAATTGGGAGGTTTTTTTAAATTAAAGATATCTGAAAATTATTTAGAACCTTTAATCCCTGCTTGCAATAGCAATGCACCCAAACCACCAATTTTTTGCTCTTGTGGTTTAGCCGCTTGCGGTTTCTTGCCCTGAGGACGGTCGCCTTGCGGACGTGCTTGCTGTGGACGTTTGCCTTGAGGCTTACGTTCACCGCGTTGCTCATTGTCACGACGTGGTTGACGTGGTGCTTTCGCCGGAGCTTCAGAACCTTCAGGACGCATCGACAGATTGACACGGTTACGTTCAGCATCCACATTCAAAACACGGACTTTTACGATTTGACCCGGTTTCACCACTTTATGCGGATCAGCGACGAATTCATTGGCAAGTTCAGAAATATGTACCAAACCATCTTGATGCACACCCACATCGACAAATGCACCGAAGTTAGTGACATTTGTCACTACACCTTCCAGCTGCATGCCTTCAGACAATTGCGCAACTTCAGTAATGTCATCACGGAATTTAGCAGTGCGGAACTCTGGACGCGGGTCACGGCCCGGTTTTTCCAGTTCAGCCAATACGTCTTGAATTGTCGGCAGACCGAATTTCTCGTCTGCAAATTCTTCAGCATTCACTTGGCGAATGATTTCAGTATTGCCAATGATATCTTTTACAGTCGTTGCTTTTGCTTCAACAATTTTGCTCACCAAAGCATATGACTCAGGGTGAACTGCAGAAGCATCTAGTGGCTCTGTACCATCTTGAATACGCAAGAAGCCCGCAGACTGCTCAAAAGTACGCTCACCTAAACGTGGTACTTTTTTCAAAGACTGACGATTGTCAAAACGACCATTTTCCTTACGGAATTCCACAATTTGCTGTGCGATCGATTTGTTCAGACCTGCGATATAACCCAAAATCGCTGCTGATGCAGTATTTACATCCACACCCACCGAGTTCACACAGTCTTCGACTACTGCTTCTAAGGTTTTCGCCAGACCGGTCTGGTTCACGTCATGTTGATACTGACCCACACCAATCGATTTCGGATCGATTTTCACCAGTTCCGCCAATGGATCCTGCAAACGGCGTGCAATCGATACTGCACCACGGATCGACACGTCCAGCTCTGGAAGTTCCTGTGAAGCCAGTTCAGATGCTGAATATACAGATGCACCTGCTTCAGACACAGACACACGTGTCATTTTCAGATCACTGTTCGCAGCCATCATTTCAGCAACTAAAGCTTCAGTTTCACGGCTTGCAGTACCATTACCAATCGCGATCAGGTCAACATTGAACTCGCGGCATAAACGTGCAAGTTCAGTTAATGAACCATCTTTATCATCTTTTGGCGCAAATGGATAAATCGTACTATGTGCCAGTACATCACCAGACTCGTTCACCACCGCCAGTTTCACACCGGTACGGATACCCGGGTCCACGCCCAAAGTGGTACGTGCGCCTGCAGGTGCAGAAAGCAGTAAATGACGCAGGTTTTCAGCAAAGACGTTCATCGCTTCTGTTTCAGCAGCCAGACGTTTTTCAGTCAGCAATGAATGTTCGATCGTTGGACGAACTTTACCGAGCCAGAATAGTTTTGCAGTTTGCTTCAGGAAATCCTGACGCGCTTGTGGCTGAACAGTTTCTAAATTGTATTCAGTTTCAATACGCGCCAATGGTGCATCGTCTTCGCCATCCACTTTCAGGCCTAAAACGTTTTCCTGACGGCCACGTAGCATCGCCAATAAACGATGTGAAGGGACTTTGTTCAAGTTTTCAGAGAAATCGAAATAATCACGGAATTTTTTACCGACTTCTTTTTTCTCATCACTGGCAACTAAACTTTTCAGCACGGCAGTTTTTGCAAATGTCGCTTTAAGTTCAGTGGTCAGCGCGATATTTTGCGCCCAGTCATCAATCAGGATGTGCTGGATCGCATCAAGCTGGCTATCAGTATCTGGGTAATCTTCATGGCTAAAACCCACCAAAGCTTCAGCTGGATCAACGGCTTCATTAAAGATTTTTTCGGCAATCGGGCCTAAACCGGCTTCTTTGGCCTTGAATGATTTACTGGTACGTTTTGGGCGGTACGGCGCGTAAATTTCTTCTAATGCATTTTTGGTTTCGGCCGCATTCACACGCGCCAATAAATCATCAGATAATTTATCTTGTTCTTTGAGTGATTCAATCACCTTTTCACGGCGCTCATACAAATCACGCAAGTATGATAAACGCGTATCGAGTTGACGTAGTTGCGTATCGTCTAAGCCTTGCGTTACTTCTTTACGGTAACGTGCAATAAAAGGAACACTGGCACCTTCATCAATAAGCTTGATGGCAGCCTCAACTTGATTTGGACGTACGGCAAGTTCTTTTGCCAACTGCTGAACTAAGTCAGTCATCGTGTTTGATCCCACAAGGATAAGTACTAAATGGCATGATTATAAAGACCGGGTCTATAAAATCCACCATTGTTTTTATTAATTTACCTCATCTTTATATTATGAAGTGCCACAGTTTTCAGCTTTTCCCGATAAAGTTTGTATGAACTTTGCTTTTTATCCAGCTTAAAATCGTATTTTTTGCTCATTTAGATGTATATATTTAGTATCTATGTCTTGATTTTAACTGCAATATTTGGTGCTTTAGAGCATATTCAATTAATATCAATGAATCGTATACTCAAAGCCTATTTGATTTTTGTTTATGACGACAATAAAGAATAAAGGAGCATCTCATGAGTTTAGTTGTACCTGCTGAAAAAGCCGATGCCGTACATACCGAAACGGACCGGGTCGAACGGATCCTGGTGGTTGATGATGATGTTCGTCTGCGTACCTTATTACAGCGTTTTCTCGAAGATAAAGGCTTTGTGGTTAAAACTGCACATGATGCCACGCAGATGGATCGACTTTTACAGCGGGAACTGTTTTCTCTGATCGTGCTCGACTTTATGCTTCCGGTCGAAGATGGCTTGAGTATCTGTCGTCGTTTACGCCAATCCAATATCGATACGCCTATCATTATGCTCACCGCTCGTGGTAGCGACTCGGATCGTATTGCCGGTTTAGAAGCAGGTGCCGATGATTACTTGCCTAAACCGTTTAACCCGAATGAGCTGCTGGCACGTATTCGTGCGGTATTGCGCCGTCAGGTACGTGAAGTGCCCGGTGCACCAAGCCAACAGATGGAAGTGGTTTCTTTTGGCCCATGGTCGCTAGATCTCTCTACCCGCACTCTGACCCGTGAAGGCCAAGTGGTAACGCTCACTACTGGTGAGTTTGCGGTACTGAAAGCACTGGTTCAACATCCACGCGAACCATTAACCCGCGACAAGCTGATGAATCTGGCGCGTGGCCGTGAATGGGGTGCCATGGAACGTTCAATTGATGTTCAGGTGTCACGTTTACGCCGTCTGGTTGAAGAAAATCCTGCGCGTGCACGTTATATCCAGACCGTATGGGGTGTGGGTTATGTCTTTGTTCCAGATGGTGCTGAATAAAGGAAAAATTATAGGATAAAGATTACCCCAGTCTATTGTCCCTAAAAGCCATTCGCTGTTGTTTGAGCCTCCCTTCTTTAAAGGCTCGTATACAAATGCGCGAGTTCAGCGAATGGCAAAGTTTTTACTTGCGTAACAGTGTTACTCATTTTTTCAAAAAAAGTAACACAACAAGCTCCTTCCATCGAAGGTTCAAGCAGTAAGATTCCATTACAAATATTATTACTGCTCAATTTGGAAAATGCCTACAGGGAGCTGGTGTGAAACTCGACCCCATCGATCCACAAAAATTTACCGATTTTGTCAGCTACTCGGAAAAAAAGCGTACCCGCGGGGAACGCTTTCTCGACAAGATCAAACCGCGTTCTGCTGCCATGCGTACCACGGTACTGGTGGTTTTCGTGGTCTGTTTCAGCCTGTTCATGTCCTTATGGTTCTTTTGGCGTACCCTGTTTTTACCTGAAATCCAGCAACATGCGCGTTATCTGGCCATGGAACTGGAAATTCTCAACAATCCCGATCTGCGCCTGTATCACAAACAGCAGGAAGTCGACATTGACGATTGGTTAAGAAATCGGGTCGGCATTGAATACGTGACCAATCCAGCAGAATATCCCACTGTCCGTGAAAAGCTGATTGCAGAATTTTTTACCCGACAGATCGAAACCAAACTGGCCAAAGAGTTACGCATCGAACAAGCCACAGTCTATTTCCAGTTTAAGCCGAGTCCGCGTATCTGGATCCAGACTCCTGAAATGAATGGTCATTGGGTACAAGAGCCTTTAAAGACGTATGCCAATTATAGCAATGAACTGATTTTGGGCTGGTTGCTCGGCACCCCGATTATTGTCGGCATCATTATTTTGACCTTGGTGCGTCAGCTCAACCGTCCTTTACGCCGGTTACAAAATGCCGCCAACAGTTATAGCCGAATCGGTTCAGCACCCTATCTAGATACCAATCATGGTCCACTGGAAATCCGTCAGGTCAATCATGCCTTTAATCAGATGATTTATACGCTAGATCAGACCGAGCGGGAACGTCGAATTATGCTGGCCGGCATTTCACATGACTTGCGCACGCCCTTAACCCGGATCCGCCTCAGTGCCGAAATGATGCCAGATGAAGACTTTCTCAAAGAAGGCCTGATTTATGATGTCGAAGATATGGACGCGATTCTGGATCAGTTCATTTCCTATATGCGCGACGGTTCCGATGAAGAACCGCAGGACACCAATGTCAATGTACTGCTACAGGAACTGGTCAAGCAGTTTAAACCGCTAGATATCCGTTTCACCCCACAAGATATACCGACCATTCAGGCACGTAGCATGTCGCTAAAAAGACTGATTGGCAATCTGATCAACAACTCAAAACGCTATGGTTCAGAACCAATTGAGCTTTCTGCGCATGTTGAAGAAGATCAACTGTTGATTTGTGTCGCAGACCATGGCGAAGGCATTCCGGAAGATCAGATTGAAGCCTTGATGCAGCCTTTTGTTCGGGGCAATTCGGCACGAACGGTACAAGGCAGTGGCTTGGGGTTGGCCATTGTGAAACGGATTGTCGACATTCACCATGGTCAATTGCGTATTCATAATCGTCCTGAAGGTGGGCTGGAAGCTATCATTTCACTACCCGTGAATCAGGTGAACCCAGAGACACTTTCCTCAGCCACCACACTCGATAAAATTCGCCAAACTTTGACTGATCACTTTTAAGAAGTGATCAGTAATTCAACAAATGACTTTTTAGTTTTTCTATACAATTCATTTTATAGTTCACGAATTCAATCATTTAAAAATCATCATTTTTTATTATACCTACATTTAGCTAAAAAATTAGACCTTAGCCTAACACCTATGCACAATACATTTTTTGAGCGGTACAATCCGTATCATAGTTTAAGAATTAATGAGAGTTAAAATGTCTTTAGATCGTATCCGTTTAGCCTCCCTACACAACAAAGTCATCAGCCCTGAACAAGCGGCTGAATTCATCCAAGATGGCATGACTGTGGGTATGAGTGGCTTTACTCGCGCTGGTGAAGCGAAGGCGGTTCCTTTAGCTTTGGTTCAACAGGCAAAAGCAAATCCATTAAAGATCACGTTAATTACTGGTGCATCACTAGGGAACGATCTAGACAAACAACTGACTGAAGCTGGTGTATTGGCACGTCGTTTACCGTTCCAGGTAGACAATACTTTACGTAAAGCGATCAACAACGGCGAAGTGATGTTCATTGACCAGCACTTGTCTGAAACTGTTGAGCAAATGCGTAACCTGCAGTTGAAAAAACCAGACGTTGCGATCATCGAAGCCGTAGCAATTACTGAAGATGGCGGCATCATTCCAACAACATCTGTTGGTAACTCTGCAAGCTTTGCGATTTTTGCTGAAAAAGTGATTGTAGAAATCAATACGAATTTAAGCTCGGCATTTGAAGGCTTGCACGATATCTACATCCCGACCTATCGTCCAACGCGTCAAGCGATTCCATTGACTCAAGTTGATGAGCGTATTGGTACGCATGCGATCAATATCGATCCATCTAAAATTGTTGGTATCGTATTTAACAGCGAATTGCACGACTCTCCATCTACTGTAACCGCACCAGATGATGAGACTCAAAGCATTGCCAACCATTTGATCGCTTTCTTTGAAAAAGAAGTGGCTGAAGACCGTCTACCGAAAAACTTGGGACCTCTTCAAGCAGGAATCGGTTCAATTGCAAACGCCGTATTGACGGGTCTGAAAGATTCAAACTTCGAAGACTTGATCATGTACTCAGAAGTACTACAAGACTGTACGTTTGAATTGATCGATGCCGGTAAAATGAAGTTTGCTTCAGGTTCTTCTATTACGCTTTCTGCTAAGTACGGCGAGAAAGTATTTAACAACCTAGAACAATACAAAGACAAACTGGTACTGCGTCCACAGGAAATTTCAAACCATCCTGAACTGGTACGTCGTCTAGGCATTATCGGTATCAACACTGCACTTGAGTTTGATATCTACGGTAACGTGAACTCGACTCACGTCTGCGGTACCAAAATGATGAACGGGATTGGTGGTTCAGGTGACTTCGCACGTAATGCGCACCTGGCGATCTTCGTCACCAAATCAATCGCGAAAGGTGGCGACATCTCTTCTGTGGTACCGTTTGCTTCACATATCGACCATGCAGAACACGATGTAGATATCCTGGTAACTGAACAAGGTCTGGCGGATCTTCGTGGTTTGGCGCCGCGTGAGCGTGCTCGTGCCGTGATTGATAACTGTGCACACCCAATGTACCGCGATGCCCTGAACGATTACTTTGACCGTGCATGTGCAAAAGGCGGCCACACGCCTCACATTCTTCGTGAAGCGCTGTCTTGGCACACAAACTTCGAAGAAAATGGCCACATGCTTGCTGTAGAAGCTGCAGTAAAAACTGCATAATCGACCGTATTCAGAAAAACGCCCTACGGGGCGTTTTTTTATGACATTTTTATAGCTTTTTGAATAGTAATTAGCGATTTTTTTTAGCGTAGTTATAGGGTTTTGACCTATGCTTTTTCCTTGCTTCGTCCTGCGCAGATCTGCTGTAGAAATACACTTCTAATCCGCCAGGACTTTAAATTCTGGTTCTTCACCCTCATACTTGAACACAAGAGCAAAATTAGAGACATGACATGCGCGTAGATATCTGGTCAGATGTGGTTTGCCCCTTCTGCTATATTGGTAAAAAACGTTTAGAAGCTGCTGCACAGGAAGCAGGGATTGAACTTGAAGTGCATTGGCACAGTTTCCAGCTTGATCCTGAAGCACCGGTTCGTCAGGAAGTATCCAACTCTGAACGTCTGGCGCAAAAATATGGCCGCAGCGTGGCAGAAGTCGAAGAGATGCAGCGCAATATTGCTGAAATGGCCAAAGCCGAAGGTATTGAATTTAACTGGGAAGGTGCCAACTCCGGCAACACCTTCAATGCGCATCGTCTGATTCATCTGGCGCAAAGTAAAGGCTTGGGCAGTGAAGCACAGGAAGCCTTCTTCTATAGCTATATGACTCAGGGCTTGGCGATTGGTGAGCGTGAAACGCTGGAAGATGTCGCAGCGCGTATCGGCCTGAACCCAGTCGAAGTCGACGACCTGCTGGATTCGGAAGAATATGCTGATTTTGTCAAATTCGATCAGGAAGTGGCACATGAACAGCTGAAAGTGACCGGAGTACCTTTCTTTGTTTTTGACCAGCGTATTGCCTTGGCAGGTGCGCAGCCTAAAGAAGTTTTCCTGCAAGTATTTGAAAAAGCCCTCGATACTTCAACCAATACTCAGGCAGCACAGTGCACCACAGAGACTTGTAACACGCCAGATCAGCCTGAATAAATCAGTGTTAAATCAAAAAAACCCCATTTCAAATGGGGTTTTTTATTAGTTCTCGAATTGCATAGGTTTAATCAACCAGAAAACTGATTTTTAGATTGACACGATATTCCGTGATTTTATTTTCTTTAATGACAACTTTCTGTTCATTGATCCAAGCACCTTGTACATTTTTAACCGTTTCTGTGACTTTTTGAATGCCGGTTTGAATCGCATCTTCAAAGCTTTTATTACTGCTTGAATTAACTTCTACCACTTTTGCAATTGCCATAATCAAACTCTCAGGGTGAAAATGAATGAAATTCCATCTTAGTCGATTCTTAGAAGATTGCAGCAACCCGTAAACAAGCAATAGCAAAAACTTACATGGATTGAACAAAGCTCGAAAGTTAGGCCTGAATTGGCATATGAAAAAACAGCTAACCTCCTGTTTTGAGCATCGATTACAGTCAGATTTTCATCGCTAAAACAAAGTATAAAATCCTGTAGAACCCTCCAGAAACCAGACTAGAGCAAATATACTAATTTATTGTTTTATAGAGCAATTTACCTAAAATTTAGCACCTAAATTTGCCGAATCTATCATTTTTAATTAGGTCGTATTTGCTATCATTTCCCCTGAATTAAGTATCAATACTCTCCCCTGTTCAAGTGATTGAACTCCCAAATATCAAAGGTCATCCTATGAATGCTCTTAAATTTGCTTTCGCAGCAACTGTTATGGCTTTTTCTGTTCAAGCATCAGCACAAATGGCTCAAGTGGTTCATCTGCCAGACTTTCCGGCAACTAAAGCACCTGCTGAAACAGTAAATTCAGATTCTGAAACTGCGCCAACTGAAAAAACAGCTTAAGACAAAGCTATTTTTTATTGAAACAGGCTGATCGATTCAGCCTGCTTTTTTTATCATATTGAACACATTCTGTGTAAAAGATGCACAACTCTCAAAAATATCGACTATTTCCTACTCTCATTTTTTCTATTGATTTTTATCACTTTTAATTAAAAAATTTGTTTATAAAACACTCAAAATAGATCACTATTTTATGTGATCTCTGCTTATAATTGCAGCAATATAAATAGATTAATGATAAGAAAATTTTTTATGCATGAACTTCAGGCATTGGTACAGGGCAAAATTCCGCCTCAGTCAGTTTCTATTGATTATTTAATTGAAATGGCAGAAAGCTATACCGACTCGAATTCTGCTGAATACAGACTGGTCGAGCTGGCGGTTAACATTGTACTGGCACAAACCCTGGATAAAGCACTGAAACATCTCTAGAGATCAAAAAATGAATGCTTTAGAAAAAGCACACTTAATTAAAGAACTACATGGACTGGCGCAGCAACTGGAGCATAAAGTCCTGCCTTTCTATGAAATTGCCCGTTCTAAAAAAAGGATACGCGATATTTTTAATCTGTGTGATGAGCCTATTTTCAAAACCCAGATTTCAGCATTTAAAGCCCGCACTCAGCCTGAACTTGTCGCCTACCAATTTTCTGCTAACACGTCTTATCATCTAAGCTTCCGTGGCTATTTCAATGAAATTGTACTACTTGAAAAAGCGCTACATGCCCATCCGGAATCAGGCTGGGCTGTGTTACATCATCCCGAGCATGGCTGGCAAATCTGGCTGCTTCCGGCTCCGCAAGGCCTCACCCTGCACAGTCAATGGGATGAACTGCAACATTGTTATCGCTGGCTGTTGCAACAACAGCAGCGGTCTGCTTGCCTGAAACAGGATCCGCCCTTGCTGGTCGTACCTGCTTTATCCCTGAACGAAGCTGAGACCAGCTTAAATGCTGCAGCAACCACCAAATATCATCGGGGACAGCCGAGAGCAACAATTCGTGCGCTGGAACTCAGTCGCTCAGATGAGCGTCCTATGCAGACACAGGCTGAACTTGAGGCAACAGATCCTCAGCTCAAAGATGAAATAACAGTTCCACCGGAACAGATCATGCCCTCTAAACCGGTTGAATTTCCTGTAGAGATCCAGTTAGGCGAACTGAGCGCTCATGTTCGTTCTTTAGGTTTAGAAGATGCCAATATCCAGCGGCTCTGTGCTTTAGAACTGGGGACCGATCTCGAACATCCAGTTTATCTGGATATCGCACTGTATTATGCAGCAGAAGATAACTGGCAGGCACGCCAGGTCTATCTGGTTGAACAGCTGAATCTGCAAGGTCAGTTTGTTAAATATCTGATGCTCTTAGGGGTACCGAGTCAGTTGCAGGCCCACTATTGTATTAACCATTGGCTCGGCCAGCATCAACGCCAAGCGGCTGCAATTAAATCACTGGCCTGGTCTGCTTTAAGCGACAATTTCATGCAACTGGAATCCTTTGCAAAGGCTTACGTGCAACAAGCTGAAACAGTCTGGACCCAGCCAGATTACTACCCGTTTATACCAGCGCATTTCATCCAGAAGCAGAAATTTATCTCATTTGAAGAAGCCACTGCTGATTTTTCTACCCCTATGCTCTTGCTACAGGAACATCAAAAAAATCGAGTGATTCATGGTGAAAAACGCCTCTCGCTTGCACAGGATGAACTGGCCTATCCACACCTCTTGCTGCAACGTGACAAAGGGCTCAATTGGCAGAATATTCACAATATTATTTTAACAATGCCACAACCCATCCAGGTACTGGATCTTTATCGGGAAATTCAGTCTCAAATGATTGAATAATTGCTGTTATTTTGTAGCTTTAACTTGCTTTCTAAGGCCATTTTTTAGAACACTACAACTAACCTATAAGAATACAAGAGCAACAAATACCTCATGCAAATAAACAGGATTACTCAAATCTTACTGCTTTCTTTAGGCTTAGGAATGAGCGCTAGCATGTCTTGGGCAGACTCAATAACAGATGTGCCTGACAGCCCAACAAATACAGAGTCAAGCCCATCAGGATTACTGGATCAGATTCCGCGTTTGATTGATGCGACACCCACCGTGTTACCAGAACAATCGAATGTCGCAATCGTACCCAGCACGCAAGAAACCGAGCACTTGTCCTGGACGGATCGGCAGCAAAAACAGGTTCGGGAATGGGCAGATCGTACTGCACATAAAATTGATAACTGGTTTGGGGAAACCAATCCGGATCAACCAGCTGCAGCCACACTACGGATTATTTTAGATAATCGCTGGGATGAACATGAGGACTATGAGATCAAGCCCCGAATTCGTGGCAAGATCAAACTTCCAACTCTGGAGAAAAAACTGAGTCTGGTTTTTGGTGATGACAGCCTGGATAACGAATTAGACAACAATGTCGCGATTACCAATGAAAATCCCGCCACTGCCGGAGATAAACATCTGGATAGTAAACGCGCACGAGAAGATAACAGCTCTTTTGCTTTACGCTGGTCAGAATGGTCTGACAGGCTGCCCTTCGAGAGCGATCTTGATCTGGGTTTACGCTCTGGGGATGATATTTATCTGCGGGTTAAGGCCAGCAAGGACTGGACCCTTGAAAATGACTACTCCTTTCATGCCGAACAGATTTATCGCTATGGCACCCAAAGTGAAAACTATTTGCGTACCAACCTGGAATTGACCCACGCCCGCCCCAATCAGGCCTTTCTCTCCAATCAGCTCAGCCTGACTTATGCAGATGATCAAGATGACGATCTGACCTGGGACAACTATACTTTTAGACAGCACCAATTTTTTCACAATAACCGTTTCAGCTACGGGATTTATACCGGAGGTTATCTGAATGACAAGGATCTGCGTCTCAACCGCTGGGGTCCCTATGTGTCCTGGAGACAACCTTTTTTACGTGAATGGTTTTTTGTCCAGACCGATCTGAACTATCTGAATGATCATCGCGAGGATCGTGACCACTATGTCGGGGCTTTGGTACGTCTAGAAGCCTTGTTTTAAACCCAAACGCAATAAAGATATAAAAAATCCCTCCGGAGAGGTAATGCTGATCAGTTAAGGAGTTTAGAAATAAACTCCTTAATTTTTAGTAGAGTCTTATTGTTTTAAATCAAAATTCTGCAGCTCATTTTTTACTTTGGTTTCGCCCAAATGAGAAGCGAAGCTTCGCAAGGAAGGCATCTTGCGGAGTAATACTCCTCATCCGCAAAACTCGTCAGCCACTATCAACTAGCAAATTTATCGTAGAAACAATCATTTTTTAATGTAGTCCGGCCTCAAACAGTTGTGGATGACTTTCCCACATATCAACTACAGTCATGAATTTAAAAAGAAAATGCCAGTCAATTTCTTAACTGACTGGCATTACTCCGAAAAGGGATTTTTTATAGCTGTACCATTAAGCCAGCAGCAAGCTATTAATACGCTTCACATATTCAGCAGGATTTTCCGGTAATCCACCTTCTGCAATCACTGCCTGGTCAAAAATCACATTGGCCAGATCATCAAACTGCGCTGCCCCATCCAGTTTTTTCACCAACGGATGTTCCGGGTTAATTTCCAGAATCGGCTTGATATCCGGCACAGGTTGACCTGCATCTTTCAGCATACGAATCAACTGCGGAGACAACTCGCCTTCCCCCGTCACCAGACAAGCCGGAGAATCGACCAGACGCGTCGTCACACGCACTTCCTTAGTCTTGTCTTTCAGTGAATCCGTCAGTTTATCCACCACAGGTTTAAACTCTAATGCAGCGGCTTCAAGTGCTTTTTTCTCCTCGGCATCCTGAAGGTCACCTAAGTCCACTGCACCCTTAGACACATTTTGCAACGGCGTACCATCGAACTCATTCACAAAGTTCATCGCCCATTCATCCACGCGTTCAGTCATCAATAGAACTTCAATGCCTTTTTTCTTGAACAGTTCCAGCTGTGGTGAATTTTTCGCAGCATTCAGGCTATCTGCAGTCACATAATAGATGGCTTTCTGGCCCTCTTGCATACGTGCTTTATAGGCTGCCAATGAAGTGTTGACCTCATCATTATTCGATGTTGCATAACGCAACAGCTTCAGGATACGTTCACGGTTACTAAAATCTTCACCCAAACCTTCTTTCAATACTGAAGCAAATTCCTGATAGAAAGTCTTGAAGTTCTGCTGGTCTTTTTCATCTTCAGATTTGGCCAGATTATCCAGAATGGTCAGGATACGGCGAGTGTTACCTTCACGAATGGTTTTGACATCACGGCTTTCTTGCAGTAATTCACGACTGACATTCAATGGCAAATCGGCACTGTCCACTACCCCTTGCACAAAGCGCAGGTAGTTTGGAATCAGGTTATCCGCATCATCCATAATGAATACGCGTTTTACATACAGCTTGATGCCCGCTTTAGATTCACGGGTGAAAATATCCTGAGGTGCTTTGCTTGGAATATACAATAACTGGGTATATTCAGTGCTGCCTTCGACGCGGTTATGCGCCCAGGCCAATGGTGCTGCAAAGTCATGGCTTAAGTTTTTGTAGAACTCGACATACTGCTCTTCAGAAATCTCAGACTTGTTACGAGTCCATAAAGCGCTGGCCGAGTTAATCGCTTCCCATTCATCGGTCTTGACATACTGACCACCTTTTGGAGTTTCACCTTCAGCCGCTTCTTCTTCCTGCCAGACTTCTTTCTGCATCTGGATTGGCAAGCTAATATGATCTGAATATTTATTGATAATCTGCTTCACTTTATAGCTTTGCAGATAGTCCAGTGCGTCTTCACGCAGATGCAGGATAATATCAGTACCACGGCCTTGTTTGCTGATCTGTTCAACTTCGAACTCACCGGTTCCGCCACTAATCCAGCGTACGCCTTCAGAGACATCTGTGCCGGCACGACGCGATTCTACCGTAATCTTGTCAGCCACAATAAAGCCGGAATAGAAACCGACACCAAACTGACCAATCAATTGAGCATCGGCTTTTTGATCACCCGTCAGTTTAGACATAAAGTCTTTGGTGCCTGATTTGGCAATAGTCCCTAAATTATCAATAGCTTCTTGTTCGCTTAAGCCGATCCCGTTGTCTGAAATGGTAATGGTTTTATTGTCTGCATCCAGACTGACACGAACGCGCAGATCAGGATCATTTTCATAAAATTCGGGATGGTTAATCCCTTCAAAACGTAATTTGTCACATGCATCTGAGGCATTCGAGATCAATTCGCGTAGGAAAATTTCAGGGTTTGAATAAAGCGAATGGGTCACGAGATGTAGTAACTGAGCCACTTCAGCCTGGAAACTATGTTTTTGTGCGCTAGACTCGCTCATTAATCACTCCTTTTATTTTAAATACAGGTCAATACTGTTGCCTATATGAATGGAGTGAGTTACTAAATTTTCAATAGCCAGTTGGATATTTTTTCTCAAGATATTTTATAAAGGATCGCTTGATCTAAAATGGCTTGCATTTGTAAAGGCTTAAGTTTAAGCCTTAATAAGGCCCAAGCTTATAAATACGTTGAAATTGCAGGTCTATTTGCTGCTGGCGCATATTATAGACCTGACTCAAACAAGACACAGATTCCTGACAGCGGTCACGGAACTGTAGCCATTTCACCTGATCGCGCTGGATCACCGAACGGGTTCCCATAGGCACCATACGGCGTAAAATATGATAGCTGGTACTCATCTTGACATCGGCATCATTGAGCAGACGATGTTCACAAATCGCTTTCTCTGTCACGGTTTCAGCTTTCTGACAATCAAAACTTGCCGCATAGGCAGACCCTGCCAGCAGGGTGAAGAAGATCACAATACCTTGGCTTAAAAACTTCATGCTGATCTTCCTTATTATTCAATTATTAAGTCGTATTCAATTAATATTTACTTTATTCGTTTTAATATAGTTGAACATTGCCGATCTGCTCAATTTCAATAAGTTATAAATCGTTGTTATTTTGAAAAAAAAGCCTCATTTAAGATGAGGCTTTTTTGTTGATTAAGGTTAGAATTTAGAACTTGTAGCTATAACCGATCGTGTAAACCCAAGGATCAATATTCAAGTCGAATTTAGTATTATCAGCATCATCTAAAGTCACTTCAGGACTCAAATCTGCATAGCGCACGTCAGCAAATACTCCCCAGTTTTTGGCATCGGCTGGCTGATAATTAAAGCCAACCTGACCTGCCAAACCAAATTCCTCTTTCACATCTTTAGCCAGACCTTCTTCATCCCAAGCAATAAAAGCTGTGCCACCTACACCAATATATGGCGTAAAACGTGTTGCATTTTTAAAGTTATATTTAGCGGTAATTGTGGGTGGAAGATGCTTAATCTTGGCAATTTTCCCTAGACCCTGAGCAGAAATGTCGTGATTAAATGGCGTAGCTAATAAAAGTTCTGCAGAGATATTGTCATTAAAAAAGTATTCAACCGATGGCGTAAAACCATATTCTTGATCCGCTTCTACGACTAAACCTGGTGCAATTTCAGTGTCACTTGATGGTGCTAAAGAACTGGCACCAACTTTCACCTGCCATTGACCTGCCATCGCAGATGCAGAAAGACCGATTAATGCAATTAGAGCAGCTTGCTTTAACATTTTAAAATACCCCACAGGAAGAATAATTATTAAGAAAATAAATCTTAATTAATAATAAACACGAGGGAAAATAATATGCAATAAGGATTATAAAACTAATTTTAAATTATTATTTAAAATATTGATTTAAAAAATAATTTATTTTAAATTTACTAGATTGGTTGGTTTTAAATACCAAGTATATTAATCAGATAAATATGGCTTTATTCAGAGTAAAATAATCAGGTTTATATTAATTTTTATTTAAACATATATTTTAAATACATCTTATTATTTATTTTAAATCCAGATGAATCTGCTCCAATAGATATCAGAGCAGATTGAAATTGACTTACAGAACCATGGCTGCAATCCAGCCAAAAATCATTAACGGAATATTAAAGTGAATGAAGGTTGGAATCACACTATCCTTCATATGATCATGCTGACCATCCATATTCAGACCAGAAGTTGGGCCTAAAGTTGAATCCGAAGCTGGAGAACCGGCATCACCCAAAGCTGCTGCAGTTCCGATAATCGCAATGGTCGCCGCAGGGCTAAAACCGAACTGGATACACAGCGGTACATAGATGATGGCCAGAATGGGAATGGTTGAGAAAGACGAACCAATGCCCAATGTGATCAGCAAACCAATCAACAGCATCAGGAAGGCAGCCAATGCCTGACTATTACCAATCCAGTTTACTGATGCTTCAACCAAGGTTGGTACCTGATTAGTCGCTTCAATCACCGCGGCAAAGCCTTGTGCTGCAATCATGATAAAGCCAACTAGCGCCATCATGCGCATACCGGTAATGATCACATCATCCGCTTCTTTCCATTTAAAGATCCCGGCACAACTCAGGATTGCTACACCGACCAGACCGGCCAGAATCATCGAGTCTGAATAAAGCTGTACCGCCAATGTTGCTATGACTGCAAGGCCGGCCATCCAAATGGTAAATTTGGCAATCTGCGGTTTAACCTGCTCAGCCACACCTAATTCAGCGGAAATACTTTGCTGTTCCTGGACATGAATATCTTGATATTGACGTGGTTTGCGATAGCTAATAAAGATCGCCACCAATAAGCCCACAAACATACCGAATACTGGAATTGCCATCGCAGATGGAATCTGGTCATAGCTAATTTCAAATCCATATGGCTTACCAAAAGTATTGATGTTATGACCCAGAATGTCATTCAGGAAGATGGCACCAAAACCGACCGGAATCAGCATATAGGTGCCTACCAGACCAAAGGTCAGCAAACAGGCAATCAAACGACGGTCGAGCTTTAAGTGGTTAAATACAGCCAATAGTGGCGGAATCAGTACCGGAATAAAGGCAATATGCACGGGAATGACGTTCTGCGAGAACACGGCAGCAATGGCGACTGTGAAAAAGATCAGATATTTCACCCGGTTTTGCGCTTTAAAATCGGCCTCACCTTTTAAGGTACTGATCATTTTATAAGCCAGCAAATCCGGTAAACCCGAACGCGCTAGAGCCAAAGCAAATGCACCTAAAATACCGTAAGCCAAGGCAATTTTGGCACCACCACCCAAGCCATTGTTAAACGCGTCCAAGGTTCCCTGCAGGCCCAGACCTGCCAATAAACCACCTGTAACAGCACCAATGACCAGGGCAAAAACCACAGGTACACGTGCCAACGAGAGTCCGAACATGACTCCAATAGCAGCAAGAATTGCGAACATAATGAATCGGAATAGAGAGAAAGCGGCTATTTTATCAGAAAATGCGGATAAAAATTCCGCCACTTTTTTCTGGTCGGGTCATGTTTCGCGGAGTGGCCTGTCAATGAATGTCAGCAGATTTACGCTGAATAAACTCATCAATCAATTGAGCCACTTGCTCCGGCTGACTTAGAATCGCCCAGTGATTGGCAGCCAGTTCTACTTTGGAGAAGTCATCCGCCCATTTGGACATCTCATCGACCAGATCTGGCCCGACAAACTGGTCATATTTCAGCACAATTGCCTGTACCGGACAGATGGCAAAACGCTGCCGTGGTTGAGCTAAGCGTGGCAAAAAATTGGCCCGATACAGGTTCACACCATATTTGCCATCTTTGACAATATGCGGGTTGAGTGGCAGATCATCGTGTCTTTCTAGTTGCTGCACGATCTTGCCCCAACGCTGCGGATTAAAAAAATTCCAGGCCAACGGCGCCACTAAAGGCAACTGAAACATCGCGATATACCAAGATTTGCTCATTTGCTTTAAAAATTTTGCTTTGTTTTGCTGGAACTGTTCACGCATCCAGAAAGCGGCATGATCCAGACATGGCCCAGACAAGGTGCTATAAGACAGAATTCGCCCTTTAAAGCGTGGATCGGTGACAGATTCCCAGGACTGAATTGAGCCCCAGTCATGCGCAGCCAGATGAAAAGCTCGATTCGGCAATACCTTATTCACCACCTCTTCCAGATCCTGACTTAAACGGGCCAAGCGGTAATCGGAGATTTTTTTGGGAATACTGGACTCCCCTGCGCCACGGACATCATAAGTCACCACAAAATAATCCTGACTCAAATGAGCAATGACTGGCTCCCAAACTGCTTGATGATCAGGATAGCCATGAACCAGTACCAAGGCTGTTTGTTCGGGTTGTCCATAAGTTTTGACACAGAGACACTGCTGATCCGTGGTATCGACCCATTGCACTTGTGTTTCCATCTTTTGATCCTGTTTTTATTATTGACCACTTAGTTTATAAATCGGCATGATTGATCAATGCCAGCGCATTTTTGTTGCTCTAGTATGCATAATCACAGCCGCAAAAAGAATGTCAGTATGAGCCTATTCCAGAAAATTCAAAAACTGCCTCTGGTTTCAAAATTTATTCTGAACCGTTATGCCCCTTATCGTGGTGCAGGCATCGAAATTGATAAGATTGATTTTAATAATTATCATGTTCGGGTCAAAATGCCGCTGACCCGTAAGAACCAAAATATTGTCGGTGTGCATTTTGGTGGCAGCCTGTATTCGATGGTTGATCCCTTTTATATGTTATTGCTAATGCATCATTTGGGGCCGAAGTATCTGGTCTGGGATAAAGGCGCCAGCATTCAGTTTTTGGCACCGGGTCACGGCACAGTGGTGGCGGATATTCGGATTTCTGCTGAAGAAATTACCACGATTATCAATCTGGCGGCCGATAATGCGCCAGTGTATCGACATTATCAGCTGAATATTTATGATGAAGCCGGGGTCAGAATTGCTGAGGTAGAGAAAACGGTCTATATCCGGCGGAAACAGAGCAAAGGGAAAATTAACGCTCCTAAATAAGATAAAAGCGCCACATTGGCGCTTTTAAATCTAGATGAATCTGAAGTAACTTTCGACTTAACGACGACGGTTATCCTGTTCAATCGCAGCACCGGCACCACCACCGATTGCACCACCAATTGCAGCACCCGCATTACCACCGAAGATGCTTTTACCGACTGCTGAACCAACAGCACCACCTACACCACTATAGGTCGCATTACGGTTTGAACCGCCTTGGGATTTACTACCCACTGCCGCACCGGCACCACCACCAACAGCTGCACCAACGCCACCGCCGACTTTATTACCGACACCACCACCGACTGCACCACCAAGGGCCGCAGCACCGATCCGTTGCTCATTGGCAGACATACTTTCACAACCCGCCAACATAAAGGTGGAAAGAGTGGCAACTGCCATAACACCCATTAATTTTTTCATGACCTTGGCCTTCCTGTCTTGCTTTAATTAAGCTTATCTTCATTTTATGAAACTAAAATTTGTAGCGTGTTACTTCTCTCGGTATTCCTGCTGAGTTTTGTAAATATCAATGGATTATTCTTCTGTTCAAGATGTCTTATTTATAAATTTCAGACAAAAAAAGACGCCCGAAGGCGTCTCTTTTCTCAGCTTTAACTCGAATTAGAATTCTTCGTTAAATGCCTGACTTAGAGCTTGGTCTACATCAGAGAAGTCATTGTGCAGTTCAAATTCTGCAGCTTCTGCTTCTTGACGACGACGCTCCAGGTGGTAAGCCAAACCTGTACCCGCTGGGATCAGACGACCTACAACCACATTCTCTTTCAAACCGCGTAAATCATCTTCTTTACCTGTTACAGCCGCTTCAGTTAACACACGCGTGGTTTCCTGGAACGATGCAGCAGAGATGAACGAGTCAGTAGAAAGCGATGCTTTGGTAATACCCATCAATTGACGTTCAAACTTCGCAGGGAACTTGTTTTGTGCAAGAACTGCTTGGTTTTCTTGAACAACGCGGATGTAATCCACTTGTTCGCCTTTGATGAAGCTGGTATCGCCGCCATCAGTGATATCAACTTTACGCAGCATTTGACGTACGATGACTTCAATATGCTTGTCGTTGATTTTTACACCTTGCAGACGGTATACGTCCTGAACTTCGTTCACGATGTAGTTTGTAAGCGCAACTTCGCCTTTCAAACGTAAGATATCGTGCGGGTTCTGTGGACCATCAGAAATAGTTTCACCACGGTTCACATGTTCGCCTTCGAACACGTTAATGGTACGCCATTTCGGAATCAGCTCTTCATAAATCTCAGAGCCATCATCCGGCGTAATCACCAGACGGTTCTTACCTTTGGTCTCTTTACCAAAGCTTACAACACCCGACACTTCTGCAAGGATTGCATGCTCTTTCGGCTTACGTGCTTCGAACAAGTCAGCTACACGCGGCAGACCACCGGTAATATCACGGGTACGTGAAGTTTCTTGTGGTACACGACCGATGACATCACCGACACCAATCGTTTCGCCATCGCGAACAGAAAGAATCGTGTTCTGTGGCAGGAAGTAGAACTGTTCACCACCATCAACGGTATCCAACACAACAGCAGGACGCAAATCTTTACCTGACGCAGGACGTGAAGTCACTGGCAAGATTTCGATGGTTGACATACCTGTTGCATCATCAGTTTTAGAAGTAACCGTCACGCCATCAGCAATCTGGCTGAAACGTACTTTACCAGCAACTTCTGTTACCAATGGATGTGTATGCGGATCCCAAGTCGCCACAATACCGCCTGCTTCTACAGCTTCGCCATCTTTCAGCAAGATAGACGCACCGTAAGGCAGTTTATAGCGCTCGCGCTCACGACCTAAATCATCCGCAATACCGATTTCACCTGAACGTGAAGTCGACACCAAATGACCTTTGGCATGTTGTACTGTTTTCACGTTGTGGAAACGTACTGTACCTTGGTTACGAACTTGTACACTGTTTGCAGCAGAAGTTCGGCTCGCAGCACCACCGACGTGGAAGGTACGCATCGTTAACTGTGTACCTGGCTCACCAATCGATTGAGCTGCCATTACACCAACAGACTCACCCGGGTTCACCTGATGACCACGTGCTAGGTCACGACCGTAACATTTCGCACATACACCGAAGGTAGACGCACAGTTCACGACTGAACGTACTTTAATTTCGTCGACACCCTGGCTTTCGATAAACGTCGCCAATTTCTCGTCAATTAACGTATTACGTGGAAGCAGAACTTCGTCTGTACCTACACGTTTCACATCTTCAGCAACCACACGACCCAATACTCGTGCACCCAGGTTTTCGATGACATCGCCACCTTGAATGAACGGAGTCATGACCAGACCGTCATACGTACCACAATCCGGCTCGGTAATGACCAAGTCTTGCGCAACGTCTACCAGACGACGAGTCAAGTAACCAGAGTTCGCAGTCTTCAATGCTGTATCGGCCAAACCTTTACGCGCACCGTGTGTCGAGATGAAGTACTGAAGTACGGTCAAACCTTCACGGAAGTTCGCTTTAATAGGCGTTTCAATGATCGAGCCATCCGGCTTCGCCATCAAACCACGCATACCCGCCAACTGACGAATCTGAGCTGCCGAACCACGGGCACCTGAGTCAGACATCATATAGATCGAGTTGAATGATTTTTGCTTCTCGTCTTCACCCTGTTTGTTTTTAACAGTCGTGAATGACAAGTTGTCCATCATCGCTTTAGCAACCTGGTCATTGGTACGCGCCCAAATATCGACCACTTTGTTATAACGCTCGCCAGCAGTTACGAAACCTTGTTCGAACTGTTGTTCGATTTCACGAACTTCAGCTTCCGCTTTACCAATAATCGCTTGTTTTTGCGGTGGAATAACCATGTCTTCCATACCGACAGATACACCTGAACGCGTCGCTTGACGGAAGCCCAAGTACATCAATTGGTCAGCGAAGATAACAGTATCTTTCAGACCCAATTTACGGTAGCAAGAGTTAATTAACTTAGAGATGTTTTTCTTAGTCATCTCAACGTTAATTTGCTGGAAATCCATACCTTCAGGCACAACTTCCCAAAGTAGGCAGCGACCAGGCGTCGTATCTACAATAATGGTTTGCTGTTCACGGTTACCATCTTCGTCGATCACAGTCTGGTGTACACGTGCTTTAACGCGAGCGTGTAGATCAACCTGACCTGTTGCCAGTGCACGGTTTACTTCGTGAGTATCCGCAAACACCATGCCTTCACCTTTGGCATTGATTGCATCACGCGTGATGTAATACAAGCCCAAGACCACGTCCTGAGACGGTACGATGATTGGCTCACCGTTCGCTGGAGACAGAATGTTGTTCGTCGACATCATTAACGCACGCGCTTCAAGCTGAGCTTCAAGTGTTAATGGTACGTGTACCGCCATTTGGTCACCATCGAAGTCGGCGTTAAACGCAGCACATACGAGTGGGTGTAGACGGATCGCTTTACCTTCGATCAGGATCGGTTCAAATGCTTGAAGACCCAAACGGTGAAGAGTTGGCGCACGGTTCAACATCACTGGATGTTGACGAATCACGTGAGCAAGAACGTCCCAAACTTCTGGCGTCTCGCGCTCAACCATTTTCTTCGCAGCTTTAATGGTGGTTGCTTGACCAGAAGCTTGTAGTTTCGCAAAGATGAATGGCTTGAACAGTTCAAGGGCCATTTTCTTAGGAAGACCACATTGGTGCAAACGCAGGTTTGGACCAACAGTAATGACCGAACGCCCTGAGTAATCGACACGTTTACCCAATAAGTTTTGACGGAAACGACCTTGCTTACCTTTGATCATGTCTGCCAAAGATTTAAGCGGACGCTTGTTCGAACCGGTAATTGCACGACCACGACGACCGTTATCCAGCAATGCATCTACAGACTCTTGTAACATACGTTTTTCGTTACGTACGATGATGTCTGGCGCTGCAAGGTCAAGAAGACGCTTCAAACGGTTGTTACGGTTGATCACACGACGGTAAAGATCATTCAGGTCAGAAGTCGCGAAACGACCACCTTCAAGTGGTACAAGCGGACGAAGATCTGGTGGAAGAACTGGAAGTACAGTTAACACCATCCATTCTGGCTTGTTGTTCGAATCGTTGAATGCTTCCATCAACTTCAAACGCTTAGACGCTTTTTTCAGCTTGGTTTCTGAAGTTGTCACAGGAATTTCTTCACGAAGACGCGCAATTTCAGCTTCAAGATCGATGTCTTTCAACAAGTCTTGAACTGCTTCAGCACCCATTTTCGCTGTGAATTCATCACCGTGTTCTTCTAATGCATTGAAGTATTCTTCATCATTTAGAAGTTGGTATTTCTCAAATGGAGTCATACCCGGATCGGTCACTACATAAGATTCGAAATACAATACACGTTCAATATCACGTAGCGTCATGTCTAATAATAGACCGATACGGCTCGGTAATGATTTTAAGAACCAGATGTGGGCAACTGGAGACGCCAGCTCGATGTGACCCATACGTTCACGACGAACTTTCGCAGTTGTTACTTCAACGCCACATTTTTCACAAATGACGCCTTTGTATTTCATACGCTTGTATTTACCACACAAGCATTCGTAATCTTTCACTGGACCAAAGATTTTGGCACAGAACAAACCATCACGTTCAGGCTTGAACGTACGATAGTTAATGGTTTCTGGCTTTTTAACTTCACCGTGAGACCATGACTTAATCATTTCTGGTGACGCAAGACCAATACGGATGCGGTCAAACTCTACAGGAGCATGACCGTCTGAATCCGTCTTTTTGCGCATGATATCGAGCAAGTCTTTCAATTTTTTTCTCCGTGTGTTGTGGAGATTTTCACTCAACAACTGGGTCACAAATATTGTTTTTTAACTGAATTTTAATCCCCCTCAGTCCCCCCTTTGTTAAGGGGGAAGCCCCTCTTTATCAAAGAGGGGTTTGGGGAGATTCAATGGAACTAATTAGTCACCATTTTTCAGTTCAATGTTGATACCTAAAGAACGGATCTCTTTGGTCAATACGTTGAACGATTCAGGCATGCCCGGGTCCATATAATGGTTGCCATCTACAATGTTCTTGTAGATACGGGTACGGCCTTCAACGTCATCCGATTTCACAGTCAGCATTTCTTGTAGCGTATATGCTGCACCGTAAGCTTCTAGTGCCCAGACTTCCATCTCACCGAAACGCTGACCACCGAATTGTGCTTTACCACCAAGCGGCTGTTGCGTTACTAGAGAGTAAGAACCAGTTGAACGCGCATGCATCTTGTCATCAACCAAGTGGTTCAGTTTCAGCATGTACATGTAACCTACAGTTACCGGACGATCGAAACGCTCACCAGTACGACCATCATATAATACGGTCTGACCAGTACTAGACAGGCCTGCAAGTTGTAACAACTCTTTGATCTGACCTTCTTCAGCACCATCGAATACCGGAGTAGCCAAAGGCACGCCAGCACGCAAGTTGCCAGAAAGTTTCAAGATTTCTTCATCAGTCAAGCTATCAAGATCTTCTTGCTCGCCACCAACTTTGTTGTAAATCTTGTCTAGGAAATCACGAAGCTCAAGTACAGTACGTTGCTCTTTCATCATCTTGTCGATTTGATCGCCAAGACCTTTCGCCGCCATACCCAAGTGAGTTTCAAGAATCTGACCCACGTTCATACGCGATGGTACGCCCAGCGGGTTCAATACGATATCAACAGGTACACCGTTGGCATCATGTGGCATGTCTTCTACCGGCAAGATGTTTGATACAACACCTTTGTTACCGTGACGACCCGCCATCTTATCACCCGGCTGGATGCGACGTTTTACAGCAAGATAAACTTTAACAACTTTCAATACACCAGTCGTCAGTTCATCGCCTGTAGAAAGTTTGCGTTTTTTCTCAGCAAATTTCTCGTCAATTTCGAAGCTCTTCTCTTTCAAGAACACTTGAATTTGAGTTAAACGTTCAGCAATTGCTTCATCAACTGGTTGAATTTCAAGAAGATCAACAAGCTCTAAACCAGACAACACGTCTTCAGACAGTTTGTCGCCACGTTTAGTTGTACCGCCACCATTCGACTCTTGGCCGTTAAGTAGACGGATTACACGTTCACGTGCAGCTTCTTCGAAGATTTTGAATTCTTCTTTCAAGTCTTTACGGTATGCATCAAGCTGTGCTTTTTCAATTGCTTGAGCACGTTCATCTTTTTCAAGACCATCACGTGTAAACACTTGAACGTCAATCACAGTACCTTTCGTACCCGATGGAACGCGTAAAGATGAATCTTTTACGTCAGCCGCTTTTTCACCGAAGATTGCACGTAGCAATTTTTCTTCTGGAGTAAGCTGTGTTTCACCTTTAGGGGTTACTTTACCAACAAGGATATCGCCAGCAGTTACTTCTGCACCGATGTAAACGATACCTGACTCGTCCAGTTTAGACAGAGCAGCTTCACCCACGTTCGGGATATCGGCAGTGATTTCTTCCGCACCCAGTTTGGTATCACGTGCGACACATGACAATTCCTGGATATGAATCGAGGTTAAACGGTCTTCTTGAAGTACACGCTCAGAAAGTAAGATCGAGTCTTCGTAGTTGTAACCGTTCCAGGTCATGAACGCAACGCGCATGTTTTGACCCAGTGCTAGCTCACCGCCATCAGTCGATGGACCATCAGCCAGTACATCACCACGACCTACTTTATCACCTAGGTTCACAAGAACTTTCTGGTTGATACAAGTGTTCTGGTTCGAACGGGTGTACTTGATCAGGTTGTAGATATCTACACCTGCTTCACCTGCGATCATTTCGTCTTCATTCACACGAATAACCACACGAGACGCATCAACAAACTCGATACGACCACCACGCTGAGCGATCACACATACACCTGAGTCATGTGCTACGTTCGCTTCCATACCGGTACCTACGAGTGGTTTGTCAGCGATTAACGTAGGAACAGCCTGACGTTGCATGTTTGAACCCATCAATGCACGGTTGGCATCATCGTGTTCAAGGAACGGAATCAGTGACGCAGCCACAGATACAACCTGCTGAGCAGATACATCCATATGGGTTACTTTTTCAGGAGGAATACGTACGAAGTCACCTTGATGACGAACAGATACAAACTCTTCTGTTAAGTTACCGTCTTTATCCATTGCAGAATCGGCCTGTGCAATGACAGTACCTACTTCTTCAATCGCAGACAGGTATTCAACTTCATCTGTTACACGACCATCAACAACCTTACGGTATGGGGTTTCCAGGAAACCGAAGTTGTTACATTTCGCATAAACAGAAAGCGAGTTGATCAAACCAATGTTTGGACCTTCCGGTGTTTCAATTGGACATACACGACCGTAGTGAGTTTGATGTACGTCACGTACTTCAAAGCCTGCACGTTCACGCGTCAAACCGCCGGGACCAAGCGCAGAAACACGACGTTTATGCGTAATCTCAGATAACGGATTGTTTTGGTCCATGAATTGAGACAACTGGCTTGAACCAAAGAATTCCTTGATTGCAGCAGCAACAGGCTTCGCATTGATCAAATCTTGTGGAGACAGGTTGTCAGTTTCAGCTTGTGATAAACGCTCTTTAACAGCACGTTCTACACGAACCAGACCTACACGGAATTGGTTTTCTGTCATTTCACCAACAGAACGAACACGACGGTTACCCAAGTGATCGATATCGTCGACTTCACCTTTACCGTTACGGATTTCAACTAATGTTTTTAATACATCAGTGATATCTTCGTTCGAGAGAATGCCTTCAACTTCACGTGATTTCTGGTCTGTACCCACTTCGTAAGGACGACCCAAACGACGGTTGAACTTCATACGACCAACTGGAGACAAGTCATAGCGTTCAGAAGAGAAGAACAAGTTGTTGAATAGGTTTTCAGCAGCTTCTTTTGTTGGTGGCTCGCCCGGGCGCATGACTTTGTAGATTTCTACCAATGCTTCTTCACGATTGCTCGTTGTATCTGCACGTAGAGAATCTGCAACGAATGAACCGCGGTCGATATCATTAGTGAACAGAATATTGAACTGCTTCACGCCGCCTTCTGCAATTTTCACCATGATTTCATGGCTTAATACAGTATTGGCCGCAATCACATCACCATCTTTTAATGGGATGTCTTCAGCAGTGATACGCTCATACAGGTACTCATCAGGCACTGCAAGTTTTTCAAGACCTGAAGCTTCCATTTGACGTACATGACGCGCATTGATACGTTTACCTTGCTCAACAATTGCCTTACCATCCTTGTCCAGGATGTCAAATTGTGCCATTTCGCCACGCAGACGTTCAGGCACCAGGTCAATCTGGTAGCTACCCATGTCAAGATACACAGGTACTTTCTCGTAGAACATGTCGAGAATGTTTTCGTTGCTATAACCCAAGGCACGAAGCACCACAGTCGCAAGCAATTTACGACGACGGTCAATACGTACATAGACCAGGTCTTTGGCATCGAATTCAAAGTCTAACCATGAACCACGGTAAGGAATAATACGCGCTGAATAAAGGACTTTACCACTTGAGTGAGTCTTGCCTTTATCGTGGTCAAAGAATACGCCTGGTGAACGGTGTAATTGTGACACGATCACACGCTCGGTACCGTTAATTACAAAGGTACCGTTATCCGTCATCAATGGCATTTCGCCCATATAGACTTCTTGTTCACGTACATCTTTAATTGACTTCGTTTCACGATCTTTCAGGATCAAACGAATTTTTACACGCATTGGTGCTGCATAAGTTGAGCCACGAAGAATACATTCGCGTACATCAAACTCAGGCTTACCAAGACTATACTCAACAAATTCTAAAGCAGCATTGCCAGAATAACTTTCAATAGGAAAAACTGAACGAAATGCGGCTTGGAGACCGATATCTTCGCGGTTTTTTGGTGATTTGCCATCTTGTAAGAATGTTCTGTACGAGTCGACTTGAATCGCGAGCAAGTACGGAGCATCCATGACGCTAGGCAATTTACCAAAATTCTTACGGATCCGTTTCTTTTCGGTATATGAGTATGCCATCTGGAGTCCTCGGAAAGTGTAAACCAAGCCCGCCTGCAGAACGGGCTCAGAAGGAATTACGCTGGCCGATATGGCCACCACTCTTTACAAATGCTGCAATTTTTAGTGGTATTAAAACGCTTATCAATATTTTTTAATGAAAAATATTGGTAAACGTTTGTTCATTATGTTTATTTTCAATTTGTATGATTTTTATATCATGCAAACAAAAATCGAGCCGATTATTGTAACGCAAAAAGGCTGATGACCCAAGAGCCATCAGCCAATTTTTGGAGCCGATTATAAAAAAACCGGCTCCCTTAAGAAATTACTTAAGAGTAACTGTAGCACCAGCTTCTTCAAGTTTCTTCTTAAGCTCTTCGCCTTCTTCTTTAGAAACGCCTTCTTTAAGAACTGCAGGAGCGCCTTCAACCATGTCTTTAGCTTCTTTCAAGCCAAGGCCAGTCGCTTCACGAACTGCTTTAATTACAGCAACTTTGTTCGCGCCGAAAGAAGTCAATTCAACATTGAATTCAGTTTGTTCTTCAGCAGCAGCAGCAGCTGGACCAGCAGCAACAGCTACAGCAGCAGCAGATACATTGAATTTCTCTTCGAAAGCAGAGATAAGTTCAACAAGTTCAAGAACAGTTTTTTCAGCAACTGCGTTTAGGATTTCTTCGTTTGTTAAAGCCATGAGATTAACTCCAAATGGGTATTGAATGATGTGTGTTTAAGTTTGAGCTTAAGCAGCTTCTGACTCGTTTTTCTCTTGAAGCGCTGTAAGTAAGCGGCCCAATTTCGAAATAGGAGCTTGAAGAACGTTTGCAAGCATAGTAAGCGCTTTCTCTTGGTTCGGAAGATTCGCGATAACGCTAACTTCTTCGCCTTGATAAAGTTTGCCATCAAATGCAGCAGCTTTAAGTTCAAATGCTTTATTAGTTTTAGCGAATTCTTCGAACAAACGTGCAGCAGCACCCATGTCGTCTTCAGAAGTCGAGAAAGCTAAGATTGTTGGGCCAACAAGGTTGTCGTTCAAGATATTGAATTGAGTATCTTGAAGAGCGCGTTTAGCCAAAGTGTTACGCACGATACGTGTGTGAACACCTAGTTTACGAGCTTCAACGCGAAGAGCAGTTAATTGCTCAACAGTTAAACCTTGATAGTCAGCAACAACAGCAGCAAATGCAGTAGAAGCAACTTCAGTTACTTCAGCTACGATCTGTTTTTTGCCTTCGATAAGAAGAGCCATTGTAAAACCTCCTAACGGTGATTTATGTACTTACGCGAAGTACACTCCCAATTCGTTAATCCATCACTGGACTAACACGCGGAGGATGAACAAATCACACCACCGCGTCTACGCAGGCTGGACGATTAAGAGCGAAGCATAAAACTCCCCTCGCCCGCGGTCTTTGACGCTGATAAATTTTCATTTATCAATTCAAAGTTTGCCTAAATTATCCCCTCTCCTTTTAGGAGAGGGCTAGGGAGAGGTTTAACCCTCTTCCCGACCTTCTCCCAGAGGGAGAAGGAGACATCTTCAGGGCTTTAAAATTCTGTAATAAGTCGAGACTTATTTAGAAACGTTTGCTACATCAACGATCAAACCAGGACCCATAGTTGAGCTCAAAGTGATCTTTTGAATGTATACGCCTTTAGACGTAGCAGGTTTCAAACGCTTCAAGTCAGCAACAAGTGCTTCAACGTTTTGACGAACAGCAGCAGCTTCAAAACCTACTTGACCGATCGCAGCGTGGATAATACCAGCTTTGTCTACGCGGTAACGTGCTTGACCAGCTTTTGCATTTTTAACTGCAGTAGCAACGTCAGGAGTTACAGTACCCACTTTAGGGTTTGGCATTAAGCCACGTGGACCAAGGATCGTACCAAGTTTACCTACAACGCGCATTGCATCTGGAGCAGCAATTACTACGTCAAAGTCAAGGTTACCCGCTTGGATGCTTTCAGCAAGATCGTCGAAACCAACAACGTCTGCGCCTTCAGCTTTAGCAGCTTCAGCAGCAGCACCTTGAGCGAATACAGCTACACGTACAGTTTTACCAGTACCTGCAGGAAGTGTAGTCGCGCCACGAACAACCTGGTCAGATTTACGAGGATCAACACCTAGGTTTACCGCGATATCTAGAGATTCTTTGAATTTAGGAGCTGGAAGGCTCTCTAAAACTGCAACAGCTTCTTCTAGCGTGTAAACTTTGTGTGCTTCTACAGCAGCTACAATCGCTTTTTGACGTTTAGTTAATTTAGCCATGTCTTAAAGCTCCACTTCCAAGCCCATAGAACGCGCAGAACCAGCAATGGTACGTACACGTGCCTCTAAATCAGCACCAGTCAAATCTGGCTCTTTAGTAGTCGCGATTTCTTCGATTTGAGCACGAGTCAACTTACCAACTTTAGTTTTGTTAGGTACAGCTGAACCCTTCTGGATACCAGCAGCTTTCTTAAGAAGAACAGCAGCAGGTGGAGTTTTCATGATGAATGTGAACGACTTGTCGTTGTACACAGTGATCACGACTGGAATTGGCAGACCAGCTTCAACTTTTTGTGTCGCAGCATTGAATTCTTTACAGAATGCCATGATGTTCACACCACGTTGACCTAGTGCAGGACCAATCGGTGGAGATGGATTCGCTTTACCAGCTGGAACTTGCAGCTTGATATAGCCGTCAATCTTCTTAGCCATTTCAAATTACCTCTGGGTGCAAACGCCGATTAAGGCTCCCCAATGATTTCAAGTAACGATACCGTTACAACAACAATGCCTGACTTATAAATAAGTCAGGCGTTTTCAACCCATACAAATTAAACTGATTTTTCGACTTGACGAAATTCCAATTCAACTTGAGTTGGTCGGTTAAATACATTAATAGTCAGCGTTAAACGCGACTTTTCGTACTGAACTTCTTCCACCACACCTTTAAAGTCGGTGAATGGACCGTCAACCACGAGTAATTCTTCGCCTGGCTCAAACATCGTCTTAGGACGAGGCGCTTCACCAGTATTGCGTACACGCGCAAGAATCGCATCTGCTTCTTTTTGCGTAATCGGTGCCGGTTTTTCAGCCGTACCACCAATAAAACCTAAAACTTTTGGACATTCTTTAACAATGTGCCAAGTATCATCGTTCATTTCCATTTCGACTAAGACATAGCCAGGAAAGAACTTACGCTCTGATTTACGCTTCTTGCCATCCTTCATTTCTACCACTTCTTCGGTAGGAACAAGGACTTCACCAAAGCTATCGGCAACAGCGCTACGCTGGATTCGATCATTAAGCGAACGCATCACTTGTTTTTCATAACCTGAATAGGCATGAATAATGTACCAACGTTTCATAGCTCTCTTACCCGATAATAAACTTCATTAACCAGCCTAAAATATAGTCAAAACACCACAATAAGATGGATGCAATTACGACTACAACAAGAACTTGCCAAGATGTGGACATAGTCTCTTGTTTGGTAGGCCAGGTCACTCGACGCAACTCAATTCGTGCATCTTTCAGCAGACGAATAAAGCCTTTGCCTTGATGGGTGGCGTATAATAAACCGAATGCTGCAACGATACAAGCCAAAATCACCCCAACGCGCACCCAAACATCATTCGCAGGTGCCCAATACGCTGGTAAATATTGGTTTACCATCATTGCACCAACCAATAAAATCAAGGCGATAACCCATAGAACCATGTCTAATGGAGAACCAGAACTTACATCTACTGCAGGATTATTTCTTTGAGGAATTGCCGCTTCGCCTAATGCGTCGCGTGATTTTTCATTCGACATTTTTGTACTCGTCGTAGGTTTCGCGACTTATTATATGACCAATTTTGCCGACATCAAGCGTCTTTTTAAAAACTTGGCAGGTCAGGAGGGACTCGAACCCCCAACATTCGGTTTTGGAGACCGACGCTCTACCAATTGAACTACTGACCTGCAAAACAACAAGTTGGAGCCTAAACTCCAACCTGTTTGTCTTATTCTATGATTATGCAGTTACTTTAGCAACCACACCAGCACCAACCGTACGACCGCCTTCACGGATCGCAAAACGTAGACCTGGGTCCATTGCGATCGGGTGGATTAGCTCTACTGACATCTCAACGTTGTCACCAGGCATAACCATTTCCACGCCTTCTTTAAGCGCGATCGCACCAGTTACGTCCGTAGTACGGAAGTAGAACTGTGGACGGTAACCGTTAAGGAATGGAGTGTGACGACCACCTTCTTCTTTAGAAAGTACGTATACTTCTGCATCGAATTTAGTGTGTGGCTTGATCGCACCTGGTTTAGTCAATACTTGACCACGTTGTACGTCTTCACGCTTAGTACCACGAAGAAGAACACCACAGTTCTCGCCCGCACGACCTTCGTCAAGAAGTTTACGGAACATCTCTACGCCAGTTACTGTAGTAGTTTGAGTATCACGGATACCAACGATTTCTACAGACTCACCTACTTTAACGATACCAGTCTCTACACGGCCAGTTACTACTGTACCACGACCAGAGATTGAGAATACGTCTTCAATTGGCATAAGGAATGGAAGGTCAATTGCACGCTCTGGCTCTGGAATGTAAGAGTCAAGTGCTTCAACAAGCGCAACTACCGCTGGCTCGCCGTATTGGCTGTCATCACCGTTAAGCGCAAGAAGAGCAGAACCACGAATTACTGGAGTGTCATCACCCGGGAAGTCGTAAGTAGAAAGAAGTTCACGAACTTCCATTTCAACTAGCTCAAGAAGCTCTTCATCGTCTACAAGGTCGCATTTGTTCAAGAATACAACGATGTAAGGTACACCTACCTGACGAGAAAGCAGGATGTGTTCACGAGTCTGTGGCATAGGACCATCAGTCGCAGCACATACAAGGATCGCGCCGTCCATCTGAGCAGCACCAGTAATCATGTTTTTAACATAATCGGCGTGGCCCGGGCAGTCTACGTGAGCGTAGTGACGAGTTGGAGAATCGTATTCTACGTGTGAAGTATTAATTGTAATACCACGTGCTTTTTCTTCTGGTGCAGAGTCGATTGCAGCGTAGTCTTTCGCTTCGCCACCGAATTTCTTCGCACATACAGTTGCAATTGCAGCTGTTAAAGTTGTTTTACCATGGTCAACGTGACCAATTGTGCCCACGTTAACGTGTGGCTTATTACGTTCAAACTTAGCCTTAGCCATGTTAATCTTCCTCGTTTACGTCGAACACAATTCTGAGTAAAACCCAGCTCCGACATATCGTTTAAAAAAACCGAACACCAAATACTTGAAAAGCAGACTAAATAGCCTGCTTTTGGAATTTCTTTGCAACAAAGTTGCTAAACTGTAATCTGGAGCTCTTATCGAGATTTGAACTCGAGACCTCTCCCTTACCAAGGGAGTGCTCTACCACTGAGCTATAAGAGCAAATATTAGTACTTCAATGGAGCGGGAGACGAGGGTCGAACTCGCGACATGTAGCTTGGAAGGCTACCGCTCTACCAACTGAGCTACTCCCGCACGATGTTGGTACAAACCACTTATTGAAGTCTTAAAATTGGTGGTGAGGGAAGGATTCGAACCTTCGAAACTTTCGTAGCGGAGTTACAGTCCGCCCCCTTTGACCGCTCGGGAACCTCACCATTTTTTACACTTACATCAGTGCTGTTCTTTACTTCACACTACCAAACTTCTAATATGGTGCCGGCACACGGATTCGAACTGTGGACCTACTGATTACAAGTCAGTTGCTCTACCAACTGAGCTATGCCGGCGTTTCTTAGTGTTTCGTACGTTTCGTATCGGAACGGTGTGCAGTTTAGCAAAACTCAGAATCCTTGCAAGTGTTTTTTTCAAAAAAAACGTCAAAAACTCATAAAATCAAACCATTTGATGATAATTCAACCGCTTTGATCACTGCGCGAGCTTTTATTTGGGTTTCATTCCACTCAGATTCAGGATTTGAGTCGGCAACTAACCCTGCTCCAGCCTGAACATAGACCTTATTTTCGCGAATGACACAGGTACGAATCGCAATCGACATGTCCATTTCGCCGTGCCAGCCTAAATAACCAACAGCGCCACCGAAAATTCCACGTTTTACCGGCTCAACCTCGTCAATAATTTCCATCGCACGGATTTTTGGTGCACCTGAAAGTGTACCTGCTGGGAAAGTTGCCTTAAAAACATCCAGGGCATCGACATCATCACGTACTTCACCCTGCACATTGGAGACAATATGCATCACATGCGAATAACGTTCGATCACCATTTGATCAGTCACCTGCACTTTGCCAATTTTTGCGATGCGTCCCACATCATTACGTCCCAAGTCAATCAGCATGACATGTTCAGCAATTTCTTTTTCATCAGACAATAAGTCTTGCTCAAGCGCCAGATCTTCTTCTTTGGTTTTGCCGCGTGGACGGGTCCCCGCTAATGGACGAACTGTGGCAATTCCATTTTCCAGACGGGACAGAATTTCCGGTGAAGAACCGACAATATGGAATGGCGTGTTGTTTTCCAAGGTCTGCCCTTGCACCAGGAACAAATACGGTGATGGATTGAGATGACGCAGCGCACGATACACTTGTAGCGGATCACCATCGAAATCAGAGACCATCCGGTGCCCCGGCACCACCTGCATTACATCACCGGCACGAATATACTCTTTGACCTTTTCGACCGAAGCAATGAAGTTGTCATGTCCGGTGAGGGACTCAAAATGTGGCGGCGTATGTTTTTCAGCTTTAAGGCTGATGGGCGTGGCCAGAATATTTTCCAATTCATTTAATTGTTCATGTGCTTTTTCATAAGAACCGGGGGTAGTGGCATCCGCATGTACAATTAAGAACAAGGTATCTTTCAGGTTATCAAAGACAATCACTGTTTTAGAGAGCATCATCCAGATGTCGGGTAAACCGACCGGATCTGCTTCCGGTACATTTTTTAATTTCGGCTCGATATAGCGCACCGCGTCATAACCAAAGTAACCGACTAGTCCACCAGTAAAACTCGGTAAGTCCGGCAATTCTGCCTGGGTAGGCACCTTAAATTGAGCCTGAAAGTCTCGAATATATTGAAATGGGTCAGCACAATGCTGCTTTTCAATCGAAGCATCTGCGTGCTGTATCGTTAGCTCGCCGGCGTTGCAGGAAAATACGGTAGATTCACCTAATCCGATAATCGAATAACGTGCCCAGTTCTCTCCCCCTTCTACAGACTCGAATAAATAAGCCTGCTGATGCTGTTTGAGCCGAGCAAAAATAGAAAGTGGTGTATCGGTATCCGCCAGACGCTGACGATAAACAGGAATGAGGTTATAGCCTTGCGCAGCAAGTTGCTGGAATTGTGCTTGAGTGGTCATGCGGTTTTTCTCTTTAAATTAGGGTTACTCAGTATGTAAATAGAATTGAACTGAGCGACGCCATCGAAAAACCTTACAACTATTCATTTTCTTTCCTTAGTACGCGTATTAGGCAAGTAATTCTCTAAGATCATCCACAATCTGCTGTGGCTGACAATCTGCAATATTTTCACCATGATTATAGCCATAGCTGACTACAACACAATCAATCCCGGCGCGGCGCGCAGCTTCGACATCATTGGAAGAATCTCCAATAAGCAAAACCTGTTCTTTACTTACGCCATAATGTTCAACACAGTGCAGCAACTGGCGTGGGTGCGGTTTACGTTCAGTAAAACGGTCACCACCAATGGTATCGGCAAAATAATGAGCCATATCCAAGGTATCTAATATACTGCGGGCAGGAAGTTCAGGCTTATTGGTCACACAAATCAGGGTTTTACCTTGGGCTTTGGCCCAGTCCAGAAATTTCAGGATTCCCGGAAAAGGAACGGTATCGACACAGGGATCGACATTATAGATATCCAGAAAAGTCGTTAAGAGTTCCTGATGCTGTGCCGGCGTAACTTCGCCAACCAGATGCTGCAATACACTCTCACAAAATATCGCCGTGCCCTTGCCTACCCAGGTCCGTACCTGTTCTTCGGTCACCAGAGGCAATTGCAGCACATTCAGGCTCATATTCATGGCGCGATACAGATCATGTGCTGAATCCACCAAGGTACCATCCAGATCAAACAAGATCAGTTCACGCTTTTCTAATTGTGCAATAGACATCCCGACCCTCTTTTATAATGTTCGCAGCCACAAAAAAGGCATGCGCTATGCATGCCTTGATTGTAACCAATCATCAGCTTATTTGAACAACAACCAAGCCATAATTGCCAAAATAATCAGCACAATCACTGAAATCAAACCTACAGATACATTTTTCTGGGTTTCTTTTTCCTGTTCTACACGTGATACAGGCTGCTCAACCGGAATTGGGGTAGGCTCTGGTTTTACCGCATTAATGTCCACGCCTTCCGGAATAGGTGCCGGTTTTGGAATACCGACATTGGTTGGCATGCCATCACGGGTTAATTGTACCGTAGCATCACGATGTTTCAGTTCCGGCATTCCCTGATCATTCATTTGCTGTGCAGGTGTAGGCTCAGCGACTTCGACCTGTTCCACGACTTTTTCTGCCGTTGCTTCAATTTCTGCTGGAACCTCTACTGCAGCCGCAGGCGCCATTACTGAAAATTTCAAGCTGGCAAACTGAACAATGTCATCCTGCTTTAATAAGGTTTCTTGCGCAATCTGCACATCATTGACGAAAGTGCCATTCGATGAACCCAAATCCTGCACCCAGAGCGCATCATCCTTTAGTAAAAATGCCGCATGTTTACGGGAGATTTCCGCAGCCTGTAACACGATATCTGCCGCCTGATGACGCCCCACCAGCATATCACGGTCAATGCTAATTTCCTGTCCTGTTAAGTCGCCTGTAATCGCGTGTATTTTCCAAGTCATGAAAGTTACTTCTCTGTTCTCTTTGACATTATCATAACATGCTGTCTGCAAATGCGAATGACTTAGCTTTTGGGTCTAAGTGTGGTTGTTGTAACGGTATTTTTACTTTTTTCTACCTGTTGGACGGGTTCTACCACTTGTCGCTGAATCACTGGTTCTATCGCTACCGGCGTAACAACTACATTGGCTGGCTGCGCCTGAACGGGTGCGGTCGGCACAGTTTGATAAGTCGAGTTTTGCAATGGCGTTCTGGATACCGGAATGCGCTGCTGATACACATCTTCAACACTTTCTGGTAGCTTGGCAAAGTTCCCATCTGAATCGAGTGCGAGTTGCAGACTATATAGCTGACTATAGCGTTGCTGGGTCAGTTTACGTACTGCATTTTTATCGCCCACGATAGTTGGATGGATAAAGATCAGTAAATTACGCTTCTGATTGGATTTGCCTTCAGAACGAAATAAACGTCCCAAGCCTGGAATTGCACCCAGACCCGGCACCGCTTGGCGTCCATAACTGGTGTTATCTGAAATCAAACCGCCAAGGACAATAGTTTGCCCATGTTCGGCCAGAATTGAGGTTTTGATCGCTCGCTTGCTGGTGACCAGATCCTGCGCCTGCCCTTTACTGGCTTTGACATCAGAAACTTCCTGTTCCACTTCCAAGCGTACCGTACCATCTTCGCCAATATGCGGGACCACCTTTAAAGTGACCCCGACATCCTTACGTTCAATGGTGGTATAGGGGTTGGCCACTCCAGCAGCACCTGTAGACACTGAGCCTGTGACAAAGGGTACGTTTTCACCCACTACGATATAGGCTTCTTCATTGTCCATGGTCACAATCGACGGCGTAGACAACAGGTTGGATTTAGTGGTTTCTTTGAGTGCCTGAATCATCGCACCATACAGACGACGGGAACCATCACTGCCTTCACGATAATCACCGAGTACCAGTGAACTGCCCGCGCCCACGGCACTTGCAGCACCTGCACCACCACCGGTGAGATAACCGGCCGCAATATTTTTCAGACTAGTCCCAAAATTATCGAAGTTCACCAGCCCAATCCCACTGCTGATATCACCCAAGGCCCATTGCACACCGAGTTGATCCGCATCGGTTCCTTCCACTTCAATAATCGCGGCTTCGATCAGCACCTGTTGACGACGGATATCCAGCTGGTCAATTGCTGATTCAATTTCTCGCATCAGTTGTGGATCCGCTTTCACCACCAGAGAATTTTGCGTGGTATCGGCAATAATACTGACGCCATTACCATTAAAACTGGTAATTCCGCCCTGCTCATTATTCATGCCGGTATTCAGCTGAATGCCTGAAGAGGTGTTGCTACTCGAACCGGTAGTCGTATTGTTGTTATTTAAATTACTGCCAGAACTGAGCGAAGACGAGGTCGAGGTCGAGGTCGAGGTCGAGGTTGTGCTACCTGAATTTGAATTACTACTGTTCACCGCCTGCCCGCTCACCAGCCCCTGCAAGATTTCCGCAAGATTTTTGGCACTGGCATATTTCAGACGAAAAACTTTTAAACCGCCCAAACGATCCGCAGCCGGCACATCCAGAGTTTCGATCACTTGACGCACCCGTTTGCGCGTCGTGGGATCACCTTTGATGATGATCCGGTTGGTACGAGTATCTGCAATCACCCGCACCCGTGAACCGCGGACATCTTTAGCTCCACCGGTGGCAGTCATGGACTCGATCAGTCCAATCATTTCCTCAGCCTGACTGGATTGTAAGCTTACCGCCTCAATGTCATTTTGACCGGTACCATCCAGATTGCGAATAATGGTTTCCAACTGGTAAATATTACTGGCACGATCCGACACAATTAAAGCATTTGTCCCCGGCACCGCCGCCAGATGTGCAAACTGCGGCATCAAGGGACGCAATGCAGGAATCAGGTCATTCGGATTGGTATTTTCCAGCCACAACACCCGGGTCACAATCTGGTCACCACTAGCACGGCTTCTGGCATCATAGGGAATGCCTGAGCTTTTGACATTGCTGTCAGGCACCAGCTTGATGGTATTACCCGAAGGAATTGCCACCACACCATTGACATTCAGCACGCCTAAAAACAGGTCATAGACTTCATTTTTATTCAGGGCTTTATTGGAGATGACCGTCACGTTGCCACGTACCCGCGGATCGACTGCGAAGTTTTTGCCGGTAATATCGGCCACTTCATTAATGAATGCAGTTAAGTCAGCATCTCGAAGGTTGATTTTCCAGGTTTGTGCATAACTCGCCGTACTGACTATAGCCATTAACGGTGCGGCCACACAGAATGCCCATGCTGATCGATTATTATTAAATAAAGCCATAAACTTTCGTGTTTCCTAACCCTATGTGTGATGACACATCACTTCAAATCTTGTTGTATGGTCATCACCTGATCACCACGTTTTATTTCGAGTTTGACCTGACCTTCACGTCGGGCCTGTTCCAGTAATTGTGCTTCGGTCTGTCCCTGGCTCAGCGTCTGACCATTTAAAGACAAAATCCGGTCGCCCGGTCTTAAACCCAGGCGATTACGCAATGCAGCCGGCGTCCGTGAAGTCACTTCATAACTACCATCTGCTGCACTAACCCCCATATTCTGTAAATACTGGTTTTTGTTTTCCTGCATCTGCTGGATGGCCCGACCAATTTCATTCTGTGGCGAAGGCTGCTCAGGCATACCACTGTTAGAAGGCATAGCAGGTATTGAACTTGAAGATGCTGATGTTTCCGGCACAATCGGCTGATTCAAGCCATTTTCCAGACCTTTGAATAAGATTTCCTGAGTAGCACCTGTGGATCGACGCAAAATAACCCGATCCCAATGCACTTCAGCCAACTCAAAACCGCTATTGGCCAACATTTCCCCGACACGGTAACGATCGACCTGATCATTGATTTTCAGTACCGCAGAAGAGTTATAACTTGGACTGGCGACCATCACCCCTTGTAAAATGATATTGGCCGTTTCAACCACACCCGCAGACTGCCCAACTTCCTGAAACAGCGAAAATGCACCGATATTCGGAATTTGCGGCTGTTGCGAACCCAGTTCAACCCGCTCCAGCTGCATGGCCTGGGGTGGAGCTATCAGCAACCAGAACAAAGCCGCCAGCTTCCAGCATAGATACAGGATGAGCAGTAACAAAACCACAGGTGCAGCACGATTGAGCTGTTTCAGTTCAATATTTTTTAAATCATTCAGAGAAACTGTCATCAATTCAAGCCTCCCATTAAGGGTTGGCGGGTACTGATCACATAGGTATCTAATCCGGCTTTACCTTCATAAGAAGGTGCATTCATTAAAAAGCGCTGGGTGAGCTGGATATCCAGCATCAGACTCGGATCAAGCTTGATATTCAGCATGCGTTGATCGCGACTATCCCGAACATCAACTAACAGCTGTCCACTTTCATCTGCGAGTTTTCCAGTCATGGCGGGTACATTCATGCGTTCCTGACGCTGAGCAAAGGTATAAATCAGCTCACCACCCGCCCATTGCATTTGTCCGGCCACCTGACTGAAGCCCTGTTCTTTTTTATATTTAAAATCCAGATCTTTAAACTGAATCGCAGTACTCGGCCATTGCCAGTCTGCAAGTTTTTTTAGAGTTTCAGGCGCGACCTGCCCTTCAAGATTTTTGACAATCAAAGACTTATTCAGACTATAAGCCATGATCCCGGAAAGCTGTGTATTGCCACTATGCAAATCAACATGTGCTCCAACCCGCAGCAACAGCAAATCCAGCGGCCGTACCTTCCAGTTCAGACTGCCCCGAAGATTGCCTTTTTTCCAGTCCGCACTTCCCTGCCAGATATTTCCGTTTACATTATGCAAAGTCTGGTTATTTTTATAAAATTTTGAAATTAACCAGGCTGCTGGCACTTGTAATACGACAAAAATAAAAAATGCAACAAGAGCAAGGATCAACCATCTTAAAGTTTTCGGTTTACTGCTCATCCCCACCACGACCAATCGCTCAAGTCCAAATCCCCATTTATAATTTTCCCCTTATACCCACACATTATGCACACTTTTCTGCCAACGCCAATTCATAGATATAAAAAAACCAAGCAGGTATGCTTGGTTTAATGATCATAGACTGTCTGTATGACAGCCTAATGACCAGATCAAATGAAGGCTTAGATCAGGAAATCGTCCAGCTTTGCGCCTTTTTCCAATTCAGCCACCAACCAGCGCGGCTGTTTACCACGGCCAGTCCAGGTATCGTCCGGATTGCTTTTGCTACGGTAACGCGGCTCAACCGACTTACGTGATGATTTTTTACGTTTAGACGCACCAAATTCAAGTAACTGTTCAACTGTCATACCCACTTTCTCGGCAACTGCCAAGATTTGCTGATAAGCGTCTTCAATCTCTTGATCTTTTTTTGAAGCAATCAGTGATTCTGCTTCTGCTTGTAAACGTTTTAACTCTTCTACTGATAAATGCGTAATATCTGGCATAATGCTCTCCGAAAAATAATATTATTCGTTTTGTTAAATAATAGCCCCATCATATTTATATTAAATAAAACATTCAATATAAAACCTTAGACCAATAACAATAAAGTTTAAAAAAAATTACAAATCAAAATGATTCATTCATTTTTAAATTTCATGTTGAACGCTTAATTCAAGTGTTTTGATTTTTTCGCGAATATGTTCCGGAATTTCTGTTTTCTGCATGGTCTTTTTATCGACACAGACAATAAATGCTTCTGAAGTAGCAACAATACTTTGCTGTTTTTCACTCCATAATACATATTGCATTCTAACTGCACTATTACGGATTTCTTCAATACGTGCTGCCACTTTTAAATGATCAGGAAAAACCACGGGTTTTAAATAACGGCACTGATTGGATGCCACTACGGTAGATACCGATTCAGTGAGAATTTCTAATTGGGTTAAATAAGCTAGACGTGCACTTTCGACATAACGGTAATACATGGCATTATTGACATGTCCAAAGGCATCCATATCACCCCATGCAACTGTTTGTTCATAAATAACTGGATATTGTTTTAATTCTGACATCATTATTCTCAAGTCTTAATTTCTATAAAGTTTACATTCGATTCAAATACTGCATTTAACTGCTGTAGCAAGTCCTCCCGATCTTGTAAGGCAGCTTTAATTCTTAAATAACTCATCCGGATATCATCCGGATATAAGTCGAGCAATTGCTGAGCTTGATCTGTATAGCCTGTAGCTTGCAACACATGCCATTTCGCAAAGCTTAAAATCGGTAATGCCGGATATTTGGCTTCCCAGTGCGAAATCTGTTGTGCAATCGCATTATAATCCGGGTTTTGACGCAATAACTGTTGCTGGAACCACAAATAAAAGACATCCTGATTAAATTGCTGTTCCATTAAATGAATTGCAAGCACTTCATGCTCGGCACTCATTTCTGGCATTCTAAATAACAATTTCAACCATAATAATTTGACCGAATATTCACGATCAAATATCTGAGGCTTTAAATCTAAATATCGTTGCTGTAAATAAAATAAATCGTCATGTGTGGCTTGATCATAGGCCAATAATAATTGTTCCAGCCATGTTTTTTTTACTTCTTGGTCTAAATGCCCATATTGGGTCGAACGTAAATATAACCAAGGAAATTGCATGGCAAATACCCCCCATAAGGATACAAGGCGCTGCTCATAGGCGGTTTTAACCTGTATTAACCAAGGTGATAATTCATGCTGATTTAAAAACTCCAAATGGGTAAGTGCTTGTTCACCTTGCTGTTGTGATAAATAAATTTCAATTCGTTGCAATTCTGCCAATTCAAATGCCATCGGACTAGACTGATTTAAAGCAGTTAATGCATGGGTATATTGCTGTTGCCCCCAAGATAAACGTGCATCAATAATATGTTTAAGTAAACCCGACTTGGTAAAAGACTGCTGAATAAAATCCCGCTGATCCTGCGCAGCGTTTAATAACCAGATCACAGCCAATTGTTCATAAGGGTGCAAGAGGGAAAAACTAAAGACCGTTTCAGTTTTACGCTGTTCACGGCTGCGATACTGCTTGATGGCATACCAGATGCAATGCATCAGAAAACTTACACTGACCAAGGATGCGGCCAAAAACCAGAGGGTAGTTTGTAACTGCCACTCGCGCCAATACAGATAGACATAGCCAGCCCCATGTCCATAACTCAGGATACTCAGTCCCGCAATGCCAAGTAAGCAGACAAATAAATAGGCCAGCAGAATCTGTTTCATAAGCAATTAGCCCACTAGGGTGCGTGTGTTTAATAATGGAATCGGAGTAATCGGGGTGGCCCTGATTTGATTCAATTGCTGAATCCATTTTTGGCTCTGTGCATCCGGCAATTGCTCCAAGACTTCAATCACGGCATTCAGTGCTTGCTGAAAAGCGACGGATTGGTCTTTTTGCAAGGTATTTTGTGCGATGAGCAAGCGCAACTGGGCCTCTTTCAGTACCAGATGCCGTTGCATCAAGACTGTGCTTGGCTGATCTGCGGATTCAATCTGAATCCAGCGCTGCCAGAAAGAGCGTTGAGTTTCTGGACGCTGACGATGTGGTGTCTGAATTTCTTTTTCAATTTCAGCATCCATCTGCACCAAGAGTTCTTTTACTTTATTTTGCTGCACTAATCGACTATTCACGAATTTTTTCAGCATATCCTGATCTTTCGCAATCACTTGCTGCAAACTGCTGACCAAGGCAGGCGCTAAAATATAATCATCCAGCTCATTAGATAACTGAGTTAATTTCTCAATCGCAGTGGCGTATTGTTGCTGTTGCAGTGCAAATTCGATCAGATCCAGATGTTGCTGCACCAAGACAATATCATTTTGCGGTGCATCAGTTGCCGCTTCATTTACTGACGCTTTCGCTGAAGTAGCTCCAGCACTTTCCTGCTGAGCAGAAATCTGGCGTTTTAAAGCCACAAACTGATCATTGAGATTGGCATTTTGCTGCTGTAACTGATTAATGCTTTGATTAAATTCAGTCTGTGCTGTATTCAGAACATGAAGGTCGTAGCTGAGCTTGACCAGCCATGACAAACTTAAGATGAACAATACAATGAATAGTTTCTTCATGCGTTCCCTAATATCAGCCCCATTTTCTGCAAGATCGTATTTGCGTCTAAATCATCGATTTTTACGAATTGAAAACTTGCCTGATGCTGCTGTTGATATTCCCCAAGAATAGTGGCCAAACGTGGCCCCAAAACCAAATAACAGACGTGCTGCATGAACTCTGCATCATCCTGCATAAGTGCCAGCCAGTTTAACCAGCTTGCCTCACTGGTGATCAGCACTGCAAAACGCTGCTGTGTCTTAAGCAGCGCCAAATTCTCTGCCAAAATCGTTGCCGTCGTTTCAGGACATTGCCGCCGGTACAAAATAAAGTTTAAAACTTTAATATTGCTGGCACGTAAATGATCCATCATAAATTGACGACCGCCTTCTCCGCGCCAGAAGGCTACACCTGAGCCAGAAGCCAGTTGCTTCAACACAGGCAATTGCAGCATGCCTTCCGAGGTTTCGACCTCAGGCACATGACTATGAATGCCGTAGCTCGCCAATGCCTGTTCAGTGGCTTTGCCCACTGCCACCCAATGCACCTGCGCCAAGGCCGAGAGCTTAATACCCGCCTGTTGTAAATATTGCATGCCAATCTGAGCGGCCGTCGGGCTAACCACCACAATAATCTGTGCCTGCTCCAGCTGCTGATACAAACTCGACAGCTCATCGGAATAAGGCATGGCATGCAGTTCGAGCAAAGGCAATTCTAAAACAGACACTTGCGCTGCCTGTAACTGCTGGGTCAAACCTGCAGCACGATCACTGGGGCGGGTATTAATCAATAACATCAGTGTGAATAGAGTGCTTTCAGCAACTCGCCAGCACCTTGATCAAGCAAGTCTTTTGCCAGCTTCACACCCAATTGCTCTGCATCTGCCGTTTTTCCAGTCTGCTGTGCCCGGAGCAAAACTGCTCCATCGATACTGCCTACACGACCTTCGATTGAAATCACACCCTCTTTGAGCGTGGCATAACCGGCAATCGGCACCTGACAGCCGCCTTCTAGATAGGCATTAAAGGCACGTTCGGCACGTACACACGCATCTGTATCCGCATGCAGGAGTGGCTGAATCAAGTCCAGCACCGTCTGATCATGAGTACGGCATTCCAAACCTAGCGCACCTTGACCCACGGCCGGCAGACTGACTTCAGGCGTCAGAGTATGACGAATGCGTTCTGCCAGACCCAAGCGTTTTAAACCGGCACTGGCCAGAATAATCGCATCATACTGACCAGCATCCAGTTTGGACAAGCGTGTGCCGACATTACCGCGTAAATCGATAATATCCAGATCTGGACGCTGTTTTAAAATCTGGGTTTTACGGCGCAAGCTTGAGGTTCCGACTTTGGCGCCTTGTGGCAATTCTTCAAAACTAGTGTAGGTATTCGACACAAAGGCATCTAAGGGATCTTCACGTTCACAGATCACTGCCAGACTCAGACCTTCGGGCAAGGCCATCGGGACATCTTTCATGGAATGCACAGCCAGATCTGCACGACCATCCAGTAAAGCGGCTTCTAATTCTTTTACAAACAGTCCTTTTCCACCAATTTTAGCCAGTGGTGTATCTAGAATTTTATCGCCCTGTGTAACAAAAGTGACTAACTCAACCTGCAAACCAGCTTGCAAATCTTGTAGGCGCGCACGGATGTGTTCCGCTTGCCAAAGCGCAAGTGGACTTTGTCGAGTTGCAATTTTTAGGGTCTTCATAAATTTCAATAACAGTAAATGAGAACAATAGTCTAAACTTAACCTGCTCACTTGAAAATGCAAGTGAATTTATATAAGTTTCAACTCAATGCTCTCATTCATCCCCTGCTAAAGCTTTTGAATCCGATCTCGTAAAAACGGTAAATGTCGCCGACTAACCGCCAAACGATCGTCCAGCTCACGACAACGTACCTGATACTGACCAGAACTCACCACTTCCAGACCATCCAGATAATGCACCGAGATCAAGGCATTACGATGAATCCGGATAAACTGGTTCCCAAACTCCTGCTCTAACTCCTTTAAGGTTTCATCAATCAATACACTGCCGTTTTTATGACGCACAGTGACATATTTCTGATCCGCCAGAAAATAATAGATATTTTCAACTGGCACCAATTCGACACCACGATAGGTCTTTGCCGCAATCTGCTGGCGGCTGATATTGATTTCGTCCATATTTTCTTTTTGTTTTAGTTGGCTCATTTGAGCTTGGGTAAGTTTAGTTAAGTGCTCTAAAACCTGTGCCAATTCCTGTTGCATCACCGGTTTAAGCAAGTAGCCTTCGGCATTTGATTTAAATGCATCCAGCGCATGTTGGTCATAGGCCGTACAAAAGACAATGGCCGGCATTGGATCCAGTTGACGCAAATGTTGCGCACAAGCTAGTCCATTCATTTCAGGCATTTGAATATCTAATAGGATGACATCGGGTTCGTATTGGTGAGCCAGATCAATCGCTTGACGGCCATGGCTTGCTGTCGCCACCACATCATGCCCCAGTTGAGAGACCAAACGTGATAAACGCTCGACGGCCAAAGGCTCATCATCACAAATCAGGATGTCCATTTCTCCTCCTTACCCAGTTAACCTCATCAGATGAATGATAAAGCCAACTGCGATTTCTTTGATTTATTTTTATTTATATTGATATCGCACTACCGTCGTAAACATCCCTTCGCCGGCAAAGGTTTGAAAAGTCACACTAGGTCCATAATAAGCTTGCAGACGCTGTCTAACATTTTCTATTGCAATACCATGTCCCTTTTTTAAAATTTTATTATCCTGTGCATAAGGGTTGGTTATGATGATATTAATTTGATTTTGCAATATTTCAACCAATATGCTTATGGTACTCTTTGTGAGAATTTTTTCAACTCCATGGAAAATACTATTTTCTAACAAGGGTTGTAAAGTTAATAATGGAATTTGAACTTGTGAGTATAAGTCTTTGTTTTCTAACTTCCATTCCACCTGCAAACGCTCACCTAGACGGATCTGCTCAATCTCCAGATAGCGCTGGCACAGATCAATTTCCTCCTGCAGGTTGACCAGTTTTAATTCCTGAAAACTGGCACGAAATAACCGTGACAAATTCAACAGCATGTGCTCGGCTTTATCCGGATCGATACTGATCAGGCTGATCACACTATTCATGCTGTTAAACAGGAAATGCGGCTGAATCCGTGCCTGCATGGCCTGAATTCTAGCATTCAGCTCGCTATGCTGCTGCTGCTCCCATTGTTCACGCAAGTAAAGATAACGAAAACAGAAGGTTCCCAGTAAAATTCCCAGACTTAAATGGAGTCCAACCTGATCCAGCGCAATCGCCAGGTTTAAATCCTGAAAATTAAAATTCTGTCCAAAATATATCAAGATATTCAGGTTCACCGTAGTGAGCAGTACAATTGCCTGTAACAGCAGAAATCCAGAAATCAAAGCCAGTTTGATTCCCATACGTTGAAAGGCTTGATGGAACAGCTCGACCAGTGCTGCAAAACATAACAGTACCCAGTTGATATACAGGATATATTGCAGCAGGTGCATTCCATTCAAAGCCTGCCAGGATTGCGCTTCTGCAAGCGCCAGAATCATGGCCAGAATATTGCCGCCAGCAAACAGTTCCAGCAAATAGCGTAGATTGCCGATCTGGCTAAAAAAATAGGAATTTTGCGTCTGTTCGTTTATCGATGTAAAAGATTGAGCAGATGTGACTTCGGCAATGGGCTTTGAATTTGTTATACTCTTTTTCGTTCTACTGCTTTTAATCTGATTGAGCCGACATGACCACATCTTCTAATTCCTCTAATCCATCACACGCCCAGACTTCGGGTATGTGGGGCGGTCGTTTCTCTGAAGCGACTGATGCTTTTGTTGCTGAATTTACAGCATCTGTTCAATTTGACCAACGTTTTTATAAACAAGATATTGCAGGCTCGATTGCCCATGCAACCATGCTGGCCAAAGTGGGCGTACTGACCACGCAAGAACGCGATGACATTATTGAAGGTCTGACAGCGATTCAAGCCGATATTGAAGCAGGCAACTTTGAATGGCGCATTGATTTAGAAGATGTCCACATGAACATTGAGTCACGCCTGACTCAACGTATCGGCATTACTGGCAAGAAACTGCATACCGGTCGTAGCCGTAATGACCAGGTGGCTACAGATATCCGTCTTTATGTACGCGATGAAATCGATAGCATCCTGGAATTACTGAAAAAATTACAAAAAGGTATTTTAAGCTTAGCGGCTAAAAACACCGACACCATCATGCCAGGCTTCACCCACTTGCAAACCGCTCAGCCAGTGACTTTTGGTCATCATCTCATGGCTTGGTTTGAAATGCTGGTACGCGATTCAGAACGTCTGATTGATTGCCGTAAGCGTGTCAACCGTATGCCGCTTGGTTCTGCTGCACTTGCAGGTACTACTTATCCAATCGACCGTGCTTATACTGCTGAACTGCTAGGTTTTGAAGCTGTTGCTGAAAACTCGCTGGATGCAGTATCGGATCGTGACTTTGCGATTGAATTTAATGCGGCTGCATCTTTAATCATGATGCACTTGTCACGTATGTCTGAAGAACTGATTCTATGGACGTCTGCACAGTTCAAATTCGTGAACATTCCGGATCGTTTCTGTACTGGTTCTTCGATCATGCCGCAGAAGAAAAACCCGGATGTGCCTGAACTGGTACGTGGTAAAACCGGTCGTGTCTATGGCGATTTGATGAGCCTGCTAACTTTAATGAAAGGCCAGCCACTCGCCTATAACAAAGACAATCAGGAAGACAAAGAGCCATTATTTGATGCCATCGACACAGTTCGCGGCTCACTCATGGCATTTGCCGACATGATTCCTGCACTGGTTCCAAACATTGCTGAAATGCGCGAAGCAGCACTGCGTGGTTTCTCAACTGCGACTGACTTGGCTGATTACCTGGTGAAAAACGGCGTGGCATTCCGTGATGCGCACGAGATTGTAGGTAAAGCAGTTGCACTCGGTGTACAAGAATCTAAAGACCTGTCTGAATTAACACTCGAACAACTGCAACAGTTCTCTGACCTGATTGAAGCAGACGTATTTGAAAAAGCCTTAACTCTTGAAGCCTCGGTAAATGCACGTAACCACATTGGTGGCACTGCGCCTGCTCAAGTGAAAGCAGCCATTGAGCGTGCACATGCACGTTTGGAACAACTTTACGCATAATTTTGGAGTATGGATATGTCTCGACAAGTTTTTTGCCGTAAGTATCAGGCGGACATGGAAGGTTTAGACTTTGCTCCATTCCCGGGGCCAAAGGGTCAGGAATTGTTTGACACCGTGTCTAAACAGGCTTGGCAAGAATGGCTAAAACACCAGACTACGCTAATTAATGAAAAGCGTTTGAACGTGTTTGAAGCAGATGCGAAAAAGTTTCTTGAAGAACAGCGTGAAAAGTTCTTTAACAATGATGCATCCCTAGAAAAAGCCGAAGGGCTGAAGCCTGAGTAAAAAAGAAAGCACTGCTTTTCTTTTTTACGTAAGACAAGGACGAAGTCCGCGTAGATTTTAATCCAAAAGAATCTCCAACTTTGGAGATTCTTTTTTATGTGTTGTTCTAAACATTACTCAAGACCAGCTAAGCACGTAGTTTTGAATGTAAAGAGCTCCCCATACAGAAGCTTTTCACATTAAAGCCCTGCTTTTCTTTTGTTACACGAGACAAAGATGAAGTCCGCGTAGGCATAAATCTATCCCCTATCTCAGGGGATTTTTTGACTAAATCTAGCAAATCTTACTAACCAATATTTAGGGCACAAAAAACAGATTTTCACTTATCCTATTTCGTCTATCGAGTCAGTCACTATCCTGCTGAAAAACATTTAGATTTGTATCAAAATAATGGATTGTAAAAGCAATATACAGAGTATTCACAAAACACAACATTCTGCTACAAGAAGCCACATGATTAAAAAAAACTGTCTCTCTATAATAAGCCCTAAGAAGATGAGATATCTTTGAATAACTATAATAATAAGCAACAAATACCCCGATTTTATCCCAGTTCTTCCCCCAAAGGCTGGGTATTTTTTTGCCTGCAATTTGCCGATTGGCTTGATAATTTAAGCGCATAAAAAAAGCCCCCTTTCAAGGAGCTTCTCTTTTCATTTCGATTAAGGCTGTTTCAGATATGGCCAAGCCGCTTTCAGATAAATGAACATCGACCATAAGGTGAGTACCACTGCGGTGTATAGCAAGGCATACGCCAGCATTTCCAGCGGTGGCCAATTTAACAGAAATACGGTGATGGCGATCATCTGGAAAGCAGTTTTGTATTTACCCACCGTTGAAACCGCAACATTGGTCCGCGCACCGAGTTCTGCCATCCATTCACGCAGGGCTGAAACGGTAATTTCACGCGAAATAATCACAATCGCAGCAAAAGCCATCGACATGGAAGGCTGCCATTGCACCAGTACAATCAGTGCAGCTGCGACCATCAATTTATCTGCAACTGGGTCGAGAAAACGTCCAAAAGCAGAAGTCTGGTTTAATGTACGTGCCAGATAGCCATCAAACCAGTCCGTTACCGCAGCCACCACAAAGATCGTGGTTAAAATGATATGCCGCGTCATATCGGGGTTATGGGCATCAAAGCCCATGGCAGGCGGCCAGTAAGCCACCAATAAAAATACCGGAATAAGAGCGATACGCGCCAAGGTCAAGATATTTGGAATATTCAGGATACGACCTGTAGTCATAGACACCGCCAATTGTTCCCCTCATGTACGATGAAAATGCACACTTTTTTAGAGGTTTGATCCATCATTAATAGGCTTCACTTTATACGAATTGACTTGCAGTGTCACTAGGCAAACACCGTCACTGTTTGTCTTGCCATCGCAATCAGGCGATTTTCGGCATCCCAGAGATAGGTATGCTCCGTCGCATAACCATCCGCAGCATAGTCGGTAAATACTTTATATTTAAACCAATCATGCAATTGATGTTGAACCGGATGCACATAGGTCACTGTCCAGGTCAGACTACTCGCAGGTGCCATGTTTTTAAACATCGGTAACACCCCGGGTGGCCAGATATCAAAGATGGCCATCAGGTCGGCGACCAAAAATTCACGATTGTGATGCTTTTCAGGATGAAATCGGCACCAGCCACCAAAGTCCGGACGAGGACTGGCACTACAAGGCAGATTGATATCCGCCCAAGCCACTTCGAAATGGTCATAACAGTCTGGCATGCCATAACCCGCAGGAATCTGAAACAGCTGCTCTGGCACAGCATAGTCAGGTGCTTGAGCTTGTTGCTGTACCTGAATCTCTGAATCACGGGAAATACCGAAACTGGCAATCAGAATACTTTGCACCGCGTCGTCCTGCCATAAGCGCACTTCAATCGTGGTCACCGACTTGCCCTGCCGCAGGATTTCGGCACTCAGTCGTACTTTGGCTTGCTGAATCGGGCCGACAAAGGTCACACTGCAACTCAGCAAATGCTTGGCCGGATCATTGATGTGAGTGACGGCTTTTTGCATCATCATCGCGGCAGCCAGACCACCATACAGAGTACGACCCTGTAACCATCCCTGTGGAAACTCTACCCATTCCTGTTCGGCAATTTGTGCATAAAGTGCATGTAAAGACATGTTGATCCCTCAGTAAGTCTTGATGCTCAGTATATTCGGCAAAATTCTTCAGGTTGTGAATGTCACGTGACCCAAGCGTCAATGCGCACTTTGGCCCTTGCATTTAAGCCACGCGTCATTCATGCAGCACTTTATAAATCATCCGGGCCATGACTGAACCCAGTCCCGGTACCAGTTGCAGATCTCTTTCTGAGGCTTTCAGTACGCCCTGAATCCCGCCAAAATGGGTCAGCAAATCCCGACGGCGTTTTGGTCCGAGCCCCGGAATAACTTCCAGCACTGATGAACCACGCTTTTTATCGCGTTTGGCACGATGCTTGGTAATCGCAAAGCGGTGTGCTTCATCACGTACCTGCTGAATTAGATGCAGTGCCTTATGATCCTCCGGTAATTGAATTTTACTGCCATCGGTAAAGTGCAGGGTTTCCAGACCAGGCTTACGTCCCTCACCTTTGGACACACCGACCATAAAGGCATCCAGTCCCAGTTCCTGCATGACTTCCATTGCCATGTGCAATTGCCCCTTGCCACCATCAATCAGCAGCAAGTCTGGCAACAGGGCTTTCTTATAACGACGGGTCAGCGCCTGACGCATGGCGGCATAGTCATCGCCCGCCTGAATATCGTGAATGGAAAACTGGCGATAATCGCGCTTGCGCGCACCACCACTATCAAAGACTACACAGGATGCCACGGTATCTTCGCCCATGGTATGTGAAATATCGAAGCACTCGATCCGGTCTACAGGATGGCCGACCACCTGCTCCAGCTGATGAAAACGCTCATTTAATTCTATATGATTGGCCAGCTTGCCCTGAATCGCGTGCTGTACATTCATCTGCGCCAGTTCCAGCCATTCGGCCCGGGTTTCGCGGACTTTGGACTTGATCTGGATTTTCTTGCCAAAATGCTGCGACAGTGCTGCTTCCAGTTCCTTACGATCAGCCACTTCCAGATTGACAATCAGTTCAGCCGGGATTTCATCTGCTACCTGAAAATAAAAATTGGCAATAAAATCGGCCAGCATTTGCCCCAGGTCATCACTAAGCATATCCGGGAAATAACTTTTTCCACCCAGCATTTTACCGTTGCGCACATGCATGATCTGCACACAGGTCACACCGGCCTGATAGGCAATCGACAGGATATCCGCTTCGCCTTTGAGCTTATAGATCGCCTGCTGCGACTGCACATCCCTTAACAGCGCCATCCGGTCCCGATAGAACACCGCTTTTTCAAATTCCAGCGCTTCAGCGGCCGCTTCCATTTTTGCGATCAGTTCCTGATTCAGCTCCTTGGTATCGCCCTGCAAAAAGCGGATCGAGTTATCGACATCTGCCTTATAGTCTTCCGGAGAAATAAATCCGACACAGGGCGCAGAGCAGCGTTTGATCTGGTATTGCAGACATGGCCGGGTCCGGTTGGCAAAAAAACTGTTTTCACAGGAACGCACATTGAACAGTTTTTGTAGCACCACCAGAGTATCCCGGGCGGTATACGCACTCGGATAAGGTCCAAAAAACTTGCCCACCTGGTGCTTGCCCTTGCCGCGCCCACTGGCTAAACGCGGATAGGGTTTATCTGCCGAAACAAAAATATAGACATAAGATTTGTCATCACGCAGCATGATGTTATAGGGCGGATGATGCAGCTTGATCAGGTTCTGTTCCAGCAACAAGGCTTCAGTTTCAGAACGTACCACCAGGGTCTGGATATCATAAATCCGTGCCACCAAGGCCTGGGTTTTGGGATGATCCAGCGTTTTGACAAAATAGCTGGAGACCCGGTTTTTCAGGTTTTTGGCTTTACCCACATACAATAATTCGCCGTCTTTGCCATACATCCGGTAGACCCCGGGCAGACTGGTCATATTCGCCAGGATTTTTTCAATATGGGGGCGTGCGTTTTCGTTCACCTAAAGCCTATTTTTCACCTACAATCTGCAGATATATGTGATGATTGTTGCGTCATTTTCAAGCAAAAACACAAAATTCCCCTGAAGTTGCCATCCAATCTTAAAGTTACTGTCGGGTTATCCCCCCAATCTATAATCCTCACGACATAACCTAATTGTTAAAAGCTATAAATTTCAACCTTTAACTTTGTTATGCTCAAAAAGTCTAGTTTTGAGATGATTCGCATGACCATGCAGCAATCGGACATTCATATTGTTCAACCCTCCACCTCCACCCATAGTCTGTCTGAACGTGATCGCCTGATTGGTAAACCGCGTTTTCATTTCGAGCCAAATAATGTAATGCAGCTGCTACGTGAACGGATTATTGGGCAGGATGCAGCCCTGAATGAAATTGAAAAAATGCTGCATGTGGTCAAGGCAGATTTTTCCAGTCCGGATCGCCCTTTGTCGGTTACCTTGATGCTGGGTCCTACTGGCGTCGGTAAAACAGAAACTGTGCGTCTGATTGCCGAAGCGATCTATGGCCGCCCGGATGCCTTTTGCCGGATTGATATGAATACTCTGGCACAGGAACATTATGCAGCGGCTTTGACCGGCGCACCGCCTGGTTATGTGGGATCAAAGGAAGGTCACAGCCTGTTTGATGAAACTGCGATTGCCGGCAGCCATACCCGGCCCGGCATCATGCTATTTGATGAGCTGGAAAAAGCCAGTAACGAGGTGATTCGCGGCTTGATGAACGTGCTGGATACTGGCCGGCTGACCTTAACAGCGGGTACCAAAACTATCGATTTTCGCAATTGCATGATCTTTATGACCAGCAATGTCGGGGCACAGGCGGCGCAGCAATATCTGGACAAACTCAGCTATCTGCCTGAGAAAATGCAGGCACTGTGTCTGAAGCGCGTTCCCACCCAGCGCATCATTGAAAAAGTCATGCAGCGTAAATTCGACCCTGAATTTCTGAACCGGATTGACCGCAGCCTGCATTATCAGGCGGTACAGCATGATGCCCTGCCACGTCTGGTCGAAATTGAACTGGATAAACTGAACAAGCGCTTGCAACATCAGCAACGCAGCGTGCATTTAAGCGCTTCAGCCAAAGCCTATTTCTATCAGGACCATGATATTCGTTACGGCGCCCGACATTTGGGCCGCAAGATGCGTACCGAACTGGAGCCGATTCTGGCGCTGTATTTTTTAAACCAGCCTGAGCAGTTCAGTCTGCATCTGGACTGTGTCGATGGACAGCTGGTGGTTCTGCCTGAGCAAGCAAAAGCTTAACTAAGGCAGACTCGATATCAGTTTTTATTCGGCTGAAGCACCTGTATAAAAGCAGTTTGATCTTTGGGTGAAACCAATATAAATTTCTGCACGCCCGCATCAGTATAGTCAATCCGCAGACGCTTTAAAGATAAGGCTGGCGCAATGATAGAGTGGTCTGTGGGCTGAATGGATTGGATTTCACTTAAGGGAATCTTCCAGCTTAACCACAGGCTTTTTATGGTCAACACCCCATTGTCCATCACATAGCGCGTACTCCACAGCGGCCACCATAAAATGATAATAGTCAGGACATAAACCGCAGTGTGCAGCGGATATTGCTGCATAGTGCCTTTGGCCTGCATGGTCAGCAGTAGTTGCAGCAACAGGCCACTCATACAAATCACAAAAGCCAGCAGCCACCAGTCTTTTTTAGAACGAAATACGTGCATCGATATCCCCCATATCTAAGTGCAAGATCATCATAAACAATTCCATAGCAGATGACAGGGATTCAACCCGGCAGGATGGAAATTATTTTAAATCACACATCGACAGGATCGTTCCCATTTTCGATCTCATCAGAAAAGTTCAGTAACTCAAATGATCTAATACACTGTTATTTGTGCTGATTAAATACTATCAGCAAAGACCTGAAAGCCCTGCGCTCAGCATACTTCGAGGCTAAAAATGGCAAGTTCAAGGATAGAAATTGACTGAATTGACAAAATTCCGCTAGAAATGCACCTTGAAAATCAGTCACCCTGCTCCATATCTATCAGGCTGATTGATAAAAAATAATGAATTGAAACAAAATCTTTGGTTCATCTTCTTTTAGAAAACTGAAAGGAAAAGTTATAGCGGGGCGGATCAGTCTGGCAGAAATTGATGACCATTGCGTCACGGCTTGATACAACTTGTTATGTTCTTTTTGGATATAGTTATCGTAAGATTAGCGAAGTCAAAAAGTGCGCGGGACATGCGCACTTGCTTCACAACATCAACTTAGAAGTCCTCCAAAATAAAGGAGATCAGGGCATGATCCACGCTGGCAATGCCATTACCGTCCAAATGCTTGAGGACGGGATTGCAGAATTCCGCTTTGACTTACAAGGTGAGTCCGTTAACAAATTCAACCGTGCAACGATTGAAGATTTCAAGGCTGCTATCGAAGCCGTCTCCCATGCCGATATTCAAGGTCTGATTGTGACTTCAGGCAAATCTACATTTATTGTAGGTGCTGATATCACTGAATTCGGCGACAACTTTGCTCAGGGTGAACAAGCGATTGTTGACTGGGCAATGCCAGTACATGAAATTTTTAACAGCTTCGAAGACCTCGACATTCCTAAAGTGGCTGCCATTAATGGCATGGCACTGGGTGGCGGTTTCGAAATGTGCCTGGTGTGTGACTACCGTGTCATGTCAGAACAGGCACAAGTGGGCCTACCTGAAATCAAGCTGGGTATCTTCCCGGGCTTCGGTGGTACAGTGCGTTTAAGCCGTCTAATCGGTATCGACAACGCGGTAGAATGGATGGCAATGGCCAATCCTAAGAAGCCAGCTGCTGCACTGAAAGACGGCGCAGTCGATGCTGTCGTTCCTGCTGACAAGCTACAAGATGCTGCACTTGATCTGGTAAAACAGGCGATTCATGGCCGTTTAGACTGGAAAACCAAGCGTCAGGAAAAACTCGATCCAGTTAAACTCAGCCCGATCGAACAGATGATGGCGTTTAACTCATCGAAAGGCATGGTTCTGGCAAAAGCTAATCCAGCTCAATACCCTGCACCAAAATTACTGCTTGATTCTCTTCAAGCGGGTGCGAGCCTGCATCGTGATGACGCGCTGAAAGCGGAAGCTGAAGGTTTTGCTAAAGCAGCAGTCACACCACAAGCAGGTGCCTTGATCGGTTTGTTCCTGAATGACCAGATCGTGAAAAAAACCTCGAAGCGCTATGAAAAAGGTGCGCATCCAGTGAACCAGGCGGCTGTTCTAGGCGCAGGTATCATGGGTGGTGGTATTGCTTACCAGGCGGCAAGCAAAGGCACACCGATCATCATGAAAGACATCGGTAACCAGCAACTTGCTTTGGGTATGAAAGAAGCTAACGGTTTACTGACCAAACAAGTTGAACGTAAGAAGATGAAGCCTGCTCAAATGGGTGAAACTCTTGCGCGCATCCGTCCGACTTTAAGCTATGACGAGTTTAAAGAAGTGGACATCGTGATCGAAGCCGTGACTGAAAATCCAAAAGTCAAAGGTATCGTACTGAAAGAAACTGAAGCGAAAGTTCGTGACAACACGATCATTGCATCTAATACTTCTACGATTTCAATCACGCGCCTGGCTGAAAACCTAGAACGTCCTGAAAACTTCGTGGGCATGCACTTCTTTAACCCGGTACATATGATGCCACTGGTTGAAGTGATTCGTGGGGCGAAGACTTCTGACGAAGCGATTGCAACGACTGTAGTACTTGCTCAGAAAATGGGTAAAACACCAATCGTGGTCAATGACTGCCCGGGCTTCCTCGTGAACCGCGTATTGTTCCCTTACTTCGGTGCATTTGACCTGTTGCTTAAAGATGGTGCTGACTTCCAGCAAATCGATAAAGTCATGGAAAAATTCGGCTGGCCAATGGGCCCTGCTTACCTGATGGACGTTGTCGGTATCGACACTGGCGTACACGGTGCAGAAGTGATGGCTGAAGGCTTCCCGGATCGTATGAAACCTGATTTCAAAGGTTCGATTCAGGTGATGTACGAAAACAACCGTCTGGGTCAAAAGAACGACGTTGGTTTCTACAAGTATGAACTTGACCGTAAAGGCAAAAAAGCCAAAGTGGTTGATCCAACTGCGTATGAGCTTGTGGCATCTGTTGCAACTGCGGAAAAACGTGAATTTGACGCTCAGGAAATCATTGATCGCATGATGCTGGCTTTCTGTAACGAAACTGTTCGTTGCCTGGAAGACAACATTGTAGCCACTGCTGCTGAAGCAGATATGGCTATGATCATGGGTGTTGGTTTCCCTCCATTCCGTGGTGGTCCATGCCGTTACATCGATCAAACTGGTGTAGCTGAGTATGTTGCGCTTTGCAATAAGTATGCGCACCTTGGTAAAGCTTATGAAGCGCCAGAAATGTTGCGCGAAATGGCTGCTAACAACAAAAAATTCTACGGTTAAGGAGCAACGTGAATGGCTACTTTAAATCCACGTGACGTTGTCATCGTTGATGGCGTACGTTCAGCAATGGGTAAAACCAAAAACGGTATGTTCCGCAATGTACGTGCCGACTCGATGTCTGCTGAGCTTGTCCGTGCCCTATTGGTACGTAACGAATTCGACCCGCATGAAGTTGAAGACGTAATCTGGGGCTGTGTGAACCAAACCCTAGAACAAGGTATGAACATTGCCCGTAATATCGCATTACTGGCAGACTTGCCGAAGACTGTTGCAGGTCAAACGGTGAACCGTCTTTGTGGTTCGTCTATGCAGGCGATTCACACTGCGGCTGCGCAAATTGCGACGAACCAGGGTGATATCTTCATCATCGGTGGTGTTGAGCACATGGGCCATGTGGGCATGATGCACGGCATCGACCTGAACCCTGAAGCGTCTAAGCATTATGCCAAAGCGTCGAACATGATGGGCTTAACTGCTGAAATGTTGGGTCGTATGAACGGCATTAGCCGTGAAGAACAGGATGCGTTTGGTGTGGAATCACATCGCCGCGCCTGGGCTGCGACTGAAAACGGTCTGTTCCAGAATGAGATCGTCGGCATTGAAGGTCATAATGCAGATGGCTACAAAATCCTGTGTGATATCGATGAAGTGATCCGTCCGGATGCGAACCTTGAATCGTTCAAATCTTTGCGTCCAGTCTTCGATCCGAAAGGCGGTACAGTAACTGCAGCGACTTCTTCAGCATTGTCTGATGGTGCTTCTGCAATGTTGCTAATGTCTGCTGAACGTGCTCAAGCTTTAGGTCTTAAGCCACGTGCTGTAATTCGCTCTATGGCGGTTGCAGGCTGTGATGCGGCGATCATGGGTTATGGTCCGGTTCCAGCAACGCAAAAAGCGTTGAAACGTGCTGGCCTGTCAATTGCTGATATTCAGACTTTTGAATTGAACGAAGCCTTTGCTGCACAAGGTCTATCTGTTCTTAAAGGCTTAGGCATTTATGATAAGCAAGACATCGTGAACCATAACGGTGGCGCGATTGCATTGGGTCACCCATTGGGTTGTTCTGGTGCGCGTATCACAACAACATTGCTGAACGTAATGGAACAGCAAGATACGCAAATCGGTCTTGCGACGATGTGTATCGGCCTAGGTCAAGGTATTGCGACCATTATCGAACGTGTTTAATTCTTAAATACCGAGATAAAAAGAAACCCCGCTTAATGCGGGGTTTTTTTGTCCCTTAAAATTCCCCAATCCAAATAAAGCTACATGGCAATATTTCCTACATAGCAACAACGCTATAAACCTACTAAGGAAAAAGAAATGGGAAATTTAGCAATAGACTTTAACCATAAAGCTACTCTAGCAAGCTCAAATATGCCGACTTCGGTTGAGAGTTTAAATTTCAATAAATTAAAATTTAAATTAACATCAGGTAAAGAAGCAACCATGTCAAAAAAAGTTTGCGAATTTGCAGAGCAAGAATATAAACGTTTTCTAGCGTTAAAATATTTCTATCCAAAAGAAACGCTAGTACCTAATAAACTTGTTGATGAGTTTTGGCATGCTCACATTTTAGATACTCGAAATTACCACATGGATTGCTTGAAAATTTTTGGAGCTTATCTGCACCACTATCCATATTTTGGAATCCATGATGAAGTCGACCAACAAAATTTGAAAGATACTTTCCAGCGAACTAAAGAACTTTATGAAGTTTGGTTTGGCCCATACCCTGATTTCACAATTGAAGCACGCTGTGGTGATGATCACGCCTGTCACGCTCCTTCAAGCTGTGCATGTCGTGTACCTGGTGCATGTAAATAGCTTTTTATACTGGGCAGTATCACTGCCCAGTTGCCTTACATAAGGCTTCAATTGCTGTATCTATTTGTAAATCTAATTTCTTAGAAAATTTATTGTCTGTATTCTTTTCCCACTGCTTATATTCAAGAAAAAATATATATTTCTTCAATGCATCTTCTTTCTTAATGGTTAATGACCCTTGTTTTGCCCTCTGAATATCTTTTTTTAAGCGCTCATAAAAAGAAGTATCTTCATCGGAAAATGCATCGCTAAAAGCCTTTAAATTACCTGTATAAACTTCTTCAATTAAGTTTAAAAACTTTTCCAAATTAGGGTTTAAATTTAATTGATCTTTTTCATTATTTTCTAAATGCATTCATTTGTACCTGCATCAACCACTTTAGGATCTAACTTACCCCATAGTGGATAATTAGTATTTTCAACTATGTACGTCGTAAAACATGTACATGTCTTATCAATACGTTCAGCATCCCATCTTTTCTTTTGCATAGCCAAATTTGCCTTACAATTAAGATCAAACTGCCTAACCTGCTTATCAGTCCAATTAGTTTGAATTTTCGAATAATTAATTTCAGTGGGTTTGAGAGCGTCTTTTATTTGATCTATGCCTACACCACCAGCAACCCCAATCAATCCAGCAATAACAAGAATTTTCATAAAACCTGATTTAGGTTTTTCTTTATTAATGAAAATTAATGGATTTTGGCAAGTACCACAATGATAAAGACCTTGATCACCAATTTGATTAAGTTTATTTACTGTATTACAAGATGAGCAAGTAATATATCCATTTGTTTGAAGGTCGCCCACTACAATCTCTAAAATAATTATTTGTTTTAAATAATTATAATTCTTAACTAGATGAAATGTTATCCCTTTGTAATTTCAGTTGAAAAATCAACCAACAAAATCCTATTTATAAAGCACTTAAATTTTATAAATGTATGATCAAGCCTCTTTTTTTCTATTTCCTTAAAAGGGTTTATATGAACATGCTTAAAACAATGATCGCGACTGCAATCGTAGCGACTTCTGCATCTGCAATGGCAACTGAAGCTCAAGTTGCGCCAGCAACTGTTGTAACCAAAACAACCCAAACTGTTGCCAAAGAAACTGCTGCACCTGTACAAGCGAAAGTTGAAGCTGCTCAAGCGACTGTTGCTGCAACTCAACAAGCGGCTGAAACTAAAGCTGAAGCAGTAAAAACAGAAGCGACGACTCAAGTAGAAACGGCTCAAGCTACAGCAGAACAACACGTTGAAGCTGCGAAAACTGAAGCAGTAGAAACCAAGGACGCGGCTGCTGAAAAAGCAGAAGTAAAAGCCGAGAAAAAAGGCTGGTTCTCTTGGTTTAAAAAAGCGGCTTAAGCTTTTTAAAGGAATAAAAAAAAGATGTCAGCCTGACATCTTTTTTTTGTTTCGGATGATTTAATTTATTTTTAGGAATTAAAAGACTTAATCTTATTTAAACCTTGTGTGCCAACATGGTGGCAAAGTGCTGTTTAATCCGCTGGCCCTGCTCATCGACACGATACAGCTCACCGATATCTTCATTGTATTTCACAATATTCCAGCCCTCATAATACCCTCGCAACTCCCCCGGCTGAAAAGCAAATGGAAAATCGGCTTGTGCCGGAATATCTGGCGTATCCATGGCACAAACAATCAGGTTATAGCCACCTGGCACGGTCGCCTGCTGCATCTGTGCAATGAGTGGTGGAATGGTTTTCGCCTCAAGGAACATCATCACTACAGTACAGTAGATAAAGTCATATTGGCCTGCAATGCTGGTATCCGTGTTGAGATCGCGGCGCTGTACCTGCACATGATCAATCTGCTCGGTCTGCACAATCTGTCTTAAGGTTTGCAAACTGTTTTCGTTGACATCCCAGGCATCGACCTTAAAGCCGTTCTGGCTCAAATAAAGCGCATTACGCCCTGTACCGCAGCCGACGTCCAGCGCACGACCACCTTTTAAATAGGGCATGGCCGCCAGCACTTCAGAATGGGTAGGATTCAACTGATATTTCTTGATAAAGTAATCCTCAGGCCGGCAGTAAAAACGCAGCTGGCATTCGACATCTTCACTGGCAGAAACAATTTTGTGCCAGGCCTCAGGCTCAATAAATGGCGGTTGCTGCTCTGGTGTAAACACATGCTCGGATTGCACTGCACCAGATTCTTCTAGCATGGCAAAACGCAGCTCACCTTTTAATACTGTCAGTTTCGCCCAGGTGTCGGCTTTGGTATTGTGCTGATTCTTGAAGCCCTGAGGAATACTCTGCTGGGTCCAGACTGGAAGTTCCTTATAACATCTCAACTGTTGCATAATTTTTGCCCTCCATATCATCCATGCTCCGCCTGTCATTCTTTTGGCAGCGGTAATTAATTCAGCATAGCCTGTTCAAATCGGAATTGGAATCAGCGCCTGTTCGCGCTGTGCCGATGCAACAGCAAGATCAATACCAGTTTTCTGTCAAAATAAAAAAGCTGCCTCTCTTGAGACAGCTCGGTTGTATATCAATTAAGGAATATGGCGATTCGATTAATGCAGCAGTTCCGACTTCAGCCAGCTCATGTATTTATCCTGATCCATAAAATCTGGTGCGCCCCCCAGATCCAGACTGAAATACTGCTGATTGAACTGAATCACAATCTGTTCGGTATAGTGCCAGTCCTCAATCAGCGTGAAATATTGATTCAAGAACATTCGGTTCTTATCCCCGTTATTCATTCTTTGTAATTTTGGATCTGTTTTATTTGCGACAAACTCACCGTACACCTGCTGAATATCAGCAAAAACCTGAATTGTTTGCATGACTCACCTGCTTGAATGTTATGTCGTGATCTGTGCGACCCCTTCAATTTAGCAAGCGAGTTTGAACAGCAGATGACAGTCCGATGGCAATCCTGTCATCTAAATCAGGTTACAACTTGTTTTCAACCGCTTTCTGGTTGGCGCTCGCAACTCGTTCCATCTGCTTATTCAGGTGCAGCATTTCTTTATACAGCGCATTAAACTCTTGCACGGCTTTATCGTCATAGAACATAAAGGTGTTATTTTTCTTTTGCCATTTATGCTTTTTCAATACTGCAAATAAAGCATCAGCCTTGGCCAGAGTCTGTTTTTCAATTTCAAAAATGACATGTGCATTACTATTTTGCTGACTGTCTTTCAGGGTTAGGCTCAGTTGCTGGCGATAACGGTTTTTAATATCCAGTTGCTGTGCCTTTTCGATCAGTTCGGCATCGCGCTGCTGGATTTTCTGCTGATAGCTATTCACAATTTGGTGGACTTGCTTGAGCATAACTTCAGTTTCTTTATAGCCTTGGGCCTGATCCTTGGCCAGGCGGTCAATATTCAGAAAATTCTGCCAGTTAGCAGTTTTTAAATCGCGTAGATACTGATTACGCTCCTCGGCACTGTCACGCAATTGCCCCAACATAAATTCAGCCATGATGGCATAGTCGCCCTCCAGACGGTCATCTTCAAGCTCAAGCTGAATCGGTTTAGACCAGTCCTGTGCCTGCTGCGCAATACTCTCGGTTTTTTCTTCAAGCACGGTTTCATATTCGAGCAGCTCAGCCTGATGTTTTTGCTGAACCGAATTCTGATAAAACAGCCCAATAAAAATTGCCAGCGTCACAGCGGCTATAATTATAAAAACACGCGGCATGTATACGCTCCAGCTCTGTCAGTCAGATCTTGTTGATGTACATCCACTATGCTTATTTTTTAAACACTAATCAATTCTTCTATACAAAACCTCTGCAAAGGCACGGACCGTTCCAACAGGAAATTTGATCAAAATTCCTGTTTTAATCTCGTGCTGAATCGTTTGATTTTATCTAGCAACCGTTCGCCGAACACCATTCATTCAGCAGCGCCCGATCAATATTGTTCAGGTTGAACTGTTCTCGGGCAGTCTGAACTGAGGTTGCATTACGGTTAATGCCAAAGGGCACCAGCATCAGATAAATACCATCACGTGGGTCAGCAGAGCGCAAACCATCTGCAATCGCCTGCACATACTGTTGCAGACCGGATGGCAGGCTATCCAGTCGTGCCGGATTGCTGCTAGGTAGAATTTCAATATCACCCGCGAAATCAGCATTGACCGTGTAGTCCTGCAGTTCGCGTTCAATTTTCATCAGGCGCATTTGCAGGGCCTTACGCTGGCTGTTCTGCTCCTGATAAGGCAACATTTTTTCAGTCACGGCGCGTAGTTCCGGTTCCGCCATGACAGTCAGAGTCGGCAAGACGACGGAATCAGCAGCAGGCGCAGCATGGCTTAATATCGGTAAGCTAAAAACAGTACAGGCCGTAAGAAAGCCGAGTTTAATTGGTGTTAGGAGATTCATCATTTTCACCCTCGTTTGGAAAAGGGAAAGTGTCAAAGCTAAATCTTACAAATAATGCCAGTGCCTATTGTTAAGTTTGATAAACGGTCAATGATGCATAAAAAGGCAGGAAACCTAGAAAAAGAACAAGTTGAAACAACTGAAAAATAGAAAAGAGTGCTGATCTGGCTTTGGTGTAGGCAAAAAAAATCCCCAAACCAAGTTTGAGGATTTTTTGAATATGGTGGCGAGACCCAGGATCGAACTGGGGACACACGGATTTTCAATCCGTTGCTCTACCTACTGAGCTATCACGCCGATGCGGTGTATTAAGCCGTATCTGGCCTCATTAGTCAATCAAAATTATGAAAAAAATATTTGAGTGGCTGATTTTTGGCCTAAAAAAAATCCCTGATGGGATCAGGGATTGAAAACTTTGAAATCGTTTTAAAATATGGTGGCGAGACCCAGGATCGAACTGGGGACACACGGATTTTCAATCCGTTGCTCTACCTACTGAGCTATCACGCCGATGTCGCGTATTAAACAGTTTCAGCTGTAAATCGTCAAGAGCAGACAGAATAATTTTTATCAAATGTTTACTTTTCCATCAACTCATGTCTATTTGAGTCATAAATCGAACAATGTTTACCAAAGACCTCAGCAATAAAACAGATTTAAGCGCTTATTTACATAAAAAAGCAGCCTAACGGCTGCTTGATATTGCTCTATTTTCAGATTTTTTCCAGATTGGCCAGACAACGATGAATGGCCCCACAGCCCGGCACAAAGTTTTTCACGCCTTTTTCTTCTTCCATGCGGCAAACTTCGCTCACCAGCCTTTCTGCAACGCCACGACCACGGTTGGCCGGATGTACGACGATATTTTCCAGAATCCGGCTTTCACCCTGTCCGGTGCACCAGATTGCCCCAATAATTTTGCTATTAAATTCTGCGCTATAAACTGAGGTATACTGTGCAAGGTTTTGCTCTAGTTGTTCCATGGCATCTGCCCCGTCACTAAATTCAGGGCTCGTGTCATACAGTCGCTCAAGCTGGCTGCGCACTTCGTCATTTTCTAAAGAAGTATAAGCATGTACGGTGATAGGCATTGATAAACCCTCCTGAGCAATCTAATATGCGGTGACTTCGTCACGGCGAAAATATTTTCTACATCAATCATTTTGACGTATTTGAGGAACGTGTCTATGACAGATCGTATCAGTGAAGTGGTAAGAAATACCAACGAAACCAAAATTCGAGTTCGTTTGAATCTCGATGGTACTGGTCAAGGCACCTTAAACACGGGTATTCCCTTTTTAGATCATATGATTGATCAAATCAAGCGTCATGGCCTGTTTGATATTGATATTCATTGTGATGGCGACCTGGAAATTGACGACCATCATACTGTGGAAGACTGCGGTATTACGCTGGGTCAGGCATTTGCACAGGCATTAGGCGATAAAAAAGGCCTGAAACGCTATGGTCATTTCTATGCGCCACTCGATGAGTCTTTAAGCCGTGTCGTGGTAGATCTGTCTGGCCGTCCGGGTCTGTTTATGGATATTCCATTTACCCGTGCCATGATCGGCCGTTTTGATGTGGACCTGTTCTCTGAATTTTTCCAGGGCTTTGTAAACCATTCCTTGATGACGGTGCATATCGACAACCTGAAAGGCAAAAACAGCCATCACCAGATCGAAAGCGTATTTAAAGCATTTGCGCGTGCGCTGCGTATGGCCTGTGAAGTGGATCCACGTGCTGCCAATACGGTAGCTTCAACCAAAGGTACACTGTAATGACCCGTATTGCCCTTCTTGATTATGGCATGGGAAATTTGCACTCTGCGGCAAAAGCATTAGAACATGTCGGTGCCACGGTAGATGTGACCAATGATCCTAAACTGATTGCGCAAGCAGACAAGATTGTCTTTCCGGGCGTAGGTGCGATGCGTGACTGCATGCAAGGTATGCACGAAGCCGGGATTGATGAAGTGGTACGTAATGCCGTATTTAACAAACCGGTACTGGCCATTTGTGTCGGCATGCAAGCCTTGATGCAGCATTCGGAAGAAAATGGCGGTACCGATGCACTGGGTATTTTCGAAGGTGCGGTCAAGCATTTTCCGGAAATGGCGGGTTTAAAAGTGCCGCATATGGGCTGGAACCAGGTGCATCAGGCCGATCCAGAGCATCCGATGTGGAACAATATCGAACAGGATGCACGTTTCTACTTTGTACATAGCTACTATGTAGAGCCACAAGATTCAGACTTGGTGGCAGCTACTTGTACCTATGGCATTGAGTTCTGTACTTCAATTCATAAAGAAAACCTGTTCGCGACCCAGTTCCATCCGGAAAAAAGTCATACTGCCGGTTTGCAGTTATTGAAAAACTTTGTGGAATGGAAAATCTGATTTTCCTTTTCTCTAAAAGCTCGCAGATTGCGGGCTTTTTTATTGGTTATTTTTTACACTTTTCATTTATAAAAAACCCCTTTATCATAGACTTGCTTATAAAAAATATAATAAAAACAAAGGAAAAATAATGAGTAATACAATTCAGGATTCGGGGTGGAATGCATCAGGACGTTTTGGGCGACGTTCTTATATCGCATGGAATATGCTGCTTGGTTTTTGCTTTATGAGCATCGGGATCATTGCTGCTTTCATTTTGCCTGGAATGAGTCCAGAGACTTTAGATGGTAAAATGTCCATGCCTTTAATGGTGGTGTTGGTTTTGATCTACGGCCTTGCGATTTATTTTAGCGTAATTTTTTTAATTCGTCGTTTACATGACCGTAATCATAATGGCTGGCTTTCTTTACTGATTTTTGTGCCGGTCGTGAACCTTGTCTTTACACTTTACCTGCTATTGGCGCCAGGTCATAACGAAAGTAATGAATATGGTCCACCACGCACGACACGTGGCTGGGAAACGCTTTTGGTGGTGCTGTATCTGGTACTCGCGGTTATTTTGGCAGCCTTTGCTGTCCCTGCTTATCAGAATTATGTTGAACGTGCTCAACAGGCGCAGATGGAATAGAGTAGCTATCACACTGATTAATCCTTGTTAAATTTTGCATAAAGCCCATTCTGCATGGGCTTTATTTTTGCCTAGAGCTGGAAAAGTGATTAAGCTGAACGCATTCATTTCATGATTGAAGCTTATGCAACAGCTGCTGGACACTTTACCAAGCAAGGAACAAATTCAGGCCTTTCCTGTATTTCAAAATCTTCCGATGCAACAGATTCAGGTGATTAATCGTCTGGAACAATGTCATGCTCTTGAACAGGAGCTAAAAAGCTGTGCAGTTCTGGGTTTCGATTCTGAATCCAAACCGACCTTTAAAGTTGGTGAGGTTTCTACCGGGCCACATCTGATTCAGCTGGCCACTTTAGACAAAGCCTATTTATTTCAAATGAATGATGTGATCTGGGATTTTCTTAAACCGATCTTTGCCAGTCGAGACCAGATCAAGGTCGGTTTTGGCCTGAAAAATGATGCGCATCTGTTCCGTAAAAAAGGCATTGAACTGAATAGTGTGATTGAACTGTCTAAATGTTTTAAAGCTTTTGGTTTAAACAATCCGGTCGGATTAAAAAATGCCATGGCGTTATTGTTTCAGTTGAATTTTCCTAAATCCAAACGGATTAGTACCTCGAACTGGGCCAGCAAGAAGCTAAGCCCGGCACAAATTGATTATGCAGCCGCAGATGCCTACGCGCCCGTGCTGGTATTTGAAGAATTACTACGTCGGGATTTATTACCCAGAGAGATTCCCAATACTTCATTAAAATTAAGAATCCGTCCTTCATCGACGGCTTAAGCGCTTAAGTGGCGTGTTGGTTCTGGTAACTTGATGTACGTATGAAAGCTGTGTTGAGCGCGTTCGTTGAGAGAGCTGTGACTTTAGCAGATCTTACCGCTTCGATTATCGACCAGCTCAGTACACGACCCGTTGTGGAAAATCTGATCTCCATTCAAGAGACGGATCATTAAAACCATTAAAATAAATGACCTCACTGCTACCTATCTATGGACAGGTTTTCTTTATTCATACCGTTTAAGAGTTAGAAATTTCGACTTTATTTGCTAAGATGAATACACTCAAATTCATTCTAAAGATTAAGCAAGGAGCGAAAGCATGCTGATCATCCCTGCAATTGACCTGAAAGATGGCAAATGTGTCCGTTTAAAGCAAGGTCGTATGGAAGACGATACCGTATTTTCAGACGATCCGGTCGCAACAGCACAGCATTGGGTAAATGAAGGCGCTCGCCGCTTACATTTAGTAGATTTAAACGGTGCTTTCGCAGGTACACCAATCCATAAGCCAGTGGTTGAAGCCATTGTCCGATCTCAACCTGATTTGCCGATCCAGATTGGTGGTGGTATCCGTTCTCTGGAAACCATCGAGCATTATCTGCAAGCCGGTGTTTCTTTTGTGATTATTGGCACCAAAGCAGTTCAGGATCCTGAATTTGTTGAAGAAGCATGTCAAAAATTTGCTGGCCACATTATTGTGGGTATTGATGCCATGAATGGTATGGTGGCAACAGATGGCTGGGCCAATGTGACTGATGTCAAGGCTACTGACCTGGCGAAACGTTTTGCCGATGCTGGTGTGTCGAGCATTGTCTATACGGACATCGCGCGTGATGGCATGATGCAGGGTGTGAATATTGAGCAAACCGTGAATCTGGCGCAATACTCAGGTTTGCCTGTGATTGCATCTGGTGGTGTGACCAATCTGGATGACGTGCGTAACCTGAAAGACCAACCGGGTATTTTAGGTGCAATTACCGGCCGTGCGATTTACGAAGGTACATTAAGCTTGCGTGAAGCACAGTTATTGCTAGATGAGCAACAGGCGCTATAATTAAGTCTGCTGTAAAAGAGGTCTTCGGACCTCTTTTTTATTTTTTTAATTTTCTGATCTCCTGGCATGTCTACACTTATTTCCAAAAATCACTCCGGCTGGATGGTAAAAGCACCGCAACTCGCCCTGATCCTGATCACCATTATCTGGGGCGGCAGTTTTATTACTGTGCAATACGGGCTAAATTTTAGCAGTCCGATTATGTTTGTCGGCCTGCGCTTTGCTGCGGCAGCGCTTGCTGTCACCCTAATTTCACTGAAGTCGCTAAAAGGCATGAACCTGAAAGAAGTGTTCGCTGGCGCGGTGATTGGCATCATGATCGCCATTGGCTACGGCACTCAAACTGTGGGCTTGCAGACCATCAGCAGCAGCGAATCGGCTTTTTTAACCGCCTTGTATGTTCCACTGGTTCCAATCCTGCTCTGGTTAATGTTCCGTAAAAAACCGCATGTCATGACCTGGATCGGAGCACTGTTTGCCTTTATCGGTCTGGTGTTTTTGACAGGAAATGGCTTTGCTGCGATTCAGCTCAGTTTCGGGCAAACCCTGACTTTGCTCGGTTCGATTGCGATTGCACTGGAGATTATTTTTATCAGCCATTTTGCCGAGCAGGTGAATGTACGCCGGGTCACCGTGCTGCAACTGATTTTTGCGTCCCTATTCTGCTTTATGATCGCACCTGTTTTAGGTGAATCTCAGCTACCTGAATTCCACTGGCATCTGGCAGGGATTTTAGTCGGTTTGGGCATTGCCAGTGCCTTGATTCAACTGGTGATGAACTGGGCGCAGCGCATGGTCGATCCATCACAGGCAGCAATTATCTATGCCGGCGAACCGGTATGGGCAGCCCTGTTTGGCCGTCTGGCCGGAGAACGTTTACCGTCACTGGCTTTATTAGGCGGATTGCTGGTGGTACTGGGCGTGATTGCCAGTGAATGGAAACCGAAGTTTTTAAGAAAACAACCAACAGAAGAGTTAAAGCAAGATCTTTCTTAATTCCGCTAAATCCCCCTGAAAAAGAGGGATTTTTTTCTCTAAAGAAATACGGCTAAAATTATTTGCTATACATCGGTCTATTGTCATTTAAGCGCATGATGCCGCGAATCGCCCGATACACAATCCAGATCCAGGCCAAAACCACCACCACTAAACAGAAAGCGGATGCACCAAATGCGACCCCTGCAAACAGGTCAGGATCTTCGCCGGTAAAGAACAAAAAGAAAAATGGAATAAAGGCGACGATATTCCAGAACAGATACCACCAGAAACTGCGGATCTGCCAGGTAAAATGGCTTTCAAAGATGGAACCGCGCACATCGCGCCGTTTCACATAGTTAATGATCAACGCCACGACAGCCAGCAGGCCAGCACTAAAAATGGCCACAATATATAAAATGTACAGTGCAAAAGTCAGTGTGCGGTTTGAGTCTTTATCAATGGAATAGTTCACGTCCCCTCCTAGTACTTCCCCTAGATATTTAAACTATTCAACGGGGAAATCAGCCATATAATCAAAATGATGTTAAAGGCTATGGTACAAAAATATATCTGCCGGAAAGGTTGTTTTTGTGTTTTATGCCGTAATTTCTGCTGTGCCAGCCAAGCTGCCGGCCAGCCGCCCAAGAAGGCCACCAGATGCAGGGTATTTTCCGGAATACGGCGATTACCCAGCTGTGCCGCTTCCTTATCTTGGGCATAAAGCCAGTAACTGAGCGCATTCATCAGACTGACCAGCAACAACACTAATCCACTGAGTAAACCGCCCAAGGTTAAAGCCACCAGAAAAAGAATATAGAGCACACAGGCAATTTGCATCGGCTGTAATTTCTGTGCCTGTTGTGGCTTGGACGGTTTGAGTTTTGCTTGCAGACTTTTGGCCTGAGAGGCTTTCAGGTACATGACCTGCTGGGCACGATAACGTCCGCGTTCATCCAGAATCACCAGATAATCCAGCGCACAGCCCACGATTGGACGTGGGCCAGGTTTGACAAAATCCTTGATATGCAGAAATACGCGATCTTTGGCCAGATCATTGGGCTGGATAAAACCATAACCTTTGTCATCAAACCATTCCACCAAACGCCCCTGATCGCGCATATCCCCTGTCCCTTTTTGATTTGATTGTTTAAGCAGTGACGAACTTTAAACGTTCAATCAGCATATTGCGCATTTCATCCGGATTTTTTTGCAAAATATCATCGCCCGTCCGTCCACGTGCTGCATTACGCTGCGCCACCTGTAAACGCATCATCCAGAAACGGCCTGCCGCCATCGCCAGATACAATTCCAGACAGGCGCGTTCATCACCAGTTAAAGGACGAACCGTTTCATAGGCATTTAAAAAGGCAATTGCTTTTTCTTCGTTTAAGACCACATCAGGATATTCAGTACAGAAGTCATTTAAAGTAATAGCAATATCAAACAACCATTCATCTTTATTCAGCTCATAAAAATCCAGAATGCCATTCAGCTGATCGCCGTCAAACAAGGTATTGTCACGGAACAGATCGGAATGAATAAAACCGCGTGGACGATCTGGATATACCGCTGTCAACGCCTCATATAAACCTAATAATTTACCGAGCAAGACTTTATCTGCCGGACTTAAACTTGGTTTAATCTCTTGAGAAACGGCCAGCCAATAGGCATGATCACGCACAAAATTACGTTCTAATTTAAAGTCTTTGAGTGCCACATGCATTTTCGCCTGAGCCACTGCAATCGCTTCAACCTGCGCGATGGTAGAGGGCATCGGATGTTCACCCATCAGGCGCGGTGCGATCTGTGCCGGTTTATCTTTAATGCTGTGAATCGCTTTGCCTGAATGCGACAAAGGCACAGGAACGGCCAATCCGGCCCAGCCCAGATGTTCTAAAACAGGAACCAGTTCACCTGCCGCCTGCTCATCCATATCTTCAAAAACCGTCAGCACATATTGCTGGTCTTCGCAGACTAAAAAGTAGTTGGTATTTTGAATACCGCCTTGAATGGGAATCAGATCAATCGCCTTTAAACCATAAGGCGCTGCAAAATCCTGAACTTCCTTTAAAGTCAAAGTGGTATAAACCGACATAGAAAACCTGCGAAAAAACTTACATAATTTTGCTAGAATACCGTTTCCATCTGCCAAGGTGTAGCGCTTGCGTGGGTGAGTTTCATAATCGGCTGTAATAATTGGAAAAATTTATGCTAGCTAAACGTATTATTCCTTGTCTGGACGTGGATAACGGCCGTGTGGTCAAGGGTGTCCAGTTCCTTGATATTCGTGATGCGGGTGACCCGGTCGAAGTGGCACGCCGTTATAATGAACAAGGTGCCGATGAAATTACTTTCCTTGATATTACCGCTACACATCATGGACGCGATACCACTTACCGTACTGTAGAGCGTATGGCTGAATCGGTTTTTGTACCCCTGACGGTTGGTGGCGGTGTGCGTAAAGTCGAAGATATCCGTTTGCTGCTCAATGCTGGTGCAGATAAAGTCAGCATCAACTCGGCAGCAGTATTTAATCCGGAATTTGTCCAGGAAGCATCACAACGTTTTGGCGCACAATGTATCGTGGTCGCCATTGATGCCAAAAAAACCGGCGAAGATAAATGGGAAATTTTCACCCACGGCGGCCGTAAAGAAACCGGGATTGATGCGCTTGAATGGGCGGTGAAAATGGCTGACTTCGGCGCAGGTGAATTGCTGATTACTTCGATGGATGCCGATGGCACCAAAGCCGGTTATGACATTGCCCTGATGCGTGCTATCAATGATCGCGTCACGGTACCGACGATTGCCTCTGGTGGTGTAGGTAATTTACAGCATTTGGCGGACGGCATTATTCATGGTGGTGCCGATGCGGTACTGGCAGCTTCAATTTTCCATTTTGGCCAGTACACCATTCAGGAAGCCAAAGCCTATATGGCAGCCCAAGGCATTGAAATGCGCCTTTAAGCCATTTTAGATGATGATTTGATTAAAGAGTGTTTTTATAAACACTCTTTTTTTATGTCTGGATTAAAACAACACAGCAAATACGGGACAAAAAAAAGGAGTCTTTCGACTCCTTATAAAACCAAGATAAGACTACAGCACTTGGTATTCAAAATAACTCATTACACCCAGAAACATTATCAGTATGAGGCTTTACTCACCGACAGGAGCAAATATAAGTGAAATCTACAGGACAATATTGACAATACAATCGTATTTTATTGACAAATCACGACAAAGCCCTGTTTTACTCCATAACCTGCGTATTTAACTGCTTCATTACCATATTTTTTGCAGTATTTTCCGTCATTTTAGAGGAAGTGTCGGCCGATTTAACCGGAAAATATTGTTCTGCCCAGCGGTTGAGTTTTTTCGAGATCGGTGCAGGCAAGCTCAGACCTAAAGGATTCTGTTCTTGCAAATCTGCCGAGGAAATCACCCGGGTACCGAGCAGATAATCAAACCAGGGCTTGGTGACGCACCAGTTGGCATCCTGATTACTATTCATATGATGATCATAATGCCAGGGCAATTTCTTTTTGGCCCATTCCGGTTCCAGATGAGCCCGGCGATGTAAATAATAATAGTTGCCTGCACTATATAGGGCGGCCAGTGACATGCCTTTGGAGAAGGGATAAAAACTGAGTCCAAATACGGTTGCGACGACTGCCAGTGAAGCAATTTCATTGCGGGTACGCCAGTTGTCCAGTCCTTCTACATAGCCGAAATCAGAAAATTCCGTTTTTCGTACAATCCGGTGATGTTCCCAATGCGAACACATGCTTTCTGGAACCGGACTATAGCGGCTCTGTCCTTGGCGGTGAATTCCATGTAACACATATTTATGCGCAAACCATTCAAATCCATTTGCGACGACAAGTCCTGCCAGAAAACCTTTCCACATAATCTTTTACCTCTTGGTCTATTTTTAATATAGGCTAAATAAAAGACTAGATATTGACCAAAATATTCAATATGATTGACAAAATACGACAAAATAAAAGAATTAAAAATGCTGGTTCTAAAAAACTACGTAGGTTCAGTATACGGTGGTTTAGGACATTTACTTTTGGACTATTATCAGTTGAAACAGCTTGAAGTCCCTGAGAAATTATTGGCCATTCAAAATCTGGAACGCTTTGATTTCGCCTTGTGGCGTGATCTATTAACGACACTTGATCAACAGCTGCAACGACCGGCTTTAGGCTTGGAAATCGCCCAACTGGTTGAAGCTAAACACCTCGGTATTATTGGCTATCTGGCACTCTCAAGTGAGACCTTGGGTGAAGCCTTTATGCGCTATCATGATTATCATCGTCTGATTTATGATGGCGGCCCACTTCAGCTGCAATGGCAAGGCGATTATCTGTCGATTGGCTGGGTTGAAGTTCCCTTTCATCTGAATACCCAACTGACCGATGAAATCGCGATTGCGCTAATGACGGAATTCGTAAAAGCCAATGTTCAGAACCCGCACGGGGTTCAGTTATATGAAGTTCATTTCCAGCATGTAATGCCTAAAAATATTGCACTCTATGAGCAGTATTTCGGATGTAAAGTCCGCTTTTCTCAAGCCAGAAATCAGGTATTGATGCATGTCAGTGAACTGTCCAGACCACTGAAACAGGGCGACCAGACCTTGCAAAAACTGCTGATGCAACAGGCCAAAGCATTATTAGAAAAATTCCCGTACTTCACTCTGGTAGATCAGCAGCTGCAACAGGCGATTCTAATTGGCCTGCAAAAAAACCTGTTCCAGATCAAACATATTGCAGAGCAGATGAATTTTTCCGTGCGTCAGTTACAACGCCATTTACAAAAACAGGGCAAAACTTATCAGCAATGTATGCAGGAAATCCGCTGCATGATGGCCATGCAATATCTGAAAGATCCGCACTTGAGCTTGCAGGAAACCGCCATGTTACTCGGTTATTCTGAACAGAGTGCTTTTCAGCGCGCCTTTAAGCAATGGACTCAACTGACGCCGCAGCAGTGGCGCCAACAGAATATGTCAGCCGCTTAAACCACTAACATGTTGGTTTAATATACGGGCTTCAAGCAGCGTTGATAATTTAAATCCCTTGTCCCTATGACCTAATAATAAATATAAAAATAAGGACTTAGAATATGGATAAATATCTTGCCGAATTGCTCGGCACATTCTGGCTGGTGTTTGGAGATATTGTGGGAGCAGAAAATTAGGCTTTTTAATAAAAACCCTCTAAAAAGCCAGGATTTCCAAATACCATTTTTCTGCATGTTTCACATGGAGCATGCAGATCATCGCGCTTAAAAATGCTTATAAAAATGGATTTTCAATTTCATCCAGATCATCACGCTGAATTTTTTCTGGCAAGTCCTGCGTGTTTTCCAGTTGTTGTACCACATCATTCAGAAAAGCCTGCAAGGCTTTGGCCACTTTCAGTCCCTGCTGATCCTTGGTGATTTGCAAGTTGCCATACAGGCTGACGCAGTCCAGATCATTTTCCAAAGTCAGATCATGAATGGCATGGGATTCGCTGCCATTTTCAAATGCTTTAAACATATCCTCTTCACCTGTCTTTGTTATTTTCAATGAACGTCTGATGTCGATGCTACCCGAATCCCGGTTTTTTCAGCAAGCTTATTTCAACAGCTGCAAAATATATTGCAACAAGGCATCAATCAGCTGTTTCACAATGGCATCTTGCGTTGCATTGTCTATCGCACCGCCAGTCGCAGAGGAGGCCGAACTGCTTGAACCGGAAGACTTAAACTCGCGTTGTAATGCCTGCAGGTTTTCTTCAGAAACATCTTCGGCACACTGGCTTTCTGCATCCCAATTAGAATATTCGATTTTCTGGTTGGCTTTTACTGCATTTCCAGTCAGTGGCAGCTTATAGGTATTGCGTTTCTGTTCTTCGGTGAGCTGCGGGAACAGATTAATTCCAAGCTGTTCTTCCAGATAGCAGACACTAACAATACGCACTTTGAGCGAATTGTCATTCGGTGCATAGTAAGCACCAATGGCACCGGTTTTCGGCATATAAACTGCCTTATAGACCGCAGTTGGCACAATCACGCCATTGCCAATGGTTTTCAGCTTCTTCCCGGCAAAGATCGGCCCGGTCACCACATAGACATCCTGTTTCTGCTTGGTCACAATGGCACGGGTGGCCTCTTCCAGCTCACGCCAGACTTGCTGATTATTCTTGGGCGCTTGCGGCACCATATTGGCCAATGAAAAACTGTCAGACTGCGCGGCCTTGTTAGGCATATCCGCATTCGGCGCCATATGACCGCGGTCATAACCTGAACCACGATAATCCGCCAATGTGGCACGATGCTTCGCACTGACCCGATCTTCTTCATGAAAATTATCTTCACGGGGAATTTTCTGGCTTAAGCGTGCTGGCGTTAAGGCTTCTGCAACCCAAAGTGGCGTTTTAGATACCCCGGAATAACCGACATTAAAGCCATTAAAACACAGCGAATAGCTGTCTTTTTTCAGGCTGTCTTTCATCAAATATGGCGGTACATCACGATAAAACTGGTTCAGACAGGCAGAATCACTGGAAGAGGATAGTGACACCCACTGACTGATTTTTTCCTGACCAAAAGCGATGGCGAAGCTGCTCGAAGCCACCACGCCCAGAATGACTTTAATACTATTATCATTTAAAAACTGAAAAAAAGAGTTCTTGGGTTTACGCTGCTTCTTGGCCATTCTTACACGTACTTTTTAGATCAATACAGATTTTGACCGAGCTTAACAAGCTGTATAAGTGAAGTATATCTTGGCTCTACTATTCGTTTACTAAATAAGCAATAAGTATCCAAAATCCCGGGCAGTTGTAACAAACTGTCTAATTTTATTTCTTTTTAAATGAGGTTTCTCGGTGTTTGCGTAGCTTTGTTTGGCCCAGTGGATTGAGTATGTAAAGCTAACGGCCTATCTCAATTCGTACAATTATTAGCAATGGTGTCAATCATGAATTCCAAACTCTCTAAAGCATTAGGTTTAGGATTATTCACAAGTGTGATTAGCGTAGCTGCATTTGCCGAGCCACCGGTTCAACCAGGTGAAACACTTGAAAGCTTGTCTAAAGCTAAAATTAGTACCAAGGTGAATGGTCAGGAAGCCTCTTTAGAAAGCTTGGTGAACTCTGGTCAAATCCGTCTGGTCGATCCGCGTGCAGCAGTACCGCAACCAACCATGCCAAACACACAAGCACCGATGCCCAATGATCCAACAATGACTCAGGCACCAAACTCAGGCACTGTTTCCCCTCAACCGCCTGTCACAGAACCAGGCATGAATGAATCAGAGGTGCCGGCCAATCTGGTTGAACCAGCCATGGAATCAGAAGTAGAAGCAAGCACGTCTATGACGATGCCTCAACAACCAGCACTGGAAGAACAACAAGCAGCTGTACCAGCAATGTCTGAAGAGCAACAGCAAGCAGCTATTGCTTCAGAACAACCGATGCCTGAAGCACAGCAACAAGCGGCTGTGACTGAAGCAGATGTGAGCAATGAACAAACTGAAATTGCAGCTCAATCTGATGCAGAGCCAGTACTGATGGAAGAACCTTTGAATGCTGCACCTGAAGTGCCGGCTGCGGTAGAACTCGAACAATAATCTGAAACTCATTTATTTATTGTTTCTCTCATAAAAAAACCAGAGTGTGCCTCTGGTTTTTTTTATGCTTTTTATTTTATTTACATCTGAATCTGGGTGCCCAGCTCGACCACACGGTTGGGTGGAATTTGATAGAAATCACTGACCGGACTGGTATTGCGCTGCATAGAAATAAACAGCTTTTCCCGCCACGGTGCCATGCCCTCACCCACAGTATGCATAATCCGTTCACGTGAAATAAAGAAACTGATCTGCATCAGGTCATATTCAAAATCCCATTGCTCATAGGCCTGTTGTAAAGCTTCCGGAATATTCGGCTGATCCTTAAAACCATAATAGATAAACACCCGGTAAAAATGCTCACTCAGTTTTCCCAGTTCAATCCGGTCCTGCCTGTCAACAAAAGGAATATCCCGGGTAATCACCGTCAACATGATATTGCGTTCATGCAAGACCTTATTGTGCTTAATATTATGCAACATGGCATGCGGAACAATATTTGGTGTACCGGTCAGGAAAATGGCATCGCCTGGCACAAACTTGGTGCCTTCCCCCATCGAAATACTTTTAATAAACAGATCAATCGGCAAGGCATCCTGTTCCAGCCGGTTCAGTACCAACGCACGCCCGTCTTTCCAGGTCATGAGAATCGTAAACAGTACCGCACCAATCAGAATTGGCACCCAGCCACCCGAAGCGATTTTCAAGGACGTTGAGGCCACAAAGACTAAATCCAGTGCCAGGAATGGTACAGCAAATAACGCTACTTTCCAGACCGGCCAACGCCAGAAGCCATAGGCCAGAATCGAGATCAAAATGGTGCCGCAGAGCATGGTCATGGTCACCGCAACGCCATAAGCACTGGCCAGATTGGCACTATTTTCAAACAGTAAAATCAGGATCAGCACCGAGATAAACAACATCCAGTTAATGAAAGGCAGATAAATCTGGCCACGCTCCAATGCAGAGGTATGCTTGACTGACAGGCGCGGCAAATAACGCAATTGAATGGCTTGATTGACCATAGAAAATACCCCAGTAATGACCGCCTGTGAGGCAATCACCGCCGCTGCAGTCGCCAGTCCAATCATCGGAAATAAGGCCCAGTCGGGCAGCAGCATATAGAAAGGATTCGCCAGTGCTTCAGGACTACGCAGTAACAAGGCGCCTTGCCCGGCATAATTCAGCAATAAACATGGCAAGACAATAATGAACCAGGCCAGACGAATCGGCAGACGGCCAAAATGCCCCATATCGGCATAAATCGCTTCACCCCCAGTCATGGTCAGAATCACCGCCCCCATGGTCAGAAAAGCCACATAGGGCTGATCGACCACAAAATGATAGGCCCAGTAGGGATTCACCATCCAGAGTACAAACGGGGTCTGGATGATGCTCCACAAACCAAAACCGCCAATCGACAAAAACCAGAGCATGGTTAAAGGTCCAAAAAACTTGCCCATCGTGGCTGTGCCGTGTCGCTGAACCATAAACAGCCCGGCCAAAATCCCGATGGATAAAGGCACCAGCCACTGATTGAAAATGGGCGTGGCAATACTCAGGCCTTCAATGGCTGATAGCACGGAGATTGCCGGGGTAATAATCCCGTCACCGAAAAATAGCGATGCGCCGACAAAACCCAAAGCGATCAGGAATATTTTCTTTTGATCAGAGATTCGTGTGGTACGCAGGTTTAATGCCAACAGTGACATGATCCCGCCTTCGCCGTTGTTATCGGCACGCATGATTACCATGACGTATTTAAAGCTGATGGTAAGCATCATGCACCAGAAAATCAGGGACAGGATGCCGAGTACAGAAGCTTCGCTAATGGCGAGATGTGCGGTAAGGAAGCATTGGCGCAGTGCATACAGCGGACTGGTACCAATATCTCCGAAAACGACCCCAAGCGCAGCCAGTGTAATCACCGGGAGAGCTGCCTTTTGTGCAGTGCTTTGCATATATTGTCTTCGTTTTTAACAAGCATTTTTGCGAATCATAGCACCGCATTAAAAGTTTTTCTGCAAATCAATTGTTTCAGCTTGGCACAGCTGGTTTTTTTCGCTATTATCCTCGGCCTATGGTGAGGTGTCCGAGTGGCTGAAGGAGCACGCCTGGAAAGTGTGTAAACGTTTATAGCGTTTCGAGGGTTCGAATCCCTCTCTCACCGCCAGAATTTAAAAACCCGAATCACATGATTCGGGTTTTTTTATATTTAATTTTATCCATCATCCCATCAGTAAAAAAAATTATCTGCTTAGATCTTAAAATATTATTATCTATCGCCTTAGGCAAAGGCATTGAATTAATACCAGTCCTCGTTCATAAAAATCTTTTGCAACACAACACTTACGCTCGATTCTATTTTTAAAAATCTTCATTTTTCATCAGCCAAAAAACTGATGAATTGTGCAGTTTCTGTACGCCATTCATTTCAGGTTTTTATTTATGTGTTCAAACAAAAAACAGGCACAGAAATAGCTTAATTTTATTGTCATCAAAGCTATGTTATGTTGCTTATAAATCAACTAAAAGGAGAATAAAAACCACAGGATAGAAAGAAATAACCAAGTGAACCGAGCCATTCAAATTTGAAGTTAAAAAATAGATACACTGCTATTCGGAGAGCGAACATGAATAACAGCGCAAACTATGCCAAACAGATTAAAAATGCAAAACGTGGCGGTTATACCCCAACTATTGCCAAGGACATCAATAAACATAAAATTCAAAAAGCCTTGAGACTCATCGAACAGTGGAGAAGCCTCGCTCAAGAACTCAAACCTCAAATGCATTTTGATATGGCCTTTACTTTAGAGGAATGTGCACAAGAATTAGATCGCATCCTGAAAAACAGATAAACCTTATAACCGACTCATATCCAGAACCAGTCCTGTGCTTTCACCCTCGCCCATATCTTCACATATGGGCGATTTCTTTGCGCATAGCCCAAAACAGAACTTTTCATCCATCGGGTCAAAATAAACAAATCCTGCCGAAACAGTTTAAACGGTTATTTTTTGGCTTGCGTGACCAAAAAAAATCTGTAAAATGCACTCCACCATGCCGGCATAGCTCAGTTGGTAGAGCAACTGACTTGTAATCAGTAGGTCCACAGTTCGAATCCGTGTGCCGGCACCATATCTTAGCCTCGCTTTTTAGTGAGGCTTTGATGTTTCTGGGTTTTGGTATTTTCAGCTGAGTCTTCTTGCACTTTCTAGTGCTTCGATTGTGCCGTCACTTGCACATATCTCACAATCCCTTCCTGATATAATTTTCGGCATAGTTTCGCTGTCATCTGAATTTTAAAATGATCCAGTTTTGAACCTTGAGCCTGATCATCTGATGCTTTTGAATTCAAAGTTTTTTGCACATAATCCGCAAAGCCTGAAAATACCGGCTCGGACAGATCCTGAATCTGGATATTTTTAAATTCAAAACGATCCAGACAGGCATATAATGCACCCACTGTCATTAAATCTTTTAAATTCACATCGGCAGATTTCAATAAAAACTGATATTTACGCCGTTGTAATGCATTTAAATTTTCCCAACGCTCGGACAAAACCAGATGATGAAAACCAATCCGTGCATTTGAATTTAAAACACTGCGGACCTGCTCCAAGAATAAAGGCACAGGACTGTGATAAGCCGCATCCAGGCACAACACCACATCAAAACGCTGGGAAAATGGCAATTCTTTTAAACGCAAAAATGACGCCTGATAAATGGCATTCAGTTCTGGTAAATATTGCTGAATATTAGCCACACAGGCAGCCTGCAGCTCAACCCCGGCCAGATATTGCACCTGATAATGTTGCTGCCAGTGCAGCAAGCTGGCGCCCTGACCGCAGCCCAAATCCAGCAGTTTATCTTTTGAATTTAAATTTACAGTTTGCGCAAGGTGATCGGCCAGCATACGACAGGCAGCCGCATAATCCTGCTGACCTGCTTGCCAATACCCTAAATTGCTCCAGGGCAATTGCGCGTGATCGCCCAACACAGCGGCATCAATTGCATACTTGTGCTGGGGAAGATGCTGACGCAGTGCCTGAAGCCATTGCATGGATTAATAACCCAGTTGCGGAGCCACCTCAACCACAGGTTTTAAACCCTGAAATGGTAAAGGCGCACCAAAGATTTCTGCAATCTTCATCGCTGAGGTCACTGCCGATTCCAGAATCGGCAAACCGTCACATGACCATGAACCGCAGAAGAAGACCTTACGGTTGGCATCCAGATGACGTTGCTGCAATTCCTTATTCAGTGCCACCGTATTAGCATCGACGACTGCACGTGTCAGCATTACCGATTTGATCACTTTCTTCGGATCAATGTCGGTTACCGGACGCCAGGTCTGAAACACGGCCGACTTGCCAACCAAAGAAGGTTCAATCGAGTTAAGCCACACGGTAAATTGCTGACGAGTAAATTTACGGTCCATCATATAGCTGAGTACGGCCCAGTCTTTACGTTTTGGCGGCATCACGCTGGCATCGGTATGAATCACCAGTTCGCCCTGTTCGAATTTGAATTTCTTCAATAATTCAATTTCACTGGCAAACTGTACCGGATCCAGAAATTGCTCAATTTTGGTGGTCGGGGTCGCGACAATCACCCGGTCAAACAGTTTTGAATAACCGGCCGCATTTTCAACTTTGACCTGATCGCCCTGCTCTTGTACCAGTATGATCGCTGAACCGTCTTCAATATGAATGCCTTCAATCAGCTTGTCGACAAGCGCCGGTGTACCGCCTTGCAAACGCAGTAAAGCATCACCATCGGTCAATTGACGCAGGAAAATTAACAACGGTTTAGCTGGCCATTCACCAATGGTTTTCGGATTGCAGGTACAGATGGTATATAGCACCGGCATCACCGCACCATGCCAGAATACTTCTTCAATCTCGTTGCGGTTGATAAATTCTGCCAGGCTGATGTCCTGATTTTTCGATTTAAAGAATTTGGTCAATGCAACTTTTAACTGCAACAGGCCTTTGACCAGACGCCAGCCATACTGCTGCAGGCCTTTACGGTTATTGATAATCGGGATATTGCCAATTCGGCTGCGCGATGTGGTCAGCCAGGTTTCAGTTTTATCTTCAAATAACCAGCTGCAGGCCATATAGGTCCGCACCGGATAAGTTTTAATGCCCAGATGCGTGGCCAGACTCAGGGTGTTTTTCCACAGATAGGGATTCATCACACGTAAAGGTGCGTCAATCAGGCCCCCTTCAAATTCAAGGCTATGACTGTCCATGCCGCGACCTGGAAGTGCTTCAAAAATCGTGATGTGATGCCCTGCGTCCTGGAGAATTCTGGCTGTAGCCAGTCCGGCCATGCCACTACCAATTACTGCGATATCCAAACTGATCATCCGTCATTGAAAAACTACAGAAATTATGTACCATGCGCCAATCAAACAGGTTATTAAAATCTTCCAGAATATATGTTTTTCGTAAAGGCCTTTTTGTTCAATTTCACCTGCTTTTTATTCATTTTTTTGCAGCAGTTAAAATTCCATCAAATATAGGATTTTATTTATATTTTTATTTAAAATATAAAAAAATTACTTTAAAAACAAATAATTTAATTAACCATTTTTATAATCCTTGGTTGACAAAAACTTTTAAAATACCTATGATTCGCAGCATAAGAAAACCATAAATTCATCCGGTTCCATTCAGATGCGTTTATGCGAAAATTGTTTAAAACGACAAGAAACTACAGCGCCTTATAAAATAAAAGCCTCTGCGAAAGCAGAGGCTTCTTTGTTTTCAGGCCTGGTTGATCATGCAGCATGGTATTGAGCTTACTTTATTGCCTCTCATAAGCCGCTTAAAAAGCATAGAGTGCAATTCCTCAATCCTCATGTTGTTCTCAAATAGAAATCAAATGGCATGATTTTTTTTGTCTAGAATTCATAAATCTCTAAACTAAAAAAATAAAAAATCCAGCAACTTATGCTGGATTTTTTGCTTCAAAGAACTAGGTTCGAATTAGATTTTACCCACCAGGTCGATTGACGGCGCTAGTGTAGCCTCGCCTTCTTTCCATTTTGCTGGACAAACTTCACCTGGGTGCGCATGTACATATTGTGCAGCTTTCACTTTACGAAGAAGCTCTTGGGCATCACGGCCAATACCACCCGCGTTGATTTCAATGATCTGGATTTTACCTTCTGGATCAATCACGAAAGTACCACGATCTGCCAGACCTTCAGCTTCAATCAATACTTCGAAGTTTTTAGACAAAGTCCAGGTTGGATCACCAATCAATGGATACTGGATTTTACCAATCACGTCAGAGGTATCATGCCAAGCTTTATGGGTGAAATGAGTATCGGTAGACACGCCATAGATTTCTACACCCATTTTCTGGAATTCAGCATACTGATCAGCAAGATCGCCTAATTCAGTTGGACAAACAAAGGTGAAATCTGCAGGATAGAAAAACACCACTGACCATTTTCCTTTCAGGTCTTGCTCAGAAACTTCGATGAACTGACCATTGTGGTAAGCAGTTGCATTGAATGATTTGATTTCAGTATTGATTAAACTCATGAGATATTTCCTCTGGCTTATTTCTGGGATTGCTTATCTTGTGAAGCTAGAATACGAAAAATTTCAAAATAGGTAAAACCGCAAGTTTTTATAAAAATGATCGCTTTTTTAGATCATTAATTTCTATTAGTATTGTTAATCTCATTTATTTTCTCGATGCAGAGTTTTGCTGATCAAAAGCAAGATAATGCTTTAACACTTATGATTCTTCTAATAAGTCGGGCTTTATGCAAACTCAATACCAATCTTCAAGACATAAAAAACCCACCGCATTCAGGTGGGTTTTAATGATGATTTACCGTTCTAATAGATCAGAATGGAAGGTCATCATCTAGATCTGCTGCAGGTGCTGCTGTTGGAGCAGGTGCAGATTTTGGCGCAAAACCACTCGGATTATTATTGCCATAACCGCCGCCCTGGTTGTTGCTAAAACCGCCTTGCTGTGGCGCTGAACCATAACCTGATTGAGGGTTATTGCCATAACCACCCTGGTTGTTGTTCGCCTGATTATTGTTATTAAAGCGTGGCTGGTTAAAGCTGCTCTCGCCCTGATCATTTTGAGGACGGCTAGAGTCTAACATCTGCATTTGTTCACCACGAATTTCCGTCGTATAGCGCTCCTGACCATTCTGGTCAGTCCACTGACGGGTACGTAATGAACCTTCAATATATACTTTTGAGCCTTTACGAAGATATTGCTGTGCAATTTCACCTAAACGGTTATGCAACACGATACGGTGCCATTCCGTTTGTTCTTTACGTTCACCGGTACTTTTATCTGTCCACGAATCGCTGGTTGCGATCGAGAATTGAGTGAGAGAGCCACCATTTGCAAAAGTTTTGGTTTCCGGATCTTTACCCAAAGTACCCACTAAAATAACTTTATTTACACCACGCATTTGCCGTTTACTTCCTATATATTTCTGTATTTTACTTTATAAGAGTTATGCTTAAATGGCTACCTCTTTACCTAACAAGTGCGTTAATTGTTGTCGCGAAGCATCATCAATCTGCTGTTTATCGACTTTTACATAGGCAACTTGCTGTTCAGACATCACCACGACCTCTTCAATACCACGAATCGCCAAAAGCTGAGAAGTCCATTCGTCAGTTTGTCTGCTTTCCGGCAATCGCAGTACCAGCGATGACAGATAGCGTGGCTGAGCCAGGCCAAAACTCATCAGCAGCCAGATGATCGCGATTCCTGTCAGGATACTCCAGCCCATCGAGGTATTGTTTAGCAGCAGCAATTGTCCGCCAATCATACCGCCAAAGAAAGCCCCTAAAAACTGGCTGCTGGCATTTACGCCCATTGCCGTCGCTTTGGACTGGATCGGTGCCGCTTTCGACAACCAAGACGGCAACAGGGCTTCCATCACATTAAAGGCAATGAAGAACAACCCTAAACCAATCAGCAAGACATATTTGGATTCAAAACCAAATGCCATCACCATTAAACCCAGAATAATACCGGTAATGGCCACCAGAAAAATCGCCCGCATTTTGTGGTATTTTTCTGCCAGGATAATACTCGGAAAAGCAAAAAACAGGCTCAGTACCAACAGCGGCAAATATACCCAGCCATGACTGGAAAGTGGCAGATCAGCAAATTCGATCAGCTGTGAAGGCACATAGATAAACATGGCGGTGAGCAATAAATGCAGGGTAAAGACCGACACATGCAGACGATTCAGATCCCCGATTTTGATTACCTGTTTCAACTGTGCCAGATAGCCCTGCTGAAAGTTTTTATGATGCCGCGTGACTTTCGGCACCATCAACAGCATGGCAATCGCCGCCAGGCCCATCACCGTGGTGACCCAGAACAACCCAGAGATGCCCACCAGACCCGTTAGCCAAGGCCCCAGACTAAAGGCCACCACAAAGGACAGGCCGATACTCATGCCCATCATTGCCATGGCTTTCATACGGTTTTCTTCACGGGTGACATCTGCCAGCAGTGCCATCACCACAGCCGATACCGCACCACCGCCAGCGATTGCACGGCCGATAATCACGCCATAAATGGTGTCCGACATGGCCGCAATCGCACCGCCCAGCGCAAATAATAGCAGCCCTAAAACCACCAGTGGCTTACGGCTGTAACGATCCGCAATCAGGCTGAATGGAATCTGTAACAGTGCCTGGGTCAGACCATAGACCCCGACCGCCAAACCGATCAGTGCAGGCGTCGCATATTGATATGCCTGCCCTGCCACAGAAAACACCGGGATAATCATAAACAACCCCAGCATGCGCAGTGCAAAAATACTGCTCAGGGCAAAGGTTGAACGACGTTCTAAAGCATTCATCATAAATTATGGCGATTGGGTTAATTAATCTGGAGCCCAGATTATAGGACATTCAGGTCATTAATAAGACATGAATTTTATTTGAAATAAAGATGATGCCAATCTAAAAACAAAAAAAGCGCAGCCGGAGCTACGCTTTTTATTCAGGAACAGTGCTTTATTTGTCTAAAGCTGCCTGACGTTTCTTGTACTGAATCGAGGCGAATACTGCCCAGACAATAAAAGCCACACCGATCAGACCGGTCACCACTTCTGGTACATGCAGACCGGTTCCGCTGGCAATCATAATGAAAGCCAGTGCACCGATGGCATAATGCGCACCATGTTCCAGGTAGATATAGGCATCCAATGTGCCCTGCTCAACCAGATAAATCGTCATTGAACGGACAAAGATCGCACCAATTGCCAGACCCAGCATGATGATGACCACGTCTGAGGTAATCGCAAAGGCACCGATCACGCCATCAAAACTGAATGAGGCATCTAGGACTTCTAAATAGAGGAAACCACCAATACCCGCTTTCACTACACCCGTCGGTACGCCATTTTCATCATGACGAATGGCATTACCTTCTTCATCGACTTCCGGTTCACCACCGAGCATATGACTCAGAACCTGTACACCGATATAAATCACGATGCCCCAGATCCCGGCCATAGTCACTGCCAGACGTTTGGCTTCATCGACATTGGCTGCCATGATTAACAAGGCCACCAGTGCAATAAACACCGACATTGCCGGTACATTGGCCAGATTGGAGAGACGGCGTTCCACCCGTTTGAACCAGTGCGTGTCTTTCTCTTCATCTAGGAAGAAGTTCAGGAATACCATCAACAGGAAAGCACCACCAAAAGCAGCAATTTCAGGATGATGTGCCATTAAACGCGCTGAATATTCTTTCGGATCATTCAGGGCCAGACGTACCACTTCCATAAAGCCCAGGTCTGCAGTCACTGCAACAATGACCACCGGGAAGATCAGACGCATCCCGAAGACTGCAATCAGAATACCGACTGTCAGGAACAGCATTTTCCAGAAATGATCCCAACCCCGTAGAACTGAGGCATTGACAACCGCGTTATCAAAGGACAACGACACTTCCATAATCGCCAGAATAGCGGTGATGGTTAGCGCTGTGAGCATGGTTTGCAGGCCTGCTTCAGGACCATGGGTATAACCCCAATACGCAGACAAACCAAGACACACGATCGAAAATGCAATCGAGAAACCAAAATGTTTCAACATACACAACGACCTTGGATAAATTAAATAAATGTATGGCTGCGAAAGAGCAGCAATACGAATAGGAAAAGTTAAGCTAATTATGAAACTTTTAGCGCATAAACCAAAGCACTTCCTGAGCTGTTTTATCTTATTTTCTGTTTTTAAAATTTGCCGATCTTTTAAACAGTCCGATCTTTGCTATAGTGCCGCATAGTTTAACTTGAACTGCGAAGGATTTTCAGCATGAGTTTTTCACAAGAGGTATGGCAACGCAATCTCGGACTTTATCAGAAGACCCTGGCCCTGCCCTTTAATCAGCAACTGGCGCAAGGTACTTTAAGCCGTGACGCCTTTAGCCATTATGTGATTCAGGATGCACATTATTTACTGGCCTATGGCCGTGCCCTGGCCGTATGTGCTGCCAAAGCTTTTGAAGCGGACGATGTAATCCAGTTTGCCGAGGCAGCCAAAATAGCGATTGTGGTGGAACGTAGCCTGCATGATGGCTTTATGCAGGATTTCGGCATTAGCAAAGAGCAGTTTGAAAATACCCCGCTGACTCTGGCGTGTCATCACTATACCTCTTATCTGACTTCGACCGCCTGGTCAGAAAGCTACCCGGTGGTGCTGGCCTCGTTGCTGCCTTGTTTCTGGATTTATGCCGAAGTTGGCAAAGATATTGTCGACAACTCTGCGCCGAATAATCCGTATCAGGCTTGGGTGGATACCTATTCAGGAGAAGAATTCCACACTGCGGTGCGGAATGTGATTGCGACCGTTGACCGTGTTGCGGCGCGTGTTGATGCCGATACACTAGAAAAAATGCATGCCGCTTATACCGATGCTGCCCGTCTGGAATGGTTGTTCTGGGACAGTGCCTTTGAGCAACGCCAGTGGCCTGGTCTGGATGGATAAGACGGACGAATAAAAAAAGCCCTGTTTAAGACAGGGCTTTTTGGTTATAGCTGATCAAAAAATTTCTACTGTCATAAACCGATCATAAAAACGGCTTAGTCTGAAAAAAACAAGGATAGAACTGGCCGGTACGCTAGACCTAGCTATAAGCCCCAAATTGCCGAACAATAATTGAGAATAATTATCAATTAATAAAATCAATCCCGGAAAGAGGCAGATGATATGCACACTTTAGGCACCGAAGCGATTCGGGCATTTTTTACCCTGCAATGTTGCTGGCTCAATAATGAAGAAATCTATTTGGAACAAGGCTGTCCAGATTGTAGCTCGGCAGCGACTTATCTGATTTACCATACCAACACGCATATCCAGAAACATCTGCTGAAATTTATTGAAAAGTATCGCTGTCATCAGGCGCGACGTAACGATTTGCTCGACCTGGATTTTTTCCAAAAAGACTATGAGGACTTTCTGCACATTCTGGAAAATGAAGTCAATTTTTATGCACGTCTGCATCATGATGTGTCACGTGAACGCTGCTTTGAAGAGATCGAGTCTATCTTTGAACGCCATTATGCAATGGCTTATTAGGTATTGGCCTTGTACATGATCATTGTGAATATTTAGGCAATCGACTACTGCGTTTGTTAATGTTGTGATGAATTGACCAATCACCGACATAACTTGACGTTTAAAATACTTTTATTTGCACTTGAACATTTTTCATCCGGTATCATATAAGGGTTTTTGATGAATATTCTAGGATCCTTGCATGAGCCAAAGCCACATCCGTATTCGAGGCGCACGTACCCATAACCTGAAAAATGTGAACCTTGATATACCACGCGACAAGTTTGTGGTGATTACGGGACTGTCTGGTTCAGGTAAGTCCTCGCTTGCCTTTGATACCTTATATGCCGAAGGTCAGCGCCGTTATGTGGAATCGCTGTCTGCCTATGCCCGCCAGTTCCTTTCCCAGATGGAAAAACCGGAAGTGGATTCGATTGAGGGCTTGAGTCCAGCCATCGCCATCGAGCAGAAATCTACCAGCCATAACCCACGTTCTACCGTGGGAACCATTACCGAAATTTATGACTATTTACGTCTACTGTATGCGCGTGTCGGTACACCGTTCTGTCCTGAACATGACCTGCCGATGGTGGCACAAACAGTCACTGAAATGGTTGATGCAGTCAAAGCACTGGAAGAAGGCACTGCGCTGTTATTGTTAGCACCGGTCGTGCGCGAACGTAAGGGCGAATATACAGCGCTGTTTGAACAGCTACAAAGTCAGGGTTTTGTCCGCGCCCGAGTGGATGGCGAGATCATGGAAATTGATCCACCACCTGAGCTGGATAAAAAGAAAAAACATACCATTGAAGTGGTGGTCGACCGCTTTAAGGTTCGTGATGATCTGGGTAACCGTATTGCAGAAAGTTTTGAAACCGCGCTACGTCTCGGTGGTGATATCGCGATTTTATCCTGGATGAAGGGCGAGCATAACGATCGTGTGTTTTCAGCCAAACACTCCTGCCCGGAATGTGACCGTGCAGTGGCTGAACTGGAACCACGCCTGTTTTCATTCAACAATCCTTTTGGTGCCTGTCCGGTCTGTGATGGTCTAGGGACCCGCAGCCATTTCAGTGCCGACAAACTGATTCCCAATCCTGAAGTCAGCGTTAGCCAAGGCGCGATTCGTGGCTGGGACCGTCAGCGTCCTTACTATTACAGCATGATCCAGAAAGTCGCCGAGCATTTTGGTTTTTCGCTAGAAACGCCGTGGAATGAACTGGATGCCGATACCAAGAAAAAATTTCTGTACGGCACCGGCAAAGAAAAAATTGATCTGAGCTATATCGATGAGCGTGGTCGTCGCCATAATCGGGTCATTCCTTTTGAAGGAATTTTGCCGCATCTGGAACGCCGTTATCGTGAAACTGAAAGTAATTATGTCCGTGATGATCTGGCGCAATATTTATCCAATGCTGCCTGTGATGCCTGTGATGGTTCACGTCTAAATGAAATTTCGCGTAATGTGAAAATTCTGGACAAGACCATTGCCGATATTACCCGTATGTCGATTGGCGATGCTGAAAGCTATTATCAAGACATTCATCTGGAAGGTGCCCGTGGAGAAATTGCCGACAAGATTTTCAAGGAAATCCGTGAACGTCTGCACTTTCTGGTTTCGGTCGGCCTGAATTATCTCAGCCTGTCCCGTTCTGCCGAAACTTTATCTGGTGGTGAAGCGCAGCGAATCCGTCTGGCCTCACAGATCGGTGCCGGTTTGATGGGCGTCATGTATGTGCTGGATGAGCCGTCAATTGGTCTGCATCAGCGTGATAACGACCGTCTGCTGCACACCCTGATCCGTCTGCGTGATCTGGGCAATACCGTGCTGGTGGTCGAGCATGATGAAGATGCGATTCGTGCCGCCGATCATATTATTGATATCGGTCCGGGTGCCGGTGTGCATGGTGGGCATGTGATTGCCGAAGGAACGTATGATGAAATTCTGGCCAATCCGGACTCGCTGACCGGAAAATATTTATCCGGAAAATTAAAAATTGAAGTGCCGAAAAAACGGATTCAACCGCCTAAGCCTAAAGAACAGATCAAGCTAATGGGAGCATCCGGGCATAACCTGAAAAAAGTCGATCTGACCATTCCTTTAGGTATTATGACCTGTGTTACCGGGGTGTCCGGTTCAGGTAAATCGACCTTGATTAACCGGACTTTGTTACCTTTGGCGGCGACCCAGCTCAATGGTGCCACCACTTTAACTTCGGAAAAGTTTGAATCGATTGATGGTTTACAGTTTCTCGACAAAGTGGTGGATATTGACCAGAGTCCGATTGGACGTACCCCGCGTTCCAATCCGGCGACTTATACCGGCCTATTTACCCCGATTCGTGAACTGTTTTCACAGACGCAAGAAGCCAAGGCACGCGGTTATGCTGCCGGTCGTTTCTCGTTTAACGTGAAAGGTGGCCGCTGTGAAGCCTGTGAAGGTGACGGCATGATCAAGGTAGCGATGCACTTCCTACCGGATATGTATGTGCCATGTGATGCCTGTCATGGCAAACGCTATAATCGTGAAACGCTGGAAGTAAACTATAAGGGCAAGAATATTTCCGATGTCTTGCAGATGACCGTTGAAGATGCCATGCATTTCTTCGATGCGATTCCGGTGATTCACCGTCGTCTGGAAACATTACATCAGGTCGGTTTGGGTTATATCCATCTGGGTCAGTCTGCGACCACTCTTTCTGGTGGTGAAGCACAGCGTGTCAAACTGGCACGTGAACTGGCCAAACGCGATACTGGTCAAACCCTATATATTCTGGATGAACCGACCACGGGTCTGCATTTCCATGATATTGCCAAACTGCTGGATATCCTGCATCAGCTCCGTGACAAGGGTAATACCATCGTGGTGATTGAGCATAATCTGGACGTAATTAAAACTGCCGACTGGGTGGTGGATTTAGGCCCTGAAGGTGGTTCGGGTGGCGGTATGATTGTCGCGGAAGGTACGCCTGAACAGGTCGTGAAAGTCAAAGCGTCACATACGGGTAAATTCTTGAAGCCGTTGTTGAAATAAAAATCTCCTCCTAGCCTCCTCTTTGATAAAGAGGAGGAATTCCCCACTGCTGTCCCATAGTTTGCTTTAAATAAAAAAACCTGAGTCCTAACAGTTAAAATATGAGTGCAAACAAACACTTTAACGACCAGGATTCAGGTTTTGTCACATCAGAATACCGTATTTCATGAGCTAATTAAACCTGTTGTGCGACAGGATTTTGAACAACTTGCTAAAGTACACCATGTTGGACAGAAATTTAGAGCGGCTTCCCGGTGGGATCAGTTTATTGCCATATTGATGTCTCAATTCTCTTGTAGGCAAAGTCTGAGAGATATTCAATCCAATTTGGAGTGCCAACAGGAAAAGCTAAGTCATCTCGGAGCAAAGTCTATTCCCCGAAGCACGCTGGCACGAATCAATGAGTAGCAGCCTGCTGCCTTGTATCAACAGCTATTTTACAAGTTGCTTAAATACTATGAACACTCGAAAGTAGCTCATAAATTTCGCTTTAAGAATCCCTTGTATTCCTTGGATGCCAGTCATATTGACCTGTCGCTTTCCTTATGTGAATGGGCCAAAGTTCATGACTCAAAAGCCAGCATGAAACTCAGCATAGGATTGAATCACAGCAATGATATTCCTGAGTTTGTTGCAGTTGAAAATGGCAAAGAAAATGACATGGTACAAGGCCGCAAATTCCAGTTTCCTGCTGGCAGCATTGTAGTTTTTGATAAAGGCTATGTCGATTACCAATGGTATGCAAATCTGACTGCTCAAAACATTGGATTTGTCACACGTTTTAGGCCTAAATCTGTGTATCAGGTGATCCGGCAACATCCAGTGCTTGAATCCAAAGGTATTCTAAAAGATGAAACCATTCAGCTGAATAGCGCACATGCCCTAAAAAGAAAAGCCCCAGTGTTAAGAAGAATTGAATATAGAGATCAGCAAAGTGGCAAGCACTTTAGCTTTCTCAGCAATAACTTTCATTTAGCCGCCTCCACCATTGCGGCGATTTATAAAGATCGTTGGAAAGTTGAGCTGTTCTTTAAGGCGATTAAGCAGAATCTCAAATTAAAAGCGTTTCTAGGCCGCAGCAGGAACGCAATTCAGACACAAATCTGGATTGCGATGATCGCCTATTTATTGGTGAGTTTCGCTCAACATTTAGGGAAAACAGGTTGGACAGTTCAACGTTTACTCAGAATAATTCAAGTGAATTTGTTTGAAAGAAGAACTTTAAAAGCTTTATTTTCACCCGATAAAATACCCATAAAACAAGAGGAAGCTCAAATGAGCTTCCTCTTGTGAAAAATTGTGGGACAGCAATGAGGAATTCCCTCCTTTCGCAAAGGAGGGTTAGTGTGGATTAAAAAAATAAGTATATTCTTAAATTTTTTGGGGGAACAAAATGCGCTTTTCGGAAAGATATGGATATAAACCAGTTCGTGAAATTATTCAAAAAGAAAATATAGATCAGGATTTAAAAAATGGATTATGGAATGCAATTAGCGAATGCATTTTCAATGCTTATTCTCGTCCTTATCTTGCTCGAGGTAATATTATATCTGGTAGTAACCTAGAATCATTTTTTAAATTACTCTTCCATAGTCACTTCAAAAAACGAATTGATCAAATCCCATATTCAATAGAATCTACGATTGCTGAAATCGATACCTTATTTTTTAAAACATATAAATGGTATGAAATTTATAATTTTATTGAGGCATGTATAGAGTATTTCCCTTTTAAGGAAGAAAAACACGATTTTATCATTCTCGTGAATGATTGCTTACAAATTGAGAACTCTGCTTACAGGGTAATTAACAACCAAATCACCCCAGTCACTTCAGAACAAGAAATTCAATCCATTGAAGAAGCTTTAAAAAATTCACAGCTATATTCAAGTGCTCAACAACATCTCAATCAAGCTTTGAAATTGCTCTCAGATCGTCAAAGCCCTGATTATCGAAACTCAATTAAAGAATCGATTAGTGCGGTTGAATCTATTTGTAAAATCGTTACTCAAAATGAAAAAGCTAGTTTAGGTCAAGCTTTAAAACTCATTGAAGATAAATATGGACTACATGAAGCCTTAAAGAAAAGCTTAAGCCAACTGTACGGGTATACATCGGATGGAGACGGAATACGTCACGCCATGCTAGAAGAATCTAATTTAAGTTATATCGATGCCAAATTTATGCTTGTTGCCTGCACAAATTTTATTAACTATCTTATAGACAAAACCAAAGATCTTCAAAATTAGATCACATGACTAGCGACATGGATGTCGCTCGTTCGACTGTGCTAAAGGGACTTAGCATCAGTCGAACAAATGCATTTTGCTACTTTTGTGCAGTTCAAAAGTAGAGAAAACAGTCTTTTGAACTAAACCTCTGCCACCGCATTACGTCCTTTGGCCTTTGCTGCAAACAAAGCATCATCTGCATTGGACAATAAAGCTATCCAGGAGCGAGCACCAATGGCAACCCCGATACTGACCGAAATCTGAATCTCGTCTCCTGCTGCAGTCACAATATGACGCTCAGCCACTTCAGCGCGGATTTTATCGGCCACAATCAGTGCCTGCTGCATCTGGATATTTTCAATCAGTACCAAAAATTCATCGCCCCCATAACGCACCAGCAAATCTGTAGCACGGACATTAGCCTGTAAACGCTCGGCCACCAGCCGAATCACCTGATCGCCAATAATATGCCCATATTGATCATTCACCTGTTTAAAATGATCAATATCAATAATCATCAAACAGGTTTGACTCAATTGACCCGGCTGATTTTCCATAAAACGGATATATTCTTCTAGCGCGAAACGGTTGGATAATCCGGTCAAAGAATCGGAATGGGCAATATTCTTTAAACGGAACTCTAGCGCATCACGTTCTTGCAACATCTGTTGCAATTTCTGAATGGCAGCGAATAAAGAATCAGAATGATTCACTTCACGCAGCCGCATATCAATTTTCTGACGACCCGAGTTTTTAGACAAACTCAACAACATGCGGCGTGCCTGAATTAGCGGCAGAAAAACCTGTTTACGTGCAAAAATCATGGTTGAAATCGCGGTCAGCAATGAAATCAGCGATACCAACACGCTCCAGATCAAACGCTGCATATTGCTGTTCATCTCTTGAATAGCGGCATCTCTGCTATATTGCAGCAGGTAAGTTTGTAGGTCTACCACAGTCGCAAATTTATCTACGATCGCTTCAGTCAGCTCTGTTCCGCTCAAACGGTAGTCACGTTGCTCCAGACTGTCACTGATCAGCTCACTCACAATCGGTAAGCCTTGCTGAATAAACTCGGTTTCTACCCGCCGATGTAAACGGATGAATTCCTCAGTCTTATCTTTAACAGGTTGAATGGTATCAATCAAGGCCCACAAATAACGCACCTGATGTTGGGTCTGTAAAGAGCGGGTAATATTTTCAGTGGGAAGCGGAGCTTCAAAAGTCACATGCGCCATGATAGACGAGGCCACACGACCGGCCTGATCACGTAAATCAGATAAAAATAGAATCTGGCTAATATAGTTATTCAGAGGGGTCGATGAGCTATCTGAAGCCACTGCCACGTCACGCAAAAGTTCACGGCAACTTTCCCAGGCAGCAAACATGGCCAGAATTGCCTGATCAAGTTCTTGCGCACTGCGTTGCTGACGCGGCATCCGGGTATAGGCATCAACCTGTGCGCGTCCTTTTTTCAGGCTGATTTCAAGCTGTGAAAGTTGCTGACTCAGGTTGTTAAAACCGACCTCCCTCAAGACATCAGCCGTCTGGTAGAGCTGCTGATCCACCTGTCGACGGTAGCTGATTAACTCTTGCTGATGCTGGGCAAATTCCTGCACCGAACTCGACATGGCCTTATTGGCAGGCGCACGCTCACGCGAAATTTTATTTGCCAGATCAGCGACCTGCTGTAATGCATTCAATTGTTGATAGGTTTGTCTGGATTTTAAATAACTTTGACTGCTACTCACAATTAAGGGAATACAGATGCAAAGTAAACATAAAATAATAATCGACATCGACCAGTACAAACGTTTACTGATCCACTCAGAGCGTAAGGTATTCATGCTGTTGTATTACGCCCCAATATGACAAGCAAAGCTAAATAGATTGATTATTATACAAATAAAACAGGATGGTCTTAAAGCCTTTAGTCTTACTTCACTTATGTTTTTAATGAATTTTTATCAGCTATTAGGGTGTGTTGACACTTTTAGCTTAAAAAAATAGCGAAGTAGTAAAATCAAATCGCCAAACCCAATTTTACTATTCGCTATGCCTCGTACCATGCTGACAGATCAACACTGGCAAAAGTTGAAAGTTATTCTGCGTAATTTATCCATTCACCACAACTCAAATTTACGCAATTTTATTGAAGCTATTCTCTATAGAATTAGAACAGGCTGTCCGTGGCGAGATATTCCTTCCTATTTCGGTCAATCAAACTCTATTTTCAAACGTTTTAATCGTTGGTCAAGCAGTGGTAAGTTGCTTAGATTATTCAAATTATTAGCATCATGCCCCGATATGGAGTGGATTTTTATTGATGGCTCTCACGTATGTGCTCATCAACATTCTGCCGGTATAGCGAATCAATCCATTTCTAAAAGTGTAGGAGGAAACTCCTCAAAAATACATTTGATTGTTGATTCACATGGCAATCCTATTGATTTCATGATTACCGATGGCGCTACACATGACATCAAAGTTGCACCTGATTTAATAGCAACATTAGATTTAAAAGAGACAGAAGTGGTATGCGCAGATAAAGGCTATGATTCAGAACCACTGCGTGAGCAGATCAGAAAAACAGGGACTAAAGCGAATATACCAAAGAAAACAAATAGCCAATCAAACAATGACCATATGGACTGGTGTTTATATAAAATCAGGCATTTAGTTGAAAATATGTTTTGTAGATTAAAGCAATTTAGAGGAATAGCTACTCGATATGACAAGCTCAAAAGAAATTATCAAAGTTCTGTTGCTTTAGCCTGTATATTTTTATGGCTACCTTTATAGGGTTAATTATGAACAGTAAATGTCAACAGACCCTATTTTTCAGATACTTAAGGTGGTTTATTTGAAATGTTAATGCAGGGTTTCATGACCACAATTCCCTATAAAGTCTTACAAAAACAAGGGAATTTAAGCAGCTAAAAAAATATAAAAACTTGCTTTCCGCACTATTTACACCTGCAACAAATAGGTGCATAATGCACCGCATTAGGGCGAGTTAAATTATTCCTCAGCAGATACTTTAGTTTACCCGCAAATTTTGGCGAAAAAACCCCGATTTTCTATGAAAATCGGGGTTTTTTTTAGCTATTAAATTTTAGGTCGATATTTTCACCTTTAAGTATGCACTATTTTGGTGCTTAAAATTATTATAATATTTCTTCTCCTCCTCTTGTTTTGAGTTGAAGGTTTTTTTAGAAACAGGATGATCTGAAATAAAAAATGCGGAACAAAAAAAAGCCCAACCTTGGGGAAAGCTGGGCGATAAAACAAAAAATTGTGGAGAACCAGGCTAAATCACTATGAAAGTGTGAACTCTAACTTGATTTTCATATTATGTAAAATTCCCCTAAAAATGTAAAGTCGATTGCTTCAGTCAAGATTATAAATCATGCCCATTTAGCTCAAAAAACAGACATCCACTCTAAAGCCCAAGCTGATGATGCTCTAAGATCAAGCAATCCAATCAAAGACCTGATGCGCCAGACATTTTGCACTTCTTGACACATTTATGAATTAACTCACCTATTATTAATTGTTTTAATAGATAAATATATTATAATTAATCGTATTAATTGATTAAAATAACAACATAATTTCTCCTTAATCTTTAGTCCCGATTCTATATTTAAAGTCTAAATTTTTGTTATACAAGAGTTTTTATATAAAATAGCTTCGGAGCCTAATACTTGAATTTTACACAAAATTAATACAATGATTTAGCTTAAAAAAATAGCGATTTCGAATTGGATTGACTTAATAAATTGTTACAATACAATATGTTCAAAAGTTGTACACATCTTGTAACAAAACGGTAAATATCATGAAAAAACTCGGTTTAGCCACTGCTTTATTATTAGCCATGACCGGTGCTCAAGCATATCAATTTGAAGTTCAAGGTCAATCAGAGTTCATCGACAACACTGCAAATGAACAAGACTTCACTGGTGCAGTTCAAGGTACTTACTACTTCAACAATGTTGATGCTTCTAAAGGTCCTTTAGCTGAAGCTGCTTTTTTAAACCAAGCATCTAATGTTTCTGCTGCTTATACATACGGCGAAGACGGACAAGAATTTGGTGATCGCACTGTGCACCATACTTTCGGTGTAAAAGGTGAAGCGTATATCCCGACTAACGTTGTTCCTGCTTATGCAAGCGCTTCTTATAGCCATACCATCGCGGATAACAAAGCGGGCGACGTAGACGGCAATGGTGACCGTTATGCATTAGAACTAGGTGCATTACTAATCCCTAACTTCTTGGTTGCTGTGGGTTATACCAGCGTTGCTGACCAAACTTCTTATGATGCTTTCAACATGTTTAACAACGGTGTTGCTAAAGCTGCTCTTGAATCTGCAACAATTGCTGATAAGACAGATGCGATCACTGCACGTACTAAATACGTTGGTGCAATCGACGGTACTAACATGTCAATTGGTTTTGAAAGCGGTTTAGTTTATGGTGAAGATACTGCCTACAACTTAGGTACAACTCTTTTCCTTAACCCACAGTTAAGCGTTGGTGCTTCTTATATGGAATCTAGCTTTGCTGGTTCTCCAGACAAAGCTTGGGGCGCGAACGTAAACTACTTCATTACTCCTGCTGTTGCAGTTGGCGCATCTTATGTAAATGCTAACTACGAAGCAAGTCTTGCGCAAACTGCTCAAGTTCGTGATACTCAAACGATCGGCGTAAATGCCAAATTCCGTTTCTAATTTCTGATTAGATTCTGAATCAAAAAAGGACGCATATTGCGCACTGCTGTCCCATAGTTTGCTTTAAATAAAAAAACCTGAGTCCTAACAGTTAAAATATGAGTGCAAACAAACACTTTAACGACCAGGATTCAGGTTTTGTCACATCAGAATACCGTATTTCATGAGCTAATTAAACCTGTTGTGCGACAGGATTTTGAACAACTTGCTAAAGTACACCATGTTGGACAGAAATTTAGAGCGGCTTCCCGGTGGGATCAGTTTATTGCCATATTGATGTCTCAATTCTCTTGTAGGCAAAGTCTGAGAGATATTCAATCCAATTTGGAGTGCCAACAGGAAAAGCTAAGTCATCTCGGAGCAAAGTCTATTCCCCGAAGCACGCTGGCACGAATCAATGAGCAGCAGCCTGCTGCCTTGTATCAACAGCTATTTTACAAGTTGCTTAAATACTATGAACACTCGAAAGTAGCTCATAAATTTCGCTTTAAGAATCCCTTGTATTCCTTGGATGCCAGTCATATTGACCTGTCGCTTTCCTTATGTGAATGGGCCAAAGTTCACGACTCAAAAGCCAGCATGAAACTCAGCATAGGATTGAATCACAGCAATGATATTCCTGAGTTTGTTGCAGTTGAAAATGGCAAAGAAAATGACATGGTACAAGGCCGCAAATTCCAGTTTCCTGCTGGCAGCATTGTAGTTTTTGATAAAGGCTATGTCGATTACCAATGGTATGCAAATCTGACTGCTCAAAACATTGGATTTGTCACACGTTTTAGGCCTAAATCTGTGTATCAGGTGATCCGGCAACATCCAGTGCTTGAATCCAAAGGTATTCTAAAAGATGAAACCATTCAGCTGAATAGCGCACATGCCCTAAAAAGAAAAGCCCCAGTGTTAAGAAGAATTGAATATAGAGATCAGCAAAGTGGCAAGCACTTTAGCTTTCTCAGCAATAACTTTCATTTAGCCGCCTCCACCATTGCGGCGATTTATAAAGATCGTTGGAAAGTTGAGCTGTTCTTTAAGGCGATTAAGCAGAATCTCAAATTAAAAGCGTTTCTAGGCCGCAGCAGGAACGCAATTCAGACACAAATCTGGATTGCGATGATCGCCTATTTATTGGTGAGTTTCGCTCAACATTTAGGGAAAACAGGTTGGACAGTTCAACGTTTACTCAGAATAATTCAAGTGAATTTGTTTGAAAGAAGAACTTTAAAAGCTTTATTTTCACCCGATAAAATACCCATAAAACAAGAGGAAGCTCAAATGAGCTTCCTCTTGTGAAAAATTGTGGGACAGCAATGCGCATATTGCGTCCTTTTTTATTGTTTTATGACTCTGTTTACTCAGGCGTACGTACCAGACTTAAGAAGTGCAAATGACGTTCATATTGATCAATGATATCCTGCAATAGATCTTCTTGCGTCCACTCCATCACATCATAACCCTGCCCACCTTCTCTTAAAAAGACTTCTGCCTGATAGGAATCTACTCCCGCATTCTCCAGTTCAGCCATAAAGCTTGGACTTAAAGTCTGAGTGGCATTGACCTGATAGATAAAATTAATTTCATCCTGATGATCAACACGGAGCTGTATACCGTCTTCTAGCGGGCTAATCGCTACATGTAATCGGCGCCGTTTCAATTCACTTTGAAAGCTGAGAAATGCCTTATTCACCGTATTGTGAATATACTGCTGCACCTCTTCCTGAGTATGCGGATAATGCATGATCAGGCCTAAGCGCTGTTGCCAGCTGCGTGGATTCTGGATCGCACGCGGGGTAATCCGTGCGGCTTGCAGTGCATGCATTTTGGTGACATCCAGATGTAGGGCTTTGATTAATCCCCAGCACATCAGCAGCATAATAAATGTAAATGGCAAAGCGCTCATAATCGTGGCCGATTGCAAGGCCTCTAAGCCACCGGCCAGCAAAAGGATGATGGCTAATAAAGCCATGAGTACGGTCCAGAACAGACGCTGCCAAGTCGGTGAATTATCACTTTTCGCTGTCAGATAATCAGTCACCAATGCCCCTGAGTCAGCAGAGGTGACAAAGAACAGCATGACCAGTAAAGTTGCAATGATACTGGTCACTGAACTGAAGGGCAGGTTCGCTAAAAATTCAAACAGAGCCACAGATGAATCACGCTGAACTGCTTCTAGCAAGCTGGTATTGGCTTCATGCATAATGCTGTACAGTGCGGCATTGCCCATAAAGCCCATCCAGATCAGGGTAAATCCGGTCGGGATCAGCAATACACCCACGATAAATTCACGAATACTGCGTCCTTCCGAGACCCGGGCAATAAACATCCCAACAAATGGCGACCAGGAAATCCACCAGGCCCAGTACATGATGGTCCAGCCCCCAATCCAGCCACTTGGCTGATAGGCATACAGATTAAAGGTCATACTGAACAGATTTGAAACATACTGGCCGGCATTCTGAATAGTCGTCTGTAACAGATAAATACTCGGACCTGCCACAAAGACAAAAATCAGCAACAGCAGTGCAAGTACCAAATTTAGTTCAGATAAACGTTTAATTCCTTTGTCTAATCCAAAAAATACGGAAGTCGCCGCCATGGCACTGACCACAATAATCAAAATGACCTGAGTACTGGGTGCCTGTTCAATGCCAAACAAATAGTTCAAACCTGAATTGATTTGGGTCACCCCGAAACCAAGCGTAGTAGCGACACCAAATACCGTACCAATGGTGGCAAAGGTATCGACGCCATCTCCAATCGGTCCATAGATCTTTTGACCAATCAGCGGATACAAGGCCGAACGGATTTTTAAAGGCAATTGATGCCGATAAGCAAAATAAGCTAACGATAGGCCAACAAGCGTATAAATGGCCCAGGCATGTAAGCCCCAGTGGAAAAAGGTGACCCGCATAGATTGTTGTGCAGCCAGTACGGTTTCCGGTTCACCGGCAGGTGGCGTGACATAATGCATCACCGGTTCGGCCACACCAAAGAACATCAGGCCAATCCCCATCCCTGCGGTGAATAGCATCGCAAACCAAGAGGCGCTGCTATATTTCGGCTGGCTATGGTCGGGTCCCAGTTTGATTTTGCCCATATCCGACAGGGCAATATAAACCAGAAGGATGAGAAATATCGCCACCGACAATACATAGAACCAGCTAAAGGACGTAGTAATCCACTGGTTCAGTTGCTGGGTGAAAACTGAAAAAGCATCGGGTGCAAATACGACCAACGCTAAAAATATCGCAATAATGGCGACAGTACTAATAAAAACATTTGGATTGATATTGGCAAACCAGGATGGTTTTGTGGAAGGCATACCTCCTCCATTTTTTAAAAATTGGATCGACAAACAGCGTCAAATAATTATTGGTAAGGTCAAAATGATCAGACAGATTCAATCTATGGGAGCTAGATCTACTGCTATTTTAGGATGTGACACAAAATAAAGCCGTTAAGTTACTGTAACAAATACAATAAAAGGATGAGCTTCATTGCTCAGGCGGTTTTTTTCTATTTTTCACGTTCTTTTTATGCGGTAGACGTGCGATATATTGCAAGGCAATTAAGCGGGATACAATCAGTGCCAGATACATCACCCCGACAAACATCTGGATAATGGCCAGCATCCGTGCGACCGGACTGACCGGCATTATATCGGACAGTCCTGTTGCAGACTGTACACTGAAACTGAGAAAAATCAGATCCAGCCAGGGCTGATAGGCTTGCAGATCGGGGTCCGAAAAGCTGTGCGGCATCAGCAGCTGGCAAATACTGTAGAGGAAGGCAAAGCCCCAGGCCAGCAAGGTAAATACCGCCCCAGCGGCAAACAGTTCATCCTTGGTCAGATAACGGTCATGGAACATATAACGCAAAAGGCCATAAGCTGCACTGAAATAAGCACCAGCTTCAAACAGGTTGGCGGTGACATGGATCCAGGTATAACGCAGTCCCAGCACAATCAGAGAGGAAAAGAAAATTGCGCCGGCGACAAAGCTGAGTCCTAAAATGGTAAACATCGGAGTCTGGCGAATGACCCTGGCAATCACCAGCAAAACCAGAACACCCAGTACCCAGGTTCCCGCCCGATAAGACATGCTTCCATAACTCAATACCGACAAGAGCAAGATCAGCAATTGCAGGCACAACAGCCATGCCGAAGGCAGATGAGTAAAGCTGTTCCAGAACTGCTGCAGAGATTGCTTCATAATACCCTTCTTGTTGCTCTTCTTGTTACTATCGTCATGTAGGGAACACATTGTTATTGTTAGCAGCTTTTAACATAGCATGCTTAAATCCGCTTGCAGATATGCGATTTGTATGAAAATTACTGAAATAACGCTGCACAAATCCAGCCATCTCAATTCAATACGGCGCTTATGCTAAAGAGAAAGCTTGATTATATCTCCATAAAAAAAGCCCCTGACGGGGCTTTTTTAGCGTAGCGCAGATCTTAGTGATCCGATGCGCCTGAGATACCAATACCGGTTTGTGAACGTACAAACTGGGCATCAAAGGCTTTGCGTTCTGCCTGAGCCTGTGCCGAATTATCCGTCACAGAGAACAACCAGCAGCACAAGAATGACAATGGCATCGCGAAGATTGCAGGACCATTGAACGGGTTCACTGGCGTATCAGAAATACCCAAAGTATCGACCCATACTGCTTTAGACAGCACAATCAAGGTTACTGCGGTTACCAGACCGGCAACACCACCAATCACGGCACCACGTGTCGTCAAGCCTTTCCAGAACATAGACAATACCAGTACCGGGAAGTTGGCACATGCCGCAACCGAGAATGCCAGGCCGACCATGAAGGCTACGTTTTGTTTCTCGAACAGAATCCCGAGAATCATTGCGAAGATCGCAAGACCTAAAGTCGCGATTTTAGACATACGTAGTTCAGATTCAGGCGTGGTTTGGCCTTTCTTCAAAACGTTGGCATACAAGTCATGCGAAATTGCTGAAGCACCTGACAGGGTCAAACCAGCAACGACCGCAAGAATCGTGGCAAATGCAACTGCAGAAATGAAGCCCATGAACAGGTCGCCGCCCACTGCATCAGACAGGTGCACCGCTGCCATGTTATTACCACCCACCAGCTCCAGCTTGCCAGTCACAGCCATTTTCGCAACATCAAGGAATTGCGGGTTGTTCGATACATATAGAATCGCACCAAAACCAATGATGAAGGTTAATAGGTAGAAATAACCAATAAAACCTGTAGCAACCACGACTGATTTACGCGCTTCTTTGGCATCTTTTACTGTGAAGAAGCGCATCAGAATATGTGGCAGACCTGCGGTACCAAACATCAATGCCAGACCTAAAGAAATCGCATCAATCGGATTAGATGCCAGACTACCCGGACCCATGATTTTGGTCGCATCTGTCAGGCTCAAGTCATGTACTTTTGAGTAGACACCAATCGCCTGTTCAAACATGTTGGTAAAGCTGAAGCCCACACCTTTCATAACCATGAATGCCATAAAGGTTGCACCAGACAGCAACATCACCGCCTTGATGATCTGTACCCAAGTGGTTGCCAACATACCGCCGAACATCACGTAGGCCATCATCAACAAGCCAACGATCACGACTGCAATGTTATAGTTCAGACCGAATAGAAGTTTGATCAGCTGACCTGCACCCACCATCTGTGCAATCAGATAGAACGCGACCACAACTAGTGAACTTAAAGCAGCCAAGGTACGTACCGGTTTTTCCTGCAAGCGGAAAGACACTACGTCTGACAGGTTGTATTTACCCAGGTTACGCAGACGTTCTGCCACCAGGAACAATACAATCGGCCAGCCCACCATGAAACCCAGTGAATACAGCAAGCCATCAAAACCGGACAGGAATACCATCGCGGAAATACCCAGGAACGATGCAGCTGACATATAGTCACCGGCAATCGCCAGGCCATTCTGGAAACCGGAAATACCGCCACCGGCAGTATAGAAGTCTTTGGTATTGGTGGTTTGTTTTGCTGCCCATTTGGTAATAAACAGCGTAGCACCTACGAAAATCACAAACATGATAATCGCGTGCCAGTTGGTCGCCTGCTGTTCTGCTGCACCCAGATCGGGACCAGCGAATGCAACGCCTGAAGCCACTATCGTGGTCGCCAGGGCAATAAGAGAATTCCATTTCATCTTAGTGGTGTCCTTTTTCATGCGCAATCGCTTCGACTTCACGGATTGCTTCTTCAGTCAATTGATCAAGTTTGTTATTGGCAATGTAGGAATACACACCACACAAGATAAACGACAGGACAATGATACCTAGACCAAGTGGAATACCCCACGTGGTCACACCACCTGAGATTGAAGACAATAGAAATTCTTTGTTGTAACCAACCAGCAACATGAATCCCACATAGACAAATAGCATAATGCCGGTCAACGTCCAGCTGAGCATACTTTTCTTGCGGACCATTTCCTTGAATTTTGGATTTTGTAGAATACGATCTACTTGTACCTCATCCATAATTACTACTCCTGTAGCCCAACCTTGGGCTGCCTATTTTTTAATTCGAATTATCACTGTTGCAAGTTAACAATAATCGTAGGTGCTTGTAATTTAGACTTTGGTCGTTAAAAAATGATCAATTTAAACTGTAGCGTTCACGATGCGTTATCATAGCGGCATGCTCAGTACACATCAGGCTATATGAACAGTTGGCTCATCATAGGGGTACTCGCCCTCTATATCGCATTACTCTTTATCTGCGCTTTCTACGGGGAAAAACATGCCAGCCGGCTGAGTACCCGTGGGCGCATGCTATTGTTTAGTTTAACTTTAGGAGTGTACTGCTCCTCCTGGACCTTTTATGGCGCCACGGGTGCTGCGGTACGTGAAGGCATTATTTTCTTGCCGATCTATCTGGGTCCGCTGCTCTTTGTTGCTGTCGGCTATGACATCTGGCGCCGTCTGGGACGGGTGAGACAGCATCATGCCATTTCTTCGATCGCTGACTTTGTCGCAGCACGCTATGGTAAAAGTGGTCCCCTCGCCTCGCTGGTGACCATTCTGGCGGTGGTGGCGATTGTGCCTTATCTGGCCTTACAGTTACGTGCGATTGCCCTGAGTGCCGCCGTCATTCTGGAGCCTTCCGCAGGTGTAACCGGCACGACCAATGGCGTACTGTTTTTGACCGGGGTTCTGGCAATACTGGCGATGATGTTTGGTACCCGGCAGATTGCCAATACTGAACAGCATGGCGGGCTGATGCTGGCCGTAGCATTTGAGTCTTTTGTTAAACTCTTCGCCCTGTTGGCAGTCGCCTGTTTCTTTATGTTTGAAGCACCAGAAAATCTGGCACAGATCAGTACCGATATCAGTACTACTTTTCATGATGTGCAACTGTTTGGCGTACCACAAAGTTTCTGGATTCAGACCTTACTCGCGGCACTGGCGATTATCTGCCTGCCGCGCCAGTTCCATGTGGCGGTGGTCGAGCTGCGAGATGAAAAACATATCCGCGGTGCACGGCGCTGGTTTGCGGTCTATTTGATTCTGACTACCTTGGCGATTATTCCCATTGCCAGCTGGGCGCTACATGCTGCACCGCAATATCTGGCCATTCCGGATGTGGCGGTACTGTCCTTGCCACTCAGCTATAACCAAGACTGGCTCACTTTATTAGCCTTCTTGGGTGGTTTTTCTGCCTCTACCGGGATGCTGCTGGTGTCTTCTGTGGCACTGTCAATCATGCTCAGTAATGACCTGATCATGCCGGCGTTGTGGCGCTTAAAGCTGATTTCCCGGCATGACAAACGCTTGCCGCTGGTGCTGAAATTTACCCGCAGGGTCTGTATTCTGGGCGTGATGTTGATGGGCTTCCTGTTCTTCAACTTCTTTAATGATATTGATCAGCTCTCGGTTTTTGGCCTGCTGGCCTTTAGTGCGGTAGCACAATTCGCTCCAGCCCTGATCGGCGGCCTGTACTGGCGTGGCGGCAGTAAACAGGGTGTATATGCCGGATTGTTGACCGGTTTTGCCTTGTGGGCTTATACCCTGCTGTTTCCGACCATTTTGCGCAGCCTGCCCGAAGCCTATAGCAGCTTTAGTCAAAGCCTGCTGAATCAAGGTCCTTTTGGCTGGAACTGGTTAAGACCGGAAGCCCTGATCGGTTTTGAGTCTTTTGATCCGCTGACGCATGGAGTAGTCTGGGCACTGGGCTTAAATATCCTGCTGTATATCTGGATTTCCCGTATTTTCCGTCCGAGTATTGCCGAACAGATTCAGGCCGAAAGTTTCTTCTATTATGAAACCAAGCCACTACCCTCGCAGAGTCCTTCTACCGAGGTCAGCTATTCGCATCAGGATGTCGCCCGTTTAAAAGTCGGTGATCTGATTACCCTAGCTAAACGCATTACCGGCGAAGGCCCAACCACACGCGCTTTCCAGCAGTTCTGCACCCAAAACAGTGTTGAGCTGAATGAAAACAGCAGTGCCAATGGCATGTGGTGGCGTTTCACCGAACAGTATCTGGCCGGAACTATCGGGGCCGCTTCGGCACGTACCCTACTGACTACGGCAATGGTCAACAATGGTTTGGCATTGGGTCAAGTCGCCAATATTCTCGATCAGGCCTCGCAATGGCAACGCTTCAATCAGAACCTGATCATGACCATGATTGATCACATGACCCAAGGGGTCAGCGTAGTTGATGAAAATATGTGCCTGGTCGCATGGAACAATCAATATCTGAAACTGTTCGATTATCCGACCGATATTGTCTATGTCGGTTGTCCAATCGCAGACCTGATCCGTTATAACGCTGAACGTGGTGAATGTGGCCCGGGCTCGGTTGAAGAACATGTACGGAAACGGATTCACTGGATGCAGGTCGGCAGTGCCCATGAATTTGAACGGATTCGTAAAGATGGCCGCGTCATTCAGATGCGCGGCAATCCGATCGAAGGCGGCGGGTTCGTTACCACTTTCGCCGATATTACCGCTTTCCGTGAAAATGAAGCCGTGCTTGAAGCCCGCGTTCAGGACCGTACCCAGCAGCTGGCCGATGCATTGTCCGAGCAGCAACTGGCGCGTGAACAGGCCGATAAGGCCAATATGTCAAAAAGCCGCTTCATTGCAGCTGCCAGTCATGACCTGTTGCAGCCAATGCATGCCGCGCGCCTGTTCAGTACCGCACTCGAACAAAGCGTGCAGAATGATGAAGACCGCAAGACCTTACAACAACTGGATCGTGCTTTGCATGGTGCAGAAAGCATGTTGTCTGCCCTGCTGGATATTGCCCGACTGGAAGGCGGCACCATTCAGCCGAAACGTCAGGCTTATCCGCTGCATGACCTGCTCAGCGATCTGGAACTCCAGTTCAAATCCATCGCTGCACAGCGTGGTATCAAGTTCAGTGTGCATGATGCACAGTTCTGGATTGATACCGATCCACAATGGATTCGCCGCATTATCCAGAACTTTGTCAGCAATGCGTTGCGTTATACTGCCAGAGGTAAAGTGGTGGTCGGTGTATTACGTTCGAGCAGCAGACCGAATCATATCCGTATTGGCGTCTGGGATACTGGCCCGGGCATTGCCGAAGAACAGCGCATCAAACTGTTTCAGGAATTTGAACGTTGCGGCCACACCTCGCCTTGGGGTGAACAGGGTCTGGGCCTAGGTTTGGCGATCGTACAACGCATGACCAGCATGCTGGACTATCCGGTACATGTGTCTTCTGCGCTGGGTAAAGGTTCCTGCTTTATGATTGAAGTGCCTGTGATCGAAGCACCGAAAGTGGTCGCAGTACCGGTTCAGGCCGTACCTTTAAAGAGCAAAGCCTTTAAGATTCTGTGTCTGGATAATGATGAAACCATTCTGGAAGGCATGTCAACCTTATTGACCAAATGGGGTTATCAGGTGTTTAAAGCCACTGAACCTGAGCAAGCCGCCATGCTGATTCAGGAGGAAAATATTCAGGTCTGGCTGGTGGATCAGCATCTCAACCAAGACAAGATCGGTCTGGATTTCATTCTGGAACATCGTTCGAAGGATATTCCGGTCGCCTTGATTACCGCCGACTCCGATCCGGAATTGCCGCAACGTCTGAAAGAGCTGAACATTGTTCTGCTGAAAAAACCGCTAAAACCGGCATCATTACGTTCATGGTTATCCGGACTGAAGATTTCCGACTCCTAAGTAGATTACGATCTGATCAATGCCCATTTCAGACCATGAAATGGGCATTTTTTATACTCAACTGCCACATAAACTTACCTAGGTTGCATAAAATTTATTCTAATGTGCTAAAAGCAGCAAATATGCCGAAAATACAGCGGAATAAATTGACCAAAATGCTCATTTTTTAATTCACTATGGCAAAAACTGACGAATGTATTAATGTACATGTGTACACTTAGTTACAATTAGTTATCTTATTGTTTTTAATAAAAATTAAAGAGTAATTTTCCACTACTATAACTTTAGTCGTATTTTTTATCCCTTGCACTTGGCTCTAAAAATAGAGGAATAAGAAACGATCAGTTCCCATCTCATGCAGCCTTAATTTTTTAGTCGCTGATCTATTTCTGCATATCGGAGTTCTTCACATGAACATAGATCAAAACCATGGCCTGAATCAGACCCAGCAGTTTCACCGTCAATATGGCGCCAATGCCTTATTGCCAAGCATTGACTGGGCACAGATCTTTAAATACAGCAAGCTGAATGATGCCCAGTATCAGGCACTGGAAACGCTGTATCAGAGTGCAGTCCCTCTGGCACTGCAAGTCTTTGATGAATTACATTTTGATGTCTTTGAACCTTATGCCTACAAGCCGCAAGGTCTGGGTCTATTTGAAAAGATTGCTGAACAGGAAGACAAGCTGATCCAGTCTTTAGAAGCTGAAACAGAGGATCTTCCGGCAAAGACCCGTCATCAGATCTGGAGCATGTTGCTGCGTGGTGGCGCGGTACTGGTCTTTAAGGCCTGGCTGGGTAAAGTCAAAAATGAAGAAGATTGCCTGGACACCAGCCAATTTGATGAGCTGTCTGATCTGTTATTTATCAAAACCTGCCCACATGAACTGGCACAACGTTTACATGTCGATCCGAATACGCGCGACGAACATGTCTTCCTGATGTATGACAATGAAGTTTATCTGGACCGTTTTAACAGTCTGGAAACTGCGGCGCTGTTTGTCGATCTCGGTGTTTATGATGCGACTTTCCTGAGTCTGCGTGATGATCGCGTGGCGGAATATCTGAAGTCGAAAGGTTATGTCACCGAAGAGCAGATTGATGAATTGCAATGTGCCTTAAATCCTTTGTTTTGTGATGATTTCACCCGCAAACAGGATTATATCGCCTAGCTGACTCAGGCCTTTGCAATCATTTTTGCAGATTTCGCCCATAAAAAAAGACCTCCAAGGAGGTCTTTTTCAATTCGGCTATGCAGAACTTACATTTTTCGGTCTTCAATATTCAGTGCATTGATGGCCAATACCGCTTGTGTCCGGTTTTGTACGCCAAGCTTACGGAAGATTGCAGTCACATGCGCTTTAATCGTCGCTTCCGATACATCCAGCTCATAAGCGATCTGCTTGTTTAATAAACCTTCAGCCACCATCATCAATACCCGGAACTGTTGTGGCGTCAAAGACTGGATCCGTTCTGCCAAAGCCGTTTCATCGGCAGCACGCGGATCAAAATTCATATTGGCCGGCAGATTTGGTGGTAACCAGATTTCACCTTCAAGCACTTCACGAATCGCTTCACCAATATGGCTTGGATGGGCAGATTTAGGAATATAGCCCATCGCACCATGTGCAATAGCACGCTGGATGATGCTGACTTCTTCATGTGCAGACACGACAATAATCGGTAAAGACGGATACTGTGCGCGGACATGCACCAAGGCAGAAAAGCCAGAAGCACCCGGCAGGTTTAAATCCAAGAGCACAAGATCAGGCTCAGGGCCATTTTCTAGACGTTCATAAAATTCATTGACTGCCGCAGTTTCATGAATCTGGGCTTGTGGCAGGCTATAACGTACAGCTTGAATCAAGGCATGACGAAATAGTGGATGATCATCAACGATTAAAATATTCATAGGCAACGTGAGAGAGATCTTGGCACGGTAGCCTCTATTCTAACCACACAACCCGGTTAAGGATATGCAAGACACTACAATTTTTAAAATAATATGCAGTTTTTCTTCAAAATTGCCCATTTTTGCACTATTGCAATAATTGTTTAATTCTCATCACTTTTTTATATATCACTTATTCCTCACTGAAAAAGCTTATCTTTATTCAATATAAATATAAATATCATTCACTTACCCACAAAACCTTCCTTAAAAATCAGGCCTTTGTCGTATATCGCAAAATCAGATAACTTTTCAGCTTTTCGTTATTTTACAGCCCTTCGCTGAATCGGGATTAATAGGGTCATTCCGAGATTAACCCTATTTTCAGGTTCTAAATATGTCTAATTTTAATGCGCAAAAACCCTTAAATATTGTTGCCGTATCTGGCGGTTTAAATCACCCCTCAAAAACCGAAGCCTTGGTTCAGGCCATTCTGGATGAGCTTGGAGAAGCGACACCAATCAATGTGCATTTCATTAAATTTAGTGAAATTGGTTCGCTCTTGGGCGGCGCGATTTATCGCAATCAGTTGCCGCAACGCGTTCAGGATGACCTGGCAGCAGTAGAAGCCGCAGATGCGCTGATTGTTGGCACTCCTGTATACCGCGCTTCATTTACCGGCCTGTTCAAGCATTTCTTTGACTTTGTCGAGCAAACGGCGCTGGTCGATGTCCCGGTATTACTGGCGGCTTCTGGGGGCAGTGACCGTCATGCGCTGGTGCTTGAACATCAACTGCGTCCCTTATTCAGCTTCTTTCAGGCACAGACTTTACCGATTGGCGTCTATGCCACTGACCGCGATTTCACCCCTGAATATACCATTTACAGTGAACTGCTTCGCGACCGGATTACCTTAGCCGTGGCACGTGCCTTGCCGATTCTTGAATGGGCACCGGCCAAGGGACAACGTGCTGAAGTCGTTAAAGAAAAAACCATTCAAGCCAGTCAAAATCTGGGCATTAACAAGCAGATCGAACAAGAAGAAGTATTGCCTTCAGCAGCCGTACCAAGTCTGGATGCCGCAGAATCGCGCTTGCACAGTAAGAAAGCACCAAAGACTCAAGTGGCTTGAACACAGCATTGCAAAGGGTGATGAATATGTCGAATGATAAAAATATCGTATTTGCCTATTGGGTACCGAATGTCAGTGGCGGCTTGGTGGTCAGTAACATCGAACAACGTACCGACTGGAGCTATGACTATAACGTGCGTCTGGCACAAACGGCTGAACAGGCAGGCTTTGACTATGCTCTGACCCAGATCCGTTTTACCGCCGGCTATAATGCAGAAAACCAGCATGAATCGGTCAGCTTCAGTCATGGCATTCTGGCCAAAACAGAACGCCTGAAAGTCATTGCCGCGATTCTGCCGGGTCCATGGAAGCCGGCACTGGCTGCCAAGCAACTGGCGACGATTGACCATCTGAGTAATGGCCGGATCGCAATCAATGTAGTCAGTGGCTGGTTCCGCGGCGAGTTTGATGCGATTGGGGAAGAGTGGCCGGAGCATGACGAGCGTTATGCCCGTTCGGAAGAATTTATCCGTAGCCTGAAAGGGGTTTGGACCCAGAACAACTTTAATTTTGAAGGTAAATATTATCAATTTAAAGACTATACCCTGAGTCCTAAACCATTGCAGAAGCCTCATATAGAAATCTTTCAGGGCGGCAGTTCCCGGGCAGCACGTGATATGGCTTCTCGCGTATCTGACTGGTACTTCACCAATGGCAATACCCCGGAAGAGCTGAAAAAACAGATCGATGATATTCGTGAAAAAGCCAAGGCCAACAATCACTCGGTGAAAATTGGTGTAAATGCCTTTGTGATTGCACGGGATAGCGAAGAAGAAGCGCAGGCTGTATTGCAGGAAATTATTAGCAAGGCCAATGTGCAGGCAGTGAAATCTTTTGGTGAAGCCACCCGTGAAGCGGGCGCAGCAAGTCAGGAAGGTGAAGGCAACTGGGCCCAATCCACCTTTGAAGATCTGGTGCAATACAATGACGGGTTCCGCACCAATCTGATCGGGACACCGCAGCAGATTGCTGAACGGACTATCGAGCTGAAAAAAGTTGGCGTTGATCTGATTCTGTCAGGCTTCCTACACTTTATTGAAGAGGTTGAATATTTTGGCCAGAAGGTGCTGCCTTTGGTCCGTGAGCTTGAAGCACAACAGGCAACACCTGTGCAGCAAGAAGAAGCTGAGCCCGTATAATCATTCCAATAAATCTCAGCAGACTCACTCCTTCCCTCAAGGCTCGGCTTGGGGGATTTTTTTATGTGATAAAATTGTTGTCTGGCTAGGTTTGAGACCAGCTATTCCTTAAAATTCTGCACTAACGACTTTCCAAGAATTTTAATAATGCAACTGATCTGGTTTCGTCAAGACCTCCGCATTCATGATCATGCCGCGCTCTGGCATGCCACCCAGCAAGGACCCTGTTTTGCTCTCGTGGTTCTCTCTCCCGAACAATGGAAGCTGCATCAGGATGCCCGGATTAAAATCGATTTTTATCTGCGCCGCCTCGGCATCTTAAAGCAGCAGTTAGCGCAGCTGAATATTCCATTAATCATTTTAAATGTTCCCTTATGGCAAAACCTGCCTGCCGAAATGCTAAGCCTGTGCCAAAAACTGCAGATTGATACGCTACATGCCAATATTGAAGTGGGTGTGAATGAACTACAACGTGATGCACAGGTACAGCAGATGCTGGAACAGCAGCAGATCCGGGTCGAGCTGTATCATGATCGCAGCCTGTTTCCACTGACCAGTATCCGCAACCAGTCCAATCAACCCTATCAGGTCTATAGCGCATTCAAGAAAAAGTGCTATGAGCGACTGATTCAGGATATACCGGGCTGCTATCCTGCCATTCAGCCTCAAGATCCGCTTGAATTACCAGCTCAACTGACCAGCTTTGATCTGGGAAAATTTGCAGTTGATTATAAGGTCGATCATGTTGCCCAGTTCTGGCCTGCGCAGGATCAAGCTGCCTTAGAGCTGCTCGATGATTTTATGGAGGATAAAATAGCTCACTATAAAACCGAGCGAGAGCTACCTGCAGTCGATGGTACCAGCCGCCTGTCACCGTATCTGAATATCGGTATTCTCTCGATCCGTCAATGTATGCAGACCCTGTTTAAGGACAGTTATTTCCAGATTGATGATATCGGTCAGCAGACCTGGCTGGATGAACTGCTCTGGCGCGAGTTTTATCTGCATACCCTGTTTGATTTTCCCCGTGTATCTAGGCATCGGCCTTTTAAGGAAAATACCGATAACATCCAGTGGCGCAATGCACCGGATAATTTGGCTGCCTGGCAACAAGGACAAACCGGGATTCCAATTGTCGATGCCGGCATGCGGCAAATGCGGGCCACTGGCTGGATGCATAACCGGGTGCGCATGATTACTGCGATGTTTCTATGTAAAAACCTGCTGATTGACTGGCGTCTGGGAGAAAGCTGGTTCATGCAGCATCTGATTGATGGCGATTTGGCAGCGAACAATGGCGGTTGGCAATGGTGTGCCTCGACCGGCATGGATGCCGTACCTTATTTCCGGATTTTTAACCCGGTCAGCCAGTCACAGAAGTTTGACCCGAATGGGGATTACATCCGTCAATGGGTGCCAGAACTGACACATCTGAATGCTAAATCTATTCATGAACCCTATGCTAAAAATCCGGATCTTGCACTGGATTATCCAAAACCGATTGTGGATTTAAAAGCCTCTCGTGTAAGAGCGATTGAAGCGTTTAAGCAAATTTAAAACCAAACTTTTTCATCCCGAATAAAACAGCCTCCGATAAAGAGGCTGTTTTATTTTTAGATCAGGAATAAAAACTCGGATCAGGCACTTTTCCAGTCAGCACCCATTCCCCCACTTCCTGATATTTATAATCGATCGGGTCATGCAAGGTCTGGGTGCGGACATTGCGCCAGAAACGGTCAAGATTGAGCTTGGCCGTGGTGGCCCGCGCACCCATCACCTGGAAAATATTCTGGGTAATATAGAGAGAGGTATTGGTTGCGGCAATTTTGGCTGTGGCAATGGCAACTGAGACTTCACCGCGCTGCTCAGCTGTTAAATCATTCCCAAGCTCCCAGGCTGCCTGTAAAGTCTGAACCGCTTTATCTGCCAGTAAGCGTACACTTTCCAGTTGTACATAAAACTCGGCAAAATGCTTCTGGATAAAAGGATCATTCACTGCATCGTCTGCCAGTGATTTGGACCAGGCTTTTTGGGTTTGTACGGTCTGCTTGGCGACGTCAAATGCCCCTTCTGCCACGCCCAAAAACAGATGCACAAAAATCAGCTGGGCAATCAAAGGCCGTAGACTGGAATATGGCGTACTCAGTGGACCGGGATTTAACAGCAATTCATCTTCATGAATTTTGACCTGCTCAAAATGGCTGGTACCACTGTCGGTCTGGCGTTGGCCCATATTGTTCCAGTCGCCCAGAAAGCTCACGCCCTCTCGCCAGGTAGGAATCACTCCTATCAGTAATTTTCCTGCTTCGTCATAACCTGAACACAGCAACATATCCGAATCAATCGAACCTGAGCAGAAGCTTTTATCACCATGGAAAATATATTCGTTTTCTGAAACTTTTGTAACTGTGGTGCGATGGTCCAGCGGATTTAGAGTATTACCCCAGAATAGATTATTTTGGGCAGTCTGTTCAAACCACGGGCCATATTGTTCCGATTGGGAAAATAATTGCACGGTCGCAATCAGCAAATGATGAAAGCCATAGACATGCGCCAATGAACTGTCGACTTGGGCTACAATTTGAATAGTTTTAAAAATGGTCTGCCAATCTGTCTCCTGACCGCCATACTGTTTTGGAATGGACAGGCCCAGCAAGCCACTCTGGCGAATCAGGTCACGTTCGGCTTTAGGATTCCCACCTTGCCGATCCCGCTCTGCTGCAGTCAAAGCAAAAATTTCAGCAAGTTTCTGGGCAATATCGACAGGAGACTGATTTAAATATGGGGATTGTGCATTCATTATTTTAACTCATGTTCAGCATGGAAACAGCTTAGCAGATCAGGGTACTGACCTATATCCGAAAGCATGCAGAGCTTATGACTGATATAAAAATACCGGCAGAATGCCGGTATTGGAACCGCTTGAATTTAAACTTTATTACGCTGTACCTCTGCGATCAGATGATCCACCACTTGCGGTTCAGCGAGGGTTGAAGTATCTCCCAGACTGTCTAGCTCATCGGCTGCAATTTTTCGCAGGATCCGGCGCATGATTTTGCCAGAGCGGGTTTTTGGCAAGGCCGGTGCCCAGTGCAAGGCATCGGGAGTCGCCACTGGCCCGAGAATCTTGCGTACCCAGCTGACCAGTTCTCCACGTAATTGATCTGAACTGGCAACATCAGCCTGTAAGGTCACAAAGGCACAAATTCCCTGACCTTTAATATCATGCGGCATACCGACTACAGCGGCCTCTGCTACCGATTCATGCGCCACCAGTGCACTTTCAATTTCTGCAGTACCTAAACGGTGTCCGGATACATTCAGGACATCATCGACACGACCGGTAATCCAGTAATAACCATCTTTATCGCGACGCGCCCCATCTCCGGTAAAATAAGTACCGGGATAGGTAGAGAAATAAGCTTCAATAAAACGCTCCGGGTCTCCCCAAATGGTACGCATCTGACCCGGCCAGGAATCCTTAATCACCAGATTTCCCTCAGCTTCACCCTCCAGTTCCTTGCCATCGGCATCGACAATAGCCGGTTGTACCCCGAAGAAAGGCCGTGTCGCAGAACCTGGTTTTAAATCAGTCGCACCCGGCAATGGCGTAATCATAAAACCGCCAGTTTCGGTTTGCCACCAGGTATCAATCACTGGACAGCGGCTTTCACCAACCACGGTGTAATACCAGTTCCAGGCTTCTGGATTAATCGGCTCACCGACCGAACCCAGAATTCTCAGACTACTGCGGTCACTTTCCCGTACAAAGGCATCGCCCTCACGCATCATGGCGCGGATCGCCGTCGGTGCTGTGTAGAGAATGGTGATGTTATGCTTATCGACAATATGTCCAGTACGCGCCCAGCTTGGATATTGCGGCACACCTTCAAACATCACGGTGGTGGTACCATTCGAAAGTGGCCCATACAGTACATAGGAATGCCCGGTGATCCAGCCCACATCTGCGGTACACCAGAATACATCATCCTGCTTGATATCAAATGCTTCACGGAAGGTGCAATTCACATAGGTCAGATAACCGCCAGTGGTATGCATCACGCCCTTGGGCTTGCCGGTGGAACCTGAGGTATACAGGATAAACAGCGGATCTTCGGCATTCATCGGTTCGGGTGGACAGATGTCATTCACTGACATAATTTCCGTGTGATACCACAGATCACGCCCGTCCTGCATTTCGATCGGGTTACCGGTGCGGTGCACCACCATTACATTTTGAATCGAGTCTGTACCCGCCAGTTTTAGTGCCTCATCGACATTGGCTTTCAATGGAATGGACTTACCACCACGCATGCCGGAATCGGCAGTAATCACCATTTTCGCCTGACAGTCTTCAATCCGGCTGGCCAAAGAATCTGGCGAGAAACCACCAAATACCACGCAATGCACCGCCCCGATCCGGGCACAGGCCAACATAGCAATCGCAGCTTCAGAAACCATCGGCATATACAGCATGACCCGGTCGCCTTTCTGGATGCCATTTTTCTTCAGCACATTGGCAAAACGGCAGGTTTCATCATGCAGCTCGGCAAAGGAAATAATCTTGTGCCGCGAAGGATGATCCCCTTCCCAGATGATGGCCGGTTTATAAGGATGTTCTTTCAGGTGCCGATCCAGACAGTTGGCACTGACATTGAGCTGACCATCGGCAAACCATTCGATTTTAAAATCGTCTTTGTTAAAGCTGGTATTTTTGACTTGGGTAAAGGGCTTGATCCAGTCCAGACGTTGCGCCTGTTCTGCCCAAAATTTATCTGGCTGTTCTATAGAATATTGATAACGTTCAAAGTACTGGTCTTCGAGCGTACGTGCTGTTTTTTTAAATTCTTCGGGTACTGGATAGATCTCTTGCATAGGTCACTTCCTTGATTTTGTTCTATCTCATCACGAGAGGTTAATGCTGCGTTGTTGATTGTTTTTTATGCATAATGGCAGTATGGCCTGCTTATTTCAAATCCGGCAATCATGCTTTCGTCGTAGATTATTTATACAAATTCAATCAAAATAAACCACAACTTACAGTACAGAATCTTCTGCGCAACTGTGTATGATCTGTAGCACAGCCCTTTAAAAATAAAATTGATCGCTTGTAGTTATTTCATCTGATTTAGCAGGATACACTTTATGAAATCGCCTGAATCTCCCTACTTTAACCCGCCTGCGCTGCCTGCAACCGATCATCCCCTGTCGATGAAAGGTCGCTTCGGGCGCTTGAGCTTTATTGCCTGGTCGGCATTTCTGTATTTCATTTTTTTATTTGGCAGTATCGCACTGGGTCTCAGCATTGATATTGTGAATATTTCTACCCACTCCATGGATCCCAACTGGCTGATTTCACTGCAAGGTTTGGCCAGTATTGTTGTACTGGCCATGGTTCTGGTCTATGTGTATTTCGCTTTAGTGGTGACCGTTCGCCGTTTGCATGATATGAACCGCAGTGGCTGGTGGGCGCTATTATTTTTGCTGCCGCTAGTAAACATTTTTGTATGGCTTTATATCGTTTTTGGTTCGGGCGATCGAGGCACTAATCAGTATGGCCCGGCACGGATGACCTTGCTCTGGGAAAAAATTCTGGCCTGGCTGATGATTATCCTGACCCTGCTTAGCTTGTTGGGATCTATCGCTTTATTCAGTTATATGAGCGGTGAAGAACAAACCCCTACCCCCACGGAAATGATGCAAAAAACCACCAAATACTTTTAACAACAGCGCCGTTATTTTTAAAATTATCCAATGGTGACTTCGAGCCCTTATTAATTTTTTGCTGAACATCAGGCAAAATAGGCAAAATTTGAATTGTGGAATTTTTGTGGCAGAGCAAAACAATACCTTAAGCCAGGTAACTGAGGGCACCACGGAGTTGTTACATCAGGCAACTGAAAAAACGACCAAGACCGTGATTGAACATACCGCCAAGTATAATGATGCCTACAGCACCATTGACAAAATCATGGAGGGCTTCTGGGAGCGTGTGCCTTATTTCTGTATCGCACTGATCGTGATTACGATTTTCTGGTTACTCTCCAAAGTCTTCAAGTTTTTCGTACGTAAAACTTTGGAAAACCGCTCTTATACCCGTCAGAATCTGGTGTTGGTACTCAACCGTGTCGGCAGTACCTTTATTATTTTCTTTGGTATTCTGATTGGACTGGTGATTGCTGTTCCTGGCTTTACCCCAGGTCAGCTGATGAGTGCCCTCGGGATTGGTTCGGTCGCGATCGGTTTTGCCTTCAAGGATATTTTCCAGAACCTGCTCTCTGGCGTGTTGATTCTGCTCAGTGAACCGTTCAAGCTTGGCGATGACATTATCGTGAATGGCATGGAAGGTACGGTTGAAGATATCCAGATTCGTGCAACCTTTTTACGCTCACCGGATGGCCGCCGTATCGTCATTCCAAACGCGACCGTCTACACCAGTGCGGTTACGGTGAATACCGCCTATACCCGTCGCCGCTGCGAATTCGTCGTGGGTATCGGCTATGAAGATGACATCCAGAAAGCCAAGGACCTGATTACCGCTATTTTAGATAAAGATCCGACCATCCTCAGCCAGCCTGGCTTTAGTGTCAACGTCACGGCGCTGGCTGACTTTTCCATTACCCTGAAAGCCTTCTGGTGGGTCGATACCACTGAAACCGGCACCGGAACTTCAATCAGTGCGGTGCAGGAACGGGTGATTCAGGCTTTTGCCGAGCATAATATTTCGATTCCGTATCCGGTACAGGAAGTCAAAGTCTATCGTGGTGAAGGCAATGAAGAAGCTTCAGCACGCGCTAAACAGTCGACCTAAAACATAGGGAATCACAGTTTCTGTACGAATAATACGGTTGCCCAGACTCACAGCCTGACAGCCGTTTTTTATGAGTAAATCGACTTCATATGGAATAAATCCGCCTTCCGGACCAATAACAATCGTACAGGGATGCTCAATCGCAAATGGCATCGCCTGCTCTGCATAAGGATGTGCCACATAAGCCGGGCAATCTGTACTAATCAAACCCGGCAAGATATCTTCAACAAAGGGTTTAAAACGTTTATACAACTCGATTTTCGGAGCAATCGTATCGCCTGCCTGTTCCAGTCCCAGCTCGATATAATGATTTAACTGCTGTAAAAATGGGGTTTGCCAATAGCTTTTATCGACGCGATAGCTATGCAGTAAAATGATTTTTTCAACGCCCAAAGTGACACTGTCCATGATCAGACGGCGCAGTACTTTCGGACGTGGCAAGGCCACAATTAAAGTCACTGGCAATTTTTCTGGAACAGCTTCTTCTTGCAGCGGTTTCAAGCGCACTGCTTTTTCAGAGATTTCGACAATCTCAGTCAGGTAACGCAGACCTTCCCGAATTCCGACTTTTAACGTATCTCCCACCTGGATCTGCAAATGCTGCTGTAAATGTTCCAGTTGCCGAGTTGAGGTAATGGACCAAAGTTCAGTTTCGGTTTGACGTGAATCAAGCAGGATGATGTTCATAAAAAAGAAGACCAAAAAAATATGATATATCCCTCTATTGGCTAGAGGGTGGCGACAGGGATGTCGCCTGCAGTGCTGAGGGACAGGACGTCCCTTCAGCACTGCAAAAGGCTTTTGTTACTTTTGGCCCGACAAAAGTAAGATACTGCCTACGCTATAAAAAATATATTCTGTACCTCATCAAAAGGCCGTGATTGCCCTTTGAATTGATTTAACATCGCCTCAAATCATAATTAGATCAAATTATTATTGTATAGGCCTTCCCTACTTTTGACAGCGCAAAAGTAGGCAAAACGCTTTTTTAGGCTGATGACACTTCCCTGTATCACAGCCTAACGACGGCCTCCCTGCCGTCTTGGTAAATCCAATATCTGTTACTTATCAATATAAATTAAAGATACTGATCAATCACCTGAATATGCTTGGCAAGTGACCCCGTATTTAATTGCATAATTTTCTGCGCTGCTGCATTCAAATTTTCTGCCTTAACCTGATCTTGCAAAAGTTCCAGTAAGACATCTGCAGCCTGCTGGGCATCCTGTACTACTGCAACTGCATCCGCCTGAACGAACTCATCCACGATAGTCTGAAAATTAAAATAGTTTTTGCCTAAAACAGTCGGCACATTCAGCGCAATCGGCTCCAGAATATTATGTCCTCCACCTGGCTCATTTAAAGAACCACCGACATAACAGGCCTGGCTCAAAGCATACCAGAGCCACATTTCACCCATCGAATCGGCCAAATAAACCTGGGTATCTGCTTCGATACGTTGCCCTAAACTACGACGCTGAGTTTTTAATTCCAAAGACTGTGCAGCCTGGAACACCTCATCAAAACGTTCCGGATGGCGCGGTACCACAATACAGACCAAATATGGATCAGCTTCTAAAGCAGCTTTTAAAGCACTCAGAATTTCTTTTTCTTCAGGAGCATGAGTACTAGCTAACGTGACGATCTTTCGCCCCCCTAACTGCCACTCCTGTGTCAATTGATCTGCCTGCTGGATAAAGCGCTCGGGCGCAGTAATATCAAATTTGATATTGCCCAAAACCTGGGTTTTTTCGGCTGCTATTCCTAACTGGATATAACGTTGCTGGGTGGCAATGTCCTGTGCCAAAAGCTGGGTTAACTGCTGTAGCATGCCTCTAGTCAAACCTTTGACCTTGGCATAGCCTTTGGCGGATTTTTCGGACAGACGCGCATTCAACAATACACTTGGCACATTAAACTGGGGTGCCTGATCCAGCAGATTCGGCCAAAGTTCAGTTTCCATCAGCAATAAAAGTTTCGGCTGATATTTTTGATAAAATTCACGAATTAAAGTTTTCTGGTCAGCAGGCAAATACACGGCTTGAAACAAATCGAGATAAGGCGCTTTTAAAAAAAGTGATTTAGCGCGTGTCTGACCGGTTTTGGTGGTATTGGTGACCAGCACCGGATGGCCAAGTTTTAAATAATGTTCAATTAACGGTTGGGCAGCATTGGTTTCACCCACCGACACCACATGAAACCAGATGGCATGCAGGTTTTTGGGTGGCTGAAACGGGCCGAAACGTTCTGTCAGTTCTTGTTGTAATTGTTCAGGATCGGTCGCACGTTTACGGATACGCGATTGATATAAGGGTTTAACCAGCGCCAAGGCTGCGTTATACCAAAATGGAGTGGCCACATTGCGCCCCTGTCCAAAGATTCAATGGGCAGAATATAGCAGAGCCACATCAACATGTTAATCAATGTGGCTCATTTTTAGATTATTCTACTGTAGTTAAAGCTTCTGCTTCAGCCAATGTCGGATAATCAATATAGCCTTCCGCGACATTGGTTCCGATCATATTTTCCAGCTTCAGTTCATTCAGCGGCGCATCTTCGAGCAGACGTTCGTATAGATCCGGATTGGCAATATACGCCTTACCAAAAGCCACCGCATCAGCCTTGCCTGAAGCCAGTAATTCAATGGCATCTTCACGACTTAGTTGCATATTGGCAATATAAGGCACTCCATTTGAGCGCTGTTTCATATATTCAGAAATACTGTCTTCTGCCAGATATTCACGGGTAAAGAAGAAGGCAATCTTGCGCTTACCCAGCTGCTCCATGGCATAGCCAAATGTTTCACGTGGATCATTGTCGCCCATGTCATGATCATCACAACGCGGCGCAAAATGCACCCCTACACGATCTGCGCCCCATACTTCAATCAGTGCATCAGTTGCTTCTAGCAGGAAACGTGTACGATTTTCCACTGAACCGCCGTATTCATCTTCACGCTGATTGGTTTTGCTTTGCAAGAACTGGTCAATCAGATAACCATTGGCAGCATGTAATTCAACACCATCAAAACCGGCTTCTTTAGCACGAATCGCGGCTTGCTTATATTGCTCGGTAATGGCATGAATTTCCGAAATTTCCAGCGGACGCGGCAACACATAAGGACGTTTTGGACGTAACAAGCTGACATGACCCGCCTGTTGTACTGCACTTGCAGAGACTGGTGTTTCACCATTTAACAGATCCGGATGCGATACACGACCAACATGCCAAAGCTGGGCAACAATCAGACCGCCCTTCTCATGAACCGCTTGAGTAACCTTTTTCCAGCCTTCGACCTGAGCATCGGTAAACAATCCTGGAGTATTTAAATAGCCATTGGCTTCTTCAGAAATCACTGTGGCTTCAGAAATAATCAGGCCAGCACTTGCACGTTGCGCATAGTACTCAACCATCATTGGGGTTGGAACGCGATCAGCAGTTGCGCGGTTACGGGTCAGCGGCGCCATGATGACACGGTTTTTAAGCTCTAACGCACCGAGCGTTAAAGGAGAATTTAATTCAGCCATCGTTACTCCCACCTGTTAAAGGTGTTGTTGTAGGTGTTCGATAAATTGTTGAATCAAAGTTTCATTGCGGGAGAAATATGACCACTGTCCATGCTTGGTCGCAGTGATCAGGCCAGTCTGCTGTAACACCGACAGGTGATTGGACATGGTGGACTGGGAAACCTGGCCCAAACGTTCAATTTGACCTGCACAGACCCCACGTTGAAAGCCACCACACTCTTCCGCAGACAGATATTGCTCCGGAGATTTTAACCACTCCAGAATTTGTCGACGGGTCGGATTGGCTAAGGCTTTAAAAATTAGATCAAGGTCCATAGGCACATCACAATCAGTGGCGCAACGAAACTTTATTCAGCATCTGCGACCATTATATCGTATTTTTACGATTTATATATCGAATAATTTAGATATAAGAGTCACAATCTGTACAAGCTTGGTTACGCCAGCTATTTAAACAACTTCTTACAAGCCCTGTTTCAAGCTTGCTTCGATAAATTTGTCCAGATCACCGTCCAGAACTGCGCCAGTATTGGAATTTTCCACACCTGTACGCAAATCCTTAATACGTGAATCATCCAGGACATAAGAACGGATCTGACTACCCCACCCAATGTCAGACTTGGAATCTTCCAGTGCTTGTGCCGCTTCGTTACGTTTGCTCATCTCGAGCTCATAAAGTTTGGCACGTAACTGCTTCCAGGCGTGGTCACGGTTGGCATGTTGTGAACGCTGGTTCTGACAGGCCACCACAATTCCGGTCGGTGCATGGGTTAAACGCACGGCAGAATCTGTTTTGTTAATATGCTGACCACCCGCCCCTGATGCACGATAAGTATCGGTACGAACATCGGACGGATTGATTTCAATTTCGATATTGTCATCAACTTCCGGTGACACAAACACGGCAGAGAATGAGGTATGACGACGGTTGCCCGAGTCAAAGGGCGACTTACGCACTAAACGGTGTACACCAGATTCGGTACGTAACCAGCCATAGGCGTACTCACCTTCCACACGAATCGTCGCAGATTTAATCCCGGCAACATCCCCATCAGATTCTTCCATCACTTCTGCTTTAAAGCCATGACGTTCAATCCAGCGTAGATACATACGTAGCAACATAGACGCCCAGTCCTGTGCTTCTGTACCGCCTGAACCAGCTTGAATTTCCAGATAGCAAGGATTTGGATCCATCGGATTATTGAACATACGGCGGAATTCAAGCTTGGCCAGTTCTTCTTCAGCCGTGCTCAGTTCAGCCTGTACATCTTCTAGCAAGCTTTCATCATCCGCTTCAACCGCCAGATCAAGCAAAGCCTGTGCATCTTCAAGCTGGGTACTTAAGCGATCCAGCACATTTAATACATTTTCAAGCTCGCCTTTCTCTTTGGCCATCGCTTGGGCACGACTCTGGTCATTCCAGATGGTTGGATCTTCTAATTCACGCAGGACTTCTTCTAAACGCTCTTTTTTCAGATCGTAGTCAAAGATACCCCCGTAGTGTTTGACCACGTTCGTTTAAGTCTTTTAATTGGTTTAGATACGGATTAATTTCCACGTGAATTACTCTCAATCAAAATTAGGCACAAAATTCTTAGCCCGATATTATAGCACAGTCTATTTCCGCTATTTTAACGATCCATTCAGTCTAAGGCTCGAATGTCTTGAGCATTTAGACCTGTATTTCCCTCATCCAATTTTCAACATCTCATAGACTCTTTTGCGTCTTTTTATCCGAAATTTTTATCGGCTTTTTAGCCCCGTTTTATGACCGAAATATAATTTTGCAATTGATTTTATAATTTAGGATTTCTTATTGGTCTGTATAAAAAATCAGCGAATTCAATAGATTCCACAATATCTACACACTTTTAATAAAACACTACATTATAAATTTAATTTTATTATTCAGTCACTTGTTCAGCAAAAATTACACAAGATTACGCTATTCACATTACTGTAACTTTCCTTTGATTGACGATCTTTGGAATTGCTCTAGACTGAAAGTTGTAACAAAAAGTGTAATGTTTTTAACTCACGATTTGAGGGGTAGTAACCATGAAAAAATTAGCGATTGCTTCGTCACTACTTTCAGCAATAGCAATGACTGGTACAGCAGCACATGCTTACCAAGCAGAAATTGGTGCATCAGCAGGAGTGGTTGATCCTGATAACGGTGGAACTAGCGGTTCTTTCGGCGTTGATGGTACATATTACTTCAATCCAGTTCAAACACGTAATGCACCATTAGCAGAAGCAGCATTCCTTGATCGTGCTAGCAACGTGAGTGCGCAATATCAATATAATGAAATTGGTGATTCTGAAGCGCATCGTTATGGCGTAGGTGCAGAGTACTTCGTACCGAATTCTGACTTCTACTTAAGCGGTAACGTCAATGGCCATGATCTGCAAGACAATGATGATCTAGAAAATGATTTAACCACCTATGCAGCTGAAGTCGGTTATCTGCCAGCGCCAGGTCTATTGATTGCGGCTGGTGTGAAAGGTTGGGATAACGACAATGATGATGGCGTAGATCCAACACTTCGTGCTAAATATGTGACGACATTAAGCAATGGTAAAGATATCAACCTGGAAGCAGGTGCAGCGTTTGGTGATTTAGATGAATACAATCTGGCAGCAGATTATTTCATCGACAAAACCTTGAGTGTCGGTGCTGATTATCACAACAATGATATTACCGACAAGAGCGAATTTGGTATCAATGCACGTAAGTTCATTAACCAGCAAGTGAGCTTAGAAGGCCGTGTCGGCTTTGGTGAACAGTTTAACAATGACTACAACTCTTTTGGTGTAGCAGCGAAATACCGCTTCTAATCTAAAACCAAAAGTTAGTCATGCATAGAAACCCATCCTCGGATGGGTTTTTTTATTGCACTCTTAACAAGCATTTAGGTATTTTTTGCACATTGACGGAGCGAATATAAACTGTACAATTTGTTACAACTGTAATAAAACAGTCATATTTTTATAACAAAGAGAGAAATCTAAATGCTTAAGAAACTTGCTCTTGCTACAGCGCTTCTTGCTGGCCTGGGAACTGCACACGCTTATCAAACTGAAGTTGGGGCTTCTATTGATCTTCTTGATCATGACCAAGGTGGTTCGGATGTAGGTTTTGCTATCGATGGGACTTACTACTTCAACTCGGTCCAAGTCAAAAATTCACCTTTGAATGAAGCTGCATTCTTAAACCGTGCCAGCAATGTGAATGGTGTATTAAGCTATCAAGATGATTCAGACACGTTTGGCATTGGTGCTGGTATTGAGTATTTTGTTCCAAATTCAGACTTTTATTTAAGTGGTAACATTGCTCATTTTGATAATGATGCTGGTGACATAACTGGTTACGCTGCTGAAGCGGGTTATTTACCTGTTCCTGGCTTATTAGTAGCACTTGGTCTTGTAGGTATTTCTGAAGACAATGCAGACGATGAAATTGATCCAACTTTACGTGCCAAATATGTAACACAAGTCGGTCAATACGATATGAACTTCGAAGGTGGTGCAAGTTTCGGTGATATCGATGCTTATAACCTAGGTGCAGATTTATATCTAGACAAAACTTTCAGTGTTGGCTTAGGATTCTCTGACTCAGACCTAGAAGGTAATGATGTTTTTACTATTCGTGCCAAAAAATTCTTTAACCAACAAGTTAGCTTAGAAGGTTCGATTAATTTTGCTGATAATGCTGATATCTTTGGCGTACGTGGTGCATACCGCTTCTAATCTCTCCGATTAAAAGCAAAAAAACCGCTCACCCGAGCGGTTTTTTTTATGGCCTATTGTTCCAAATGGATAATCCGCATTTGAAAACTGACATTGCCATTAAAGACATTTCTATCCAGTTCATAGACTAAACGCGTATCTTTCATCGGATCAAAGTCATATTTATCCGCTGCATTGAAGGCGATTGCATCCACGACCTGCCCATTCTCCAATGCCACACGTAATTTAAGATGCACATCTTTGAGCCAACGATAGTCCATGATTTTGAACACACCATCAAAAATCGGTTGGGGGAATTTTTGCCCCCATGGACTTAAATTCTGTAATAAATCGACTGTTTCAATGTGAAAAGCAGAAGCTGGCAGCTCTCCATCCGTCCATAAAGTCGCAGTGAATAAATCCTCATCCATCGCACCAATCAGTACTTCAAAGACCTTCTTAAACTCGGCGAAATTTTCTTTTTTCAGGGTTAAACCGGCTGCTGCTGCATGGCCGCCAAAATGACTGACTAAATGGGGATATTGCTCCGCCACCTGTTCAATCGCATCACGAATATGAATACCTTCAATCGAACGCGCCGAACCTTTGATATGAATCCCATCCTGATCCGCGGCAAAAACAATACTCGGACGATGGAACTGCTCTTTTAAACGCCCTGCTACAATCCCGATCACTCCCTGATGCCAATGCTGTTCAAACATGATCAACGCAGCAGGTAGTTCAGTGGCATCCCACTGGATTTTATCCAGCTCAAGCAAGGCTTCCTGCTTGATTTTACCTTCCACCTGACGGCGTTCGACATTGAGCTGATTCAGCTGTTCAGCCAGTGGATAAGCAGTTGTCAGATCAGGAGCCAGCAAACATTCGATCCCGATATCCATGGTTTCCATGCGTCCAGCCGCGTTAATCCGTGGGCCCAGAACAAAACCGAGATCTTGGGCTTTTAGACCAGCAGGATCACGTTTGGCAATATCAAGTAGCGCACTGATCCCTGCACGGCACTGCCCTTGCTGGATCCGTTTCAGACCTGCATCGACCAGAATCCGGTTGTTATAGTCCAGACTCGCGACATCGGCATAAGTACCGAGTGCCACCAGATCAAGATAATTGGTAATTATCGTAGAGGATTTTCCAAGTTTCTTGCGATGGGTAGACAGATTAGCCAGTATATAAAAAGCCACCCCGACCCCAGCCAGTGCTTTGCTTGGAAAGTCGCAACCGAGCTGATTGGGATTGACCACGGCTTCGGCTTTTGGTGTCGGCTTGGTCGTCAGATGGTGATCAGTAATGATCACCTGCATGCCATGATCCTGCGCCTGTTTTACTCCGTCATGGCTGGAAATGCCATTGTCCACGGTAATCAGTAAATCAGGCGTGAAATTGACAAAGGCCAGATCTGCAATTGCGGGCGTCAATCCATACCCATATTTAAAACGGTCTGGTACCAGATAATCGACCTTTGCACCCATATCACGCAAAGCCAGAACCATGAGTGCAGTACTGGTCGCACCATCGGCATCATAATCACCGACGATCACGATTTTCTGGCCACGATCAATCGCCTGATCGATCAGTTGAATCGCTTCAGGCAACCCCTTCATGGTCGGTGCCAGCAGATGCTTCAGCTTAAGCTCAAGTTCCTGCTCGGACTCTACCCCACGCCGGGCCAAAATTTCAGCCACAAATGCCGGCACACCCTGAAAATTTTCAGGACGGGTTAGCAAGGGCCGTTGTTTGATTTCCAGTTTTTGCATGGTTATGGCATTAAGCGCTCTAAAGTCCAGCCGGCATCGGTTTTGCGATAACTTAAACGGTCATGCAAACGGTTCGGACGACCTTGCCAGAATTCATAATAATCGGGTTCTAGACGATAACCGCCCCAGAATACCGGCTTGTCCAACTCTTGCTGATTCGCGACCTGAGTATGTAAATCCCAAAAACGTTGCTGCAATTCTTCACGACTGGCCACGACACCACTTTGCGGGGTACTAATATGCGCGGCAATCTGGCTTTCTCGCGGACGTTTATGATAATAATCAGTTGATTCTTCTTCTGATATTTTCATTACACGACCCGAGATACGAATCTGACGTTCCTGATCCTGCCAGTAGAACAACAGTTCGGCATAAGGATTTTCAGCCAGATCCAGACCTTTTTGACTATCATAGTTGGTATAAAAGTCATAACCCGCTTCAGTCGCTCCACGTAGCAATACCGTACGCACATGTGGACGACCTTGTGCATTGGCTGTTGCCAACGACATGGCATAGGGCTCGTGCAATTTTGCTTCCAGTGCATGGTTAAACCATTGCAGGAACTGCATATGTGGATTGGGATTCACTTGCTGTTCCTGTAACTCGCCTTTTTCATAATTCAGGCGCAGCTCACTCAGATCCTTGATCAGATCACTCATTATCTATGTTCCCGTTAAGCGGCATTGGCACGCACAGCATCTGCCAGGCTGTTTGCAAGTGTGGTGACTTCAGCCAGATCATCGCCTTCGACCATCACACGAATGACAGGTTCTGTGCCGGATTTACGAATCAATAAACGGCCACGACCTTTCAGCTGCTGTTCGGCTTTTTCAAATTCAGCTGCCAGTGCAGGCACTGAATAAGGGTCAAACATGGCATTTAAACGTACATTAACCAGGACATTTGGCAACAGTTTAAAGTCAGCCACAAGTTCATGCAGGGCTTTTTTCTGCTCGACCATCACGGTTAAAACCTGCAAGGCTGCAATAATGGCATCGCCTGTGGTGCTCTTGTCTAAAGTCAGAATATGACCAGAAGGCTCACCGCCAATTACCCAGCCATTTTCTTCCAGACCTTGTAATACATAACGGTCGCCAACTTTGGCACGTAATAACGGCACCTGAGCTTTTTCCAATGCCAGTTCCAGCGCCATATTGCTCATTAAAGTACCAACAATCCCGGCCGGTTTTTTTGAGCTTTGAGTCGCAAGAATATAAAGAATATGGTCGCCATCAATCAGATTACCGGCTTTATCTACGAGAACCACACGGTCAGCATCCCCATCAAAGGCAATACCCAAATCCGCTTGATGTTGAATCACGGCTTGTTGCAAGCTTTCCGGATGCGTTGAACCACAGCCCTCATTAATATTTAAACCGCTCGGCTCATTGTGAATCGCAATTACACGTGCGCCCAGTTCACGGAACACTGCAGGTCCCACGTTATAGGCTGCACCATTGGCACAATCCACCACAATGGTGAGTTCATTCAGATCCAGATGATACGGGAACGTCGATTTACAGAATTCAATATAGCGACCGTTGGCATCTTTAACCCGGATACTTTTACCCAGATTCGCCGTATCTTCAATCACAAAATCTTTTTCAAGTTCCTGATTAATTTCGTCTTGTAAAGCATCTGGTAATTTTTTACCTTCCGCAGAGAAGAACTTAATGCCGTTATCAAAATACGGGTTATGCGAAGCGGAAATGACAATACCCAAGCTGGCATGTAAGGCACGGGTCAAGTGAGCAATCGCCGGTGTCGGTAGTGGACCTAAAAGGTGAACATAAACGCCAGCGGCATTTAAACCTGCCTGTAAGGCAGCTTCCAGGATATAACCAGACAAACGGGTATCTTTACCCAGAACCACCAATGGTTTGGATTTTTTACTATGACGTTTTAAAACTTTACCAGCCGCAAATCCCAGTTTCAGGGCAAACTCAGGGGTAATCGGCAATTCGCCAAACTTTCCACGAATACCATCCGTACCAAAATAACTCATCTTTATCTCACTTCTTAGCGGATGATTGATATCACCCATTTTTTTCCTTGAGTCACACTTTACACCAAAATAAAAAAGCCGTCATTTGCATGACGGCTTTTTAAAATTTTAAATCACAGGAAATTAACCCACGCGATAGTTTGGTGCCTCTTTGGTAATGGTCACATCATGTACATGCGATTCAGACATACCGGCCGAAGTGATTTTCACAAACTTGGCATTTTGACGCAGGTCTTCAATCGTCGCAGAACCGGTATAACCCATCGAAGAACGTAGGCCGCCCATCATCTGATGTACGATATTGCCCATTGGGCCTTTGTACGGTACACGACCTTCAATACCTTCAGGAACCAGTTTCTCAGCACCGGCCTTAGAGTCCTGGAAGTAACGGTCAGCAGAACCTGTTGCACCCGCCATCGCGCCCAATGAACCCATACCGCGATAAGCTTTATAGTAACGGCCCTGGAAAAATTCAACTTCGCCTGGTGCTTCTTCAGTACCGGCCATCAATGAACCAACCATAATCGTGCTTGCGCCCGCACCAATCGCTTTGGCCATATCGCCAGAGAAACGAATACCGCCATCTGCGATCAAAGGAATCTGATCTTTCAGCGCATTGGCAACAGAATCAATCGCAGAGATTTGTGGCATACCAATACCCGCCACAATACGCGTGGTACAGATTGAACCAGGACCAATACCAACTTTAACGGCATCCGCACCTGCATCAAGTAACGCCAGCGCAGCATCACCTGTCGCGATGTTACCGCCAATCACCTGAACTTGTGGATAATTGGCCTTAACCCAACGTACACGCTCGATCACACCTGCAGAATGGCCATGTGCAGTATCAACTACAATCACGTCCACACCTGCATCAACCAAGGCTTCTACGCGGCTTGGCGTTTCTGCACCAGTACCAACCGCAGCACCAACACGCAGACGCCCTAGATCATCTTTACAGCTATTTGGATACAATTCAGCTTTACGGAAATCGGTTACCGTAATTAAGCCTTTCAGCTCTTGCTGATCGTTGACCACCAATACTTTTTCAATACGGTGCTGTTGCAATAAAGCTTGGATATTTTCTTTCGATTCGCCTTCACGAACTGTCACCAGACGATCCTGACCAGTCATGATATTGCTGACTGGCTGCTCAAGATTGGTTTCAAAGCGTGTATCACGACCTGTCACGATACCCACCACTTTGCCGTCTTTCACAACAGGCACACCACTGATATTATTGGCTTGAGTCAGCGCAATCAATTCACGTACTGTGGTCTCAGGAGTCACTGTAATCGGGTCTTTAACCATACCCGCTTCGAATTTTTTCACACGGCGCACTTCTGCAGCCTGAACAGCGATATCCATGTTCTTGTGCAAAATACCAATACCACCATTTTGCGCCATTGCAATTGCCATACGGGACTCAGTCACCGTATCCATTGCTGCAGACACAAGAGGAATATTCAGGTTAATGCCACGAGTTAAACGTGTCTTTAGGGAGACATCTTTTGGAAGAACAGTAGAATAGGCAGGGAGTAATAGGACATCATCGAAGGTTAACGCGTCTTGAACGATGGTCAACATAACAGTCTCACTGGTAATTTCCGTGCACTATTATAAACAAATATCGGCTTAAATTTCATTGCAATTGCAAAATTATTTTTTTATTCAAGCTTTGTACACGCAGATCTATGTGGGTGCTAAAACAGTATCAATAATACCTCTGATAATGAAGTTCCCTATTTTAAATATACCCCGATCATTTTAATGGAGTGAAAAGCAGAGCCTAAACTCTGCTTTGGGTCGATTTAGCTGACGTATTCAAAACTGTCATCATTGTCAGCTTCATCATTTTCAATCTGAATAAAAGGCAACATATTATGTGCCAAACGGGCTTTATTGCATTGATCATCGGCGATCTGTACTTCTTTGCAGGATGAACTGCGCAGCTCATACATACCGCAACTGACCTGCTGGCCAATGGTGCCATCCAGTGCAATACAGCGTGGATTTTTTTGATTAGTTCCAGCCATACATGAATAGACTGCTGTCACAGGTTCGGTATAGTGCTCAGGCATATGAATACCTTCGGCCCAATAGAACGAAACCCTGAAATAGGCGCAGCACGCCCCGCAGCTTAAACACGCATCCGGTTTTGGAACTTGAGACAACATTTCTTATAAGTTCTCATGATCAAAAAAAAGTTTTTTGGAGAAGAAATATAAAAAATGTTGTTTTTCTACACAAGAAAAATTTTATTTTTCTGTGAACTATTCAGGACAGGTAAAAACAGTTTCGTCCATCAGGTCGGTGCCACATTGCAGCGTTTCAATCCAGTCCAGAAACTGGGTGATCTGCTCTTTACCCATAAAAGGCGTGCCATGCTGCGGCACAATCATCTCGATATCCATGCCCCGCACCATGTTCACCCAAAGACGAATCACCTTGTTATTGCACATATAACGCTGATGAAAGCTTTTCATTTTTGGGATATGCGCCGCAAAGTTTTCCAATGGTTTGGCAGCATCATCGACCATCGATGCGCCCATATCTCCCGAAAACAGGATCTTGGCAATCGGATCATAAAACTGGAAATTCCCCACCGAATGCAGGAAATGCGCCGGCACCGCCACAATGTGTGATTGACCCAACGAAACGATCTGACCATGATCCGGAAGTTCCACCAATCGATCCAGCCAGTTGCCTTTCATCCGGTCACTCATAAAGGCCGAGTTTAAGTGCGGCAAGAAACGCGCCCACAGCTTGGATGCCACCACTTTGGCATCCGTATAGACCAGCCAGCGCGGCATCGAGGTGATGATATCCGGGTCCTGGTGCGAGGCCATGACATAATCCAGGTTGGTCAAACGGGTATATTTATTCAGCTCCATGGTCAGCGGCACATAGGTTAAATCACCACCCGGATCAAGTACCGCTGCGCGCTCATGATCAATGATCAGAAACTGGTTTGCCTGAACGCCTTCACCTTTGACCAGACTGGTAAAACTGATGCACTTATGTGTCCCGTTATCAAACAGAACCTGCGATGTGGTGCGTTCAAAAGCCATGTAAATTCCCCAATTTATAATAAAAATAACGTTTTTATACCCGTATAAAATATAAGGAATTAATCAAACTTACAATCAATAAAACTAGCCATATCACACTATTTATCAATATTTTTGAGAGATTTTTAACCATAAAAAATCCTGAGTTTTTAGCTCAGGATTCATGTAATTTATTATTTTATGATTTAAAAGAAATAATGTTGAGTCAGTGTTGCAACACCAATCACCAGAAAAATCGCCGCACCAATTTTATGAATCAGGCTGATCGGGAGTCTGTTCGCCAGCTTATCTCCCAAAAACACTGCAGGTGCATTGGCCAGCATCATGCCCAAAGTGGTACCGAGCATCACCCAGAAGACGCTATCGAAACGTGCTGCCAATGCGACCGTAGCAATCTGGGTTTTATCGCCGATTTCTGCCAGAAAGAATAAAATAAATGTCGCACCAAAGACCCCGAATTTTTGCCATTTATTGATACTGGCATTTTCATCCCCGAGTTCATCCGGAATCAACATCCAGACAGCCATTGCGATAAAGCCAATCGAGACGATCCACAGTAGCACCTCCGGCCCGATCACCGTGGTCACCCATTGTCCCAATACTGCAGAAAGGCCGTGGTTAATCAGTGTCGCCAATAAAATAGCAACTAAAATAGGAACAGGTTTGCGAAAGCGTGCGGCAAGCAGCAATGCCAGCAGTTGGGTTTTATCACCCATTTCAGCCAGCGCTACGATTGCAGTCGACAGTAGGAATTCATACATGAGGTTTTTCTCTGGCTAGCATCCAATACCAATGACTCACCGCTCCTGCTAGCCAAAATCTGCAGAGTGGTAAATCAAAGGTCTTGCCAACAAAAGAAAGCTTGGAAAAGCTGACTTGGTTCTTTGCTATGATGACCATGCTCGGTTGAGCAAATATGTTGACCATCACCCTTCTGCTTTGCGCAAAAGGCGGCTACTCCCCAATGAAGTGCGCCAAGTATAGAATCAAATAGATTATTTTTCAATGCAGCAGCAAAAAACCCTGCCGAAGCAGGGTTTTCTCTTTACACCCTCTTTGTATTTCTCCCAGAGAGAGAAAATAAAGGGCATATACATGATTTTTAGATCAATAAAGTACGGATATCTTTAAGCAGCTTGGTCAGCTTGTTAGTGAAACGTGCAGCATCTGCACCATTGATCACACGGTGATCATAGGACAATGAAAGCGGCAGCATCAAGCGTGGATCAAAGCCTTCACCATTCCAGACCGGTTGCATGGTTGCAGGTGAAATACCCAGAATTGCCACTTGCGGCCAGTTCACCAATGGCGTAAATGCTGTACCACCGATTGAACCCAAGCTAGTGATAGTGAAGTTCGCACCTTGCAGATCTTTCGGCGACAATTTCTTGTCACGCGCTTTTTGACCCAAGGTTCCTAGCTCAGTGGCAATCTGTTTAATTGACTTCTGATCTGGATGACGCAGTACAGGCACAGTCAAACCATCTGGCGTTGCGACCGCGATACCCATATGGATCTCGTTACGTAGCAATACTGACTTGCCATCATCGGCCAAGTGACCAGCAAATTCACGCTCTTCTTTTAACAAGTGCGCAACTGCTTTGATGATGAACGCCATAATGGTCAGGCTAAGACCTTCTTTCTTGAAGTTGCCTTTCAGTTCATTACGCCATGCTTCGAGTTCAGTAATATCTGCTGCATCAAACTGGGTCACTTGCGGAATGAAATTATTCAGCGACAACTGTGGAATAGACACTTGTTGCAAACGCGTCAAGGCTTTCTCTTCCACACCACCAAAAGCGCTAAAGTCTGGCAGTTTTGGCAGACCTGCGACTTGAGCAGCAGCGGCGACAGGAGCCGCCTGTGGCGTAGTAAGACGCGTTTTGACATACGCTTTCAGATCTTCTTTCATGACGCGCGCATGTGGGCCAGATGCTTTAACGTCTGCCAACACGACGCCCAGTTCACGTGCCAGTTTGCGCACAGCAGGACCGGCATAGACTTTCGAGTTAGCGACATTCTGCTCTCTGGTCAATTTGTCGGCATTATCCGATGTCGCGACTGTTTGAGTAGAAGATGCAGCAGGTGCTGGTGCTGCTTTTGCAGCAGGCGCTTTCGGTGCTTCTGCTTTGGCTGCAACAGGAGCAGCTTGTGCTTGTGCTTGTGCTTGTGCTTCAGCTTCAATTGTCACCAGTGCAAGACCTTGAGAGACATTTTGACCCAGTTCCACGTGAATGGCTTTAATCACCCCGGCTGTAGTGCTTGGCACTTCAACAGTCGCTTTATCTGATTCCACCACGATGATGCTCTGGTCTTTTTCAACCGTATCACCGACCTGAACCAGAATTTCCGCCACAGCCGCCTTGTCTACACCCAAGTCAGGCACAGCAATTTCAACATCACCTGCAGGTGCTGCTGGCGTTTGTGGTGCTTCAACTGCTTTCTCTTGGGTGGCCGCTTGAGCAACTGGTGCTTGAGATGCTTCTGTCTGTGCTGACGCTGCCGAAACAGCCGTTTTCACTTTCAGAATGACCACACCTTCTTTGATCGTGTCGCCTTCTTTAATCTGGATGGATTCCACCGTACCTGAAACCGTACTTGGCACTTCAACAGTCGCCTTGTCTGATTCCACCACTACGATACTTTGATCTACCTCGATTTCATCACCGACAGCGACCAGGATTTCCCCTACAGTAGCTTTTTCTACACCAATATCAGGGATTTGAACATCAACCACTTGTGAGCTTGCTTGAGCCTCAGGAGCAGCAGAAGCTTTAGGCTGATGTGAAGCCAGTTCCTGCATGATTTCCTGATCCGGCAATGAAGTCGGAGTATTTTCTGAAGTTTTTTGTGAGGCATCTGCTTGCTGTGGCTCGACCACATCAGCGCTGCCGTCTTCAGCTTGTAGCTCAATCAGTACCGCGCCTTCAGCCACTTCATCACCCTGACTCACCAGAATGCTTTTTACCACGCCTGCTGAAGTGCTAGGCACTTCAACAGAGGCTTTATCAGATTCAAGCAATACAATGCTGTCATCGATCGCGATCGTATCACCCACTTTGACCAGAATTTCGGCCACTGTTGCCTTATCTACACCAATATCAGGAGTCGTAATTTGCATGCTTAGTTCTCCTCTTTGTAGTCAGCAACAGCATGTACAGATGGGGTTTCTTGCGGTGCCCAAGCCACTGGACGATCTGTATCAAGCTCAAAAGTCGAGATCGCATCTTTTACCAGGCGCGCATCAACTTCACCTTCATCTGCCAGTTTTTTCAGGGTTGCAACCACAATATGGGCAGCATCAACACCGAAGTAACTACGCAAGTTGGCACGTGTATCTGAACGGCCATAACCGTCAGTACCCAATGCTACGAATGGACGGCCATCTGGAAGATAAGCACGGATCTGTTCGCTATAAGCACGCATATGATCGGTTGCAGACACGACGATACCTTCAGTACCGCGAAGCTGTTTCGATACCCATGCTTCTTTTACGTCTTCAGCCAGCGGATGCAAGCGGTTGTATTCTTCACATGCCATACCGTCACGTGCCAGTTCATTGAAGCTGGTCACGCTGTAGACATTTGAATGAATTTGATATTCTTCACGCAGAATCTTCGCCGCCTTGATCACTTCACGCAGGATTACACCTGAGCCCAGTAACTGAACAGTGGCTTTTTCATCTTCTTCCAGTAAGTACATACCACGCTTAATGCCTTCTTCAACACCTTTTGGCATTTCCGGATGCTCGTAGTTTTCGTTCATCACGGTCAGGTAATAGAACACACGTTCCTGGTTCACATACATACGCTGTAAACCGTCATGCACGATCACTGCCAATTCATAACCGAAACATGGGTCATAAGAGACACAGTTTGGAATGGTATTGGCCAAGATGTGTGAGTGACCATCCTGATGCTGTAAGCCTTCACCGTTCAGTGTCGTACGACCCGCAGTTGCACCCAGCAAGAAGCCTTGTGCCTGTGCATCGCCGGCTGCCCAGGCAATATCACCAATACGCTGGAAACCAAACATCGAGTAGTACATGTACATCGGAATCATTGGCAGGTTATTGGTTGAATAACTGGTCGCCAATGCTGCCCATGCACTCATCGCACCGGCTTCGTTAATCCCTTCCTGCAACATGTGACCGTCTTTGGCTTCACGGTAATGCATCAGCTGTTCTTGGTCTTCCGGGGTATATTTCTGGCCATGCGCGGCATAAATACCGAGCTGACGGAACATCCCTTCCAGACCGAAAGTACGGGCTTCATCAGGCACGATTGGCACAACACGGTCTTTAATCGCTTTCTCTTTAAGAAGTGCAGAGATTAAACGCACCATCACCATCGTGGTCGATTGTTCTTTACCATTTGAACCGGCCAAGACCGAATCAAATACTGAAAGTCCAGGAATCGCCAGCTGTTCGCTTTCCTTACGACGTGCAGGCAGATAACCACCCAATGCTTCACGACGTGCCTTCATATATTTCAATTCAGGCGAATTTTCGCTTGGACGGTAGAATGGTACTTCTTCAAGCTGTTCATCAGTGAAAGGAAGATTGAATCGGTCACGCACATATTTCAAAGAATTGATTTGCATCTTCTTGATTTGGTGAGTTTTGTTGACTGCTTCGATTTCCTCGGACAAACCATAACCTTTCACGGTTTTCGCCAGAATCACGGTCGGCTGACCTTTAGCCGTACATGCTTCAGCATAAGCAGCAAAAACTTTGTACGGGTCATGACCACCGCGGTTCAGATTATCAATATCTTCATCGCTTAAATCTTTCACCAGCTCTTTGGCTTCTGGATATTTACCGAAGAACTTTTCACGCGCGTAAGCACCACCTTTTACCTGGTAACGCTGGAAATCGCCATCGACTGCTTCTTCCATCACTGCTTTCAGTGCACCGGATTTATCTTTATCCAGTAGTGGATCCCAATGACGGCCCCACACAACTTTAATCACACGCCAGCCTGCGCCGCGGAATAGTGACTCAAGTTCCTGAATGATCTTGCCATTACCACGTACCGGACCATCCAGACGTTGCAAGTTACAGTTCACCACCCAGATCAGGTTATCGAGCTTTTCGCGACCTGCCAGAGAAATTGCACCCAGGCTTTCCGGCTCGTCCATCTCGCCATCGCCCAAATACGCCCAAACCTTACGATCTTCTTCTTTGATCAGGCCACGGTTCATCAGGTACTTTTGAATATGTGCCTGATAAATCGACATGATTGGTCCAAGACCCATCGATACGGTTGGGAACTGCCAGTAGTCCGGCATCAAATAAGGGTGCGGATAAGATGGCAAACCTTTACCGCCCACTTCACGACGGAAATTATTCAAATGCTCTTCTGTCAAACGACCTTCTAAAAATGAACGCGCGTAAATACCAGGTGCACAGTGACCCTGGTAATAGATCATGTCGCCGCCGAAGCTATCGCTATTGGCGCGGAAGAAGTGGTTAAAGCCCACATCATAAAGGGTTGCGGAAGAAGCAAAACTCGCCAGGTGACCACCGAGATCATCACCGGTTTTATTCGCGCGTAAGACCATTGCCAAGGCATTCCAACGGATCAGCGCGCGAATACGACGCTCCATGTCCTGGTCGCCCGGCATGGCAGGTTGTTCTTCAACAGAAATCGTATTTAAGTAGGGAGTATTTAAACGCTGAATAGGAACATGCTTTGCAATTGCGCGTTGATAAAGTTTTTCTAACAAAAATGCTGCACGCTCAGTGCCCATGTGCTGCAAAACAGAGTCAAATGCATCTTGCCATTCTTGGGTTTCTTGCGCGTCTGTATCGCCATAAAACGCCATAATCTACAGTTCCTAAAAGCCTAATCTAATGTCTTATATGTACCATATTTGAGACCTCAGCAGGTATGGCCTCAGCTGAATGCGATTTAGCAGTACTATTTAGGAACTAAATGATGGGTGACGTATAATTACACAACATAACAAAAAATAGTCAATAAAGGCGATTTATTATACAATCATTATAATAGTTGGTGATAATATGATATCTAAAAGCGATAAAACAAAAAGCCCTTCAAGTTGACTTGAAGAGCCTTCAGCTTAAACGCTTTAAAATGCTTATCGGAGATTTTTTATGTATAGAGATGCATCTTGTTATTCAGGTCTATACTTAAGGTAACATGGCCAAATAAGTAGATGGGTTTTTACGTTGACCGTCTTTTACTACTTCATAATGCAAGTGTGGACCGGTACAGCGACCAGTACAACCAACGTTGGCAATATGATCACCCGCTTGCACCTGCTCTCCCACACGTGCAATAAGACGTGAAGCATGAGCATAGCGCGTTAAATAGCCATTGCCATGATTGATTTCAACGTATTGACCATAACCTGTACCCCAACCTGATTTGGTCACAATCCCTGGACCTGTTGCATAGATTGGTGTACCACTTGGCGCTGCAAGATCAAGGCCTGAATGATTTTCAGCACGGCCACCCATAGTACGGCCACCGTAATTTGAACTTACGCGAGAATTAGGTAAAGGATGAGAAATTAACCAAGAATAAGCACTATTTGCTGCCGCTTTGTTGGATGAAGTATTGGCATACTTCTGAGCAAGCGTACGATTGTTCAATTCAACCGGCTTCTCACGAAGCTGAACATTCAATTTAGTCTGTGCTGGAATATCGATATCATCTGGATGAGTATATGCACCCTGTGCCAGAGTACGCGTCAATTGCTCGATACGATCTGTTGAACCATTTTCTTGATTTAGATTGACTAAATCTGCGAACGCAACCGAAGCCGCTGAAACTGATAAAGAAAATGCCAACAAAATACGTCGCATATGCATAAAAAACCTCTCTAAACTGCTTTAATCGAGTTCCTTGAAGATCTCTATCCTTGATATCCACTAAAAGAAGCGCATAAGATTAAGACATAAATATGTAGGAATTATGTATGTCGGAACCTGTCAACGTTTTTCAACAAACAAGAAAACAGATAAAAACAGGAAACTTTTCGTTTCTCTCATCACAAGTCGCTGGCTGGCAGAAACTTACGAAACTCGTACAACCGCTATTGCCCCAACCGGAACGCTGGCAAGTTGTCTGCTATCAAAATGGTGTGTTAACGATTACTGGTGAAAATCAGGCCATGATCAGTCAATTGGCCTATCTTCAAAAGCAATACATTTCACAACTCTCTCAAATAAATGAATTAACAGATCTCACTAAACTTCAAGTTTGCCTGCGGAATCCTTCGCAAACGCCACCTGTTTCAGCAACACCTGAAAGAGCCTTAAATGCAGAAACACAGGAATTACTTCGTAGTGCTGCTGACTTTATAAGCGACCCTAAGCTTAGCCAAGCTTTACTACGTTTGGCAAGCAATAAAAAGTAACATCGCAATCAAATGTAATAAATTAAAAAGCAAACATTATGTGATGTGTGTCACAGTATTAAAGCAATAACAAAAACATAAAGACACAAACACAATGACTTATGTCACATTCACATACATGATTGGACAATTGGCTTCGTCATCAAATGTTACAATTTCATAGCAGCTTGGATCACTTTTCACATTGCGTAAAAGTTGATTATTCAAGGCATGTCCAGATTTGTAACCATCAAATTTGGCAATAATCTGATGTCCGAGCAGGTATAAATCACCCACGGCATCCAGAATTTTATGACGTACAAATTCGTCCGAGAAACGTAAACCTTCTTCATTAACGACCCCAGTTTCATCCACACCAATGGCATTTTCCAGACTGGCACCCAGCGCCAGGTTATTGGCTTTGAGATAATCCAGATCTTTCATAAAACCAAAGGTACGCGCTTCACTGACTTCATAAACGAAGGTTTCAGTAGAAAAATCGATACTGGCAGACTGATGTTCTTTTTTAAAGGCAGGATGATCAAAATCAATGGTGAAGTTCAGCTGAAAGCCCTCATGTGGGCTAAAAATGGCACGTTTGTCATCAATCAGTGCTTCAACCGGTTTAATAATCTTGACGAATTTTTTAGCAGCATCCAGCTCTTGCAAACCGCCCTGCATCAACAGGTAAATAAACGGACCTGCACTGCCGTCCATAATCGGGACTTCAGAAGCCGATACTTCAATAATCAGGTTATCAATGCCCAGACCAGCGATCGCACTCATGACATGTTCAATGGTGCCTACTTTGGCATTTTCCTGAACGAGGTTCGAGCACATAAAGGCTTCCTGAATCAGCATGGCATCAGCTGGAATGTCCACTGGTGGGTTCAGGTCTATACGACGAAACACAATTCCCCCATCGGCATGGTGCGGCACAAAGTTAATCATGACTTTCTGCCCACTGTGAAGACCGATTCCGCTCGCTTTCACGACACGTTTCAGGGTACGTTGTTTCAACATGCTTTTATCATCTGTTCATCTATAAAACCGCTATACGTTAGCATATTTGGCCATTGATAAAAAACAAAAAGGTGGCTTAAAAGCCACCTTTCCTGTCTAATCCATCTAAACACATGATGTTACATGTTATTTACGCTGTTGATTCTTAAGATAATCCTGAATGCTCATTGGCGTTGGGCGCGAGCTAGAAACCGAAGCCGCCGCTGGATTCGCTGCTGCCCCTGTTTCATGCTGCTGACGCTGAATTGCCGGTACATCATCATCTTCCACCACAGCCTGTGCAACTGCTGCTGGACGAGTTGCCTGTACATTAGTACGTTTGGTCGGTTCAACTGAATCCGCTGCATGACGGGTTAAACCTGTTGCAATCACAGTCACGCTGATTTCATCACGCGCATCCGGATCAAAAACGGTACCGTAGAACACCTGACCCTCATCTAAATCGACAATCTGGTTCACGACATCAGTAATTTCTTCAATTTCACCGAAAGTCACATCATCGCCACCGGTCACGTTAATCAGAATACCTTTGGCATTCATGATAGTCACGTTGTCGAGTAATGGACTACGGATTGCCTGCTCAGCAGCCTGACGTGCACGATTCTCACCACGCCCCAGACCCACACCCATCATGGCATAACCACGGGTGCTCATGGCTGTTTTCAAGTCAGCAAAGTCAAGGTTGATATGGCCAGGACGGACGACTAAATCAAAAATACTGCGTACTGCATTCAGTAGAACATCATCCGCTTTTTTATATGCATCTTTCATTGAAATATCACGGAAGACTTTCAATAGACGCTGGTTTGGAATGATGATTAATGAGTCTACATGCTGCTCAAGGGCTTCGATGCCTTTTTCAGCAGACTGTAAACGGCGTTTGCCTTCAAAGTTAAATGGCGTGGTCACGACACCAACGGTCAGGATACCCATTTCTTTCGCAATTTCAGCCACGACTGGCGCTGCACCGGTACCGGTACCACCACCCATACCTGCAGTAACAAAGACCATATCGGTCCCTTCAAGCTGCTGGCGGATCAGTTCACGGCTTTCTTCTGCTGCGGTCTGGCCGACTTGCGGATTTGCACCTGCACCCAGACCACGGGTACTTTGCTCGCCCAGCTGAATTTTAAATTCGGCTTCCATGCGATCCAATGCCTGCTTGTCCGTATTGGCACAAACAAACTTTACGCCCTGGATATCGGACTGCAACATATGTTGTACAGCATTACCACCCGCACCACCTACACCAAACACAGTGAAACGGGCTTGACCATTGCTATCGCTATGATCGTCTTCGAAAAATTCAAATGAGGCCATGACCTATAAAATTCCTAATTCATAATTGGCAGTCACTAAGCCCGTATACTGCCTTAATCTTAATAAAATTGTTTTTAAGAATGCTGCTCATGCGTTCACTTGTCAAGTACAAGCCCGATTAACTACATCTTCCCAACAATATTCACAATAAAAATCGACTTAAAAGATTGATTTCAAGGTGTCATTAAAGCCAAACAAGGCTCTTTTGACCCGCTTAGCCAATGACAACCGTTCTACATCATCCTGTTCCACAATTGTGTCCTGGGTATCACTCTGACTAAACATCAGCAAACCAGCCACAGTACTATATTGCGAGCGGCGTAAAGCAGCCTGATGTTGTTCGTCTGCATACACCTGAGTCGGCGGATTACCTAAATGCGCCGAGACCCCCATGGTACGGCGAACAAAGCTCACCATTCCTTCGATATGACTAGCATCGCCGGTCAATACCACACCATGATACAAGCCCTGAAGAGCACCGTTTTTCACCAATTCATCACGCACCAGACCCAGAATTTCTTCATAACGCGCCATGATGATTTCAGTCAATTCAATCCGGCTGATGGTTTGTGGCCCATCAATCCCCTGGAACTGAATCATATGATCCGGCTTGACCACTTTCAGGTCGACACAGCCATACAATAATTTCAGACGTTCAGCTTCTTCGGTCGTGGTTTGCAATACTGCTGCAATATCACGGGTCACATGTTCACCGCCACGTTGGAAGGTATGGGTTAAGGCCAAACGACCATCCACATACACTGCAACATTGGTCGTGCCGGCACCGATATCTACTAAGCATACGCCATATTCTTTTTCGTCTTTCAGCAGGCTGGCTTCAGCAGTAGCCAAGCTCGACACCACCATTTTTTCTACACCAATATTGGCACCTTTCAGGGCGCGATCAATATTCTGCATGGTACTGATCGGCAGCATCATCAAATGATAGTGTCCGGTCATGCTATGTGCCGACATCCGAATCGGGTTTAACACCCATTCCGGTGAGTCGTCCAGCTCAAAACCCAGAGGCACAGCACTGACCAGATAATGATCTGAAGTCAAATGACTAGCTTTAGCCAATTCCAGTGCACGCACCACTTCACTGGTGGTAATCGCATGCTCGCTATTGTCGATCGAGGTGCGACCTGAAGCATAAAAGCTTTTTAATTCGGCACTTGGAATAGAGACCCAGGCAGAATGTACACGACATTCCGCCATATCTTCTGCTTCTTGAACGGCATTTTTAATTGCAGTAATAACTTTATCGAGACTGACAATTTTCCCTTTACTCATGCCTCGGTTACGAGCGGTGGCCATACCAATCACTTGGATATTGTCTGGCGCGTGTACCTTGCCAATCAAAACTGAAACTTTGTGTGTCCCAATGTCAATCGCCACAACCGAGGGAACAGCTTCACTCATTATTCACTACTACCATTACGTGTTTGTTAGATTTATGGCTTTAAATGCCTCTATTTTTTAAAGCCGGTCATTATGGCTTTACTGTTACCTTATTCTCAACGCCCGTGTCATCAATGGTTACAATAAAATGTCCATTTACAATTTTAGGCGGAATTGAATTTTTCCACTGGATCGACAATCCATTGCGATAACGCAGGTCAATGGCCGAAATTTTAGACCAGACGGGCTTTAAATCGCTCTGAGACAGATGGCTCAGGCGTTGTAATTTGCTCATGGTCTGATCTTTATCAACAATTATTCTTAAACCCGAATCAAACTGCATAAACCAGGTCATTCGCTCGGTGAGATATAATTCTTTTAGACGAATGCCTTGTGGCAAAAATAATTGATTAATTTCATTATAACGACGCATCATGGTTTCTGCATGGCTCGCCGGCCCATGTAGTAACGGTAATGCCTGATAATTCTTGGGTGTGACTTCCGTGAAAATCACACCACTGTCACTCAATAAACGTCCCGTTCCCCAACGCGCAATCGCATGATGCGGCATCACCCGCACCCGAATGCCATTTGGCCAGGCTCGGGAAACCACGACCCGATCCACCCAGGATAATTCCAGGGTACGATCACGGATCGCTTCCAAATCCGAAGTAAAATAGTTTTCGGTCACGATCGGTGACACATACTGCATGACCTGACGCTGTTCAGCAGCCGAGCGCGTACCCACGACACCCAGCTCTGCCACATCACTATTGGTCATGACTTTATATAAGCCCAATATTCCAAAGGCCAGCACCAGTAGCGCAATACACAACAATAACCAGCCACCAAAATTGGTCAGCTTTTCTTTGCGTGTTGGCGGCTTGTCGTGAATTGAAGTAATCGCAGCACGTTTACGGCGCATGGAAACAGGAAGTTGAGCCATATTTAGTGTGCCGAACCAGTCAAGGTCTGTTCCAGTATCGCCACACACAGCTCATCAAAACTGTAACCGACTGCAGCTGCCGCCTTTGGCACCAGTGAATGACTGGTCATTCCCGGCACGGTATTCACTTCAAGCAACCAGAAGTTGCCCTGTTCATCCTGCATGGCATCAATCCGGCCCCAACCGCTGGCACCGACTGCCTGGAATGCGCGCAAACTCAAGGCTTTTAACTGCTGCTCTTCAGCTTCACTTAAACCACATGGAATGCCATATTGCACATCATTACGCTGATATTTCGCTTCATAATCGTAGAAGGCAACATCTTGAGGCGGTTCAAGACGAATCACCGGTAGCGCCTGACCATTTAAAACCACAATGGTGTATTCACGGCCGGTAATCCATTTTTCTGCCATCACCACGGCATCATGTTCAGTTGCCTTGGTAATCGCTTCGGCAAAGTCTTCAATTTTCTCGACCTTGCTCATGCCGATACTGGAACCTTCATGCACCGGCTTGATAATCAAAGGCAAGCCTAAAGCATTAACAATGTCGGTCGCATCAGAATCTCTGGTGACAATACGATACGGCGCTGTCGGTAATTCCGAGCCCTGCCAGACCTGCTTGGTCTTGACCTTGTCCATGCCGATCGCAGAACCTTGTACACCGGTACCGGTATACGGCACGTTTAACCATTCCAGTGCACCCTGAATTTGGCCGTCTTCCCCGCCACGTCCATGCAATACAATAAAAGCACGATCATAATTTACCAGTTCTGTGACACTACGCTCCTGCGGGTCAAACGCTTCCGCATTAACCCCTGAACGCACTAATGCCTCAAGTACCGCCGTACCACTGTCTAGAGAAACCTCACGCTCTGCAGATTTACCACCAAGCAACACGGCAACTTTTCCGAATTTTGAAGCATTTGACACGTTTATATCCTTAAACTTTTTTCAATCTGGTCAATTCAATTCAGTCACACAAGATGACTATTTTATATATAAGTGATTTTGTGCAAGTTCGACTGAGATTGCTCCAACATTACCTGCGCCCTGGGTTAATAACAAGTCATTTGCTTGCAATACTTTTCTCATGATCTGATTCAGGTTGCCGTCCGTCGCATCAACCAGAATCGGCTCGACTTCACCACGTAAGCGAATGCTGCGGGCCAAAGTACGGCTGTCCGCCCCGACAATCGGTTTTTCACCGGCAGGATAAACATCCAGCAACAATAACTGGTCTACAGTAGAAAGCACTTCCACAAAATCATCAAAACAGTCACGGGTACGGCTATAACGGTGTGGCTGGAACATCATGACCAGACGACGGTCCGGATGACTCTGACGCGCGGCTTTAATCGTTGCTTCGACTTCTTTTGGATGATGGCCATAGTCATCCACCAGTTTCACGTCACCGCCCTCAATCGCAAACTCACCCTGAACCTCAAAGCGGCGACCCACACCACTGAAACCTTCCAGTGCACGGCAGATTGAAGCATCAGACACGCCTTCATCGGTTGCTATACCAATCGCGGCCAGGGCATTCAGCACATTATGCAAACCTGGCTGGTTGACCGTTACACGCAATGGCTCACGCTCTTTACGCAATACGGTAAAGTGGGTTTGCATACCATCCTGATCAACATCTACTGCGCGGATGTCATTGTCTTCATTAAAACCATAAGTCAGTAACGGACGTGCAATCCGCGGCATGATTTCACGGATATTAGCATCATCACCACAGACTACGGCCAAGCCGTAAAATGGCAGTTTTTGCAGGAACTGGATAAAGGTATCTTTCAGGACATCGAAGCTACCGCCATAGGTATCCATATGATCGGCATCAATATTGGTCACCACGGCAGCCATCGGTTCCAGGTGCAGGAAAGAGGCGTCTGATTCATCAGCTTCGGCTACGATATAACGGCTGGCGCCCAAGGCTGCGTTCATACCGGTACGGTTCAGCAAACCACCGATCACATAGGTTGGATCCATGTTTTCTTCAGCCAGCATACAGGTGATCAGACTGGTGGTTGTGGTTTTGCCATGCGTGCCGGCAACGGCAATACCATGACGGTAACGCATTAGTTCACCCAGCATTTCCGCACGGCGAACCACAGGAATACGGTTTTCAATCGCGGTTTTAATTTCCGGATTTTCTTTATCAATCGCGGTAGAGACCACGATCACGTTGGCGCCCTTAATATTATTTGCAGTATGCCCGATATAGACTTTAATGCCATTCGCTTCCAGCTGTGCGGTGGTATTGGATGCCTTGATATCTGAACCGGAAACTTTATAGCCCTGGTTTTTCAGCACTTCCGCAATACCACACATGCCTGCGCCACCGATCCCCACAAAATGAATGTGTTTGATACGGCGCATTTCCGGCACTTTAATTAACTTTTTCGCTTGTTCAGCTGGGGTTGTTGGAGACATAGTTTACTCGGATTACAATTCTTGAATTAAACGGACCACATGTTGAGTCGCATCGGGTTGAGCCTGTCGACGTGCTTTCACGGCCATTTCCATTAACAGTTGGCGATTCAGCATCGGCTCTAATAATGTTTTTAAACTTTCCGGGGTCATCGTGGCCTGCGGGCAAATCTTTGCCGCATTGATATTGGCCAGGAAACCAGCATTGGCCGTCTGGTGATCATCCACCGCACTTGGAAGCGGCACAAAAATCGCAGCCACCCCGGCAGTGGCAATTTCAGTTACAGTCAAAGCTCCGGCACGGCAAATCACCAGATCGGCATCAGAATAGGCTTTGGCCATATCTTCAATAAAGGGCTGTACTTCAACTTGTAGATTGGCTGGTGCATTTTCATAACGTGCCCGGGTCGCCTCGGCATGGTTTTGCCCACACTGATGATAGACGCTTAATGGCACATTGAGTTGCTTTAAAGCTTCCGGAACCCGTTCATTTAAGGCTTGCGCCCCCAAAGACCCGCCAACGATCAAAATACGTAAGGGCATTCCTACCTTGTCACGCTCCTGATAACGCCAGGATGGATTTAAAATTTCGCTAATTTCTTGTCGTACCGGATTGCCGGTAGTCACGACTTTTTCTTGGGCCGGAAAAGTGTTCGGGAATGCCTGGCACACTGTCTTTGCCACACGCGACAATTGGGTGTTGGTAAAACCAGCAACTGCATTCTGTTCATGGATCAGCACCGGAATGCCTAAGATACGCGCGGCCAAACCACCCGGGCCTGCCACATAACCGCCAAAGCCTGCCACGGCATCGACCTTAAGCTGTTTCATAAATTTCATGGCACTGAAGGTGGCTTTCATGATTTTAAAAGGCGCCAAGGCCTTACGTAGAAAACCGTTGCCACGCACACCCTGAATATCAATCTGATAAATGGGAATATTCTGGTTTTTTAATAGACGGTTTTCCATGCCTGCGGGTGTGGCCAACCAAGAGACCTGTATACCTTGTTGTTGTAAATCTTTGGCAACAGCTAACGCTGGAAACACATGTCCACCTGTACCTGCGGCCATCATCATGACATGTTTAGGCTGTTTTTGCTGAGCGTCGGTCACGGTCTAATTCTTCAATTCAAAAAATGGAGCAGGAAATCTGATTTAAGTAATCAATTGTAATCACAAACCTCAGGCCATGAAAGTTTATTTACTTTATTTCAACAAGGCTTTAATTGTTTTTTTCACGCAAACTTCAAGTTTAGACTCGTTTTATTTATAAGGTCTGCACTTTTCCTTCGACTTAAGTGACATATCATATCAATTTTAAATAGTTTTCTCATTATATTATCAATAACTTTGCCACGAAGAGCGCTTTATTTACAGCGGTCTTCCGTTTTCTCCCGTTCACCTCCTCTCTTATCATTGGCCGATAATCTTAGGCTTAAATCCTATCAATTTTATAAAAGTTTCATGCTATTCATATCTATATATGAATGATGCTTGATGTACAAGCAGATGCTTTAAATGGACTCCGTTCGGATAGATGTCAAAAATATCATGTCGTGATGTATGGATTATCTTGGCCGGTTATCTGGCTGCGATCCATGTAGGCAAACTTTCAGCCGTGATTCCTGTGTTACAGCAGGATTTAAACCTGAGTTTTACTCAGGCTGGTTTTTCATTAGCGTTGGTGCAGGCCGCCGGAATGCTGTTTGCGCTATGCATTGGCGCCTTCTCGGAAAAAATGGGATTAAAGCGCTGCCTGATCATAGCCTTAATCATTTTAGGGCTGAGCAGTCTTGCCGGGCTTTGGATTACGCAGCCTGCCACTTTATATGTATTGCGTTTTATGGAAGGAATCGGTTTTTTAACCATTTCCTTGTGTGCGCCAGCAATTTTAAAACGTACCAGCCGCGCTGAAACACTGAATTTCAAGATGGGACTCTGGAGTTCCTATATGGGCATCGGTGTCAGTCTGGCCGTATTAACGATTCCTCTGCTGCTTGAATATCTGGACTGGCAAACGATCTGGGCCATTTTGGGCTGCCTGTGCCTTGTCATTGCTGGCATGATTAAACAATATTTAAATATTGAACCTGTCCTGGTAACACAGCCAGACTCTTCTCAGGCAGCTACGGAAAACACCTCATTTTGGCAGATTGTTAAAATTACTCTGACCCATCCTCCCATTATCTGTCTAGCGATTATTTTTGCCTGTTATACCAGTCAATGGATTACTGTCACGGGCTTTCTGCCTACGCTGTATGTGGAACAGGGGCTGGACTTAAAAAGCGCAGGGATGCTGGTTTCAATGGTCGTTCTGGCCAATCTGGGGGGTACTTTTGGCGCAGGCATGTTGCTACAACAGGGTTATAGACCGCACACCTTATTGAGCACCGGATTTGTGGCAATGCTCTGCAGCAGTTGTCTGGTTTTTGCAGCAAATTCCTGGCTCTCATTTGAATTTCAGGTTGTCAGTGCCGTGCTGTTTTCACTGATTGGCGGGATGATCCCGACCACTGTTTTTGCGATTACCCTGCACTATGCACCACGCGCTTATGCAGCAGCGGCCAGTGTGGGTCTGGTGTTACAAATTTCAGCCTGCGCACAGTTTTTTATACCGACCCTGAGCGCTGCGCTGATATCTGCCACCCAATACTGGGCCAATCTTGCCATTATCACTGTCTGCCTTTCGATGCTGGGCATCGTGATGACGGCATTTTTATTTAAGCGTTATCCTAAATAAGCGATCCCAAATGAAATAAATAAAAAAGAGCCTGCAAGCAGACTCTTCTTTCACCTGATTTTGCCTTTAAACCTGATTGGCCCGCCCCGCTTCCAGCACGGCAAACAGATCATCCGCAATCGAGGTGCCAAACTGGGCGTCAATTTCACGGATACAGGTTGGACTGGTTACATTAATTTCAGTGACATAATTTCCGATCACATCCAGCCCCACAAAAACCAGACCTTTTTCTCTGAGATACGGCCCTACTTGTGCCGCAATGGCTTTGTCATTTTCAGTCAGTGGACGCGCCTCGCCTAGACCACCCGCGGCCAGATTACCGCGCACTTCACCATTTTGCGGAATACGGGCCAGACAATACGGCACTGGCTCGCCATTAATCATCAGGATGCGTTTATCGCCTTCGACAATTTCCGGAATATAACGCTGCGCCATAATCGGCTGGGTACCATTATTGGTCAGTATTTCAATGGTTGAACCGATATTGATCCCGTCCTGATACAGACGGAAAATCCCGGTGCCGCCCATGCCATCTAACGGTTTTACAATCACATCGACCTGTTCTTTGAGAAATTCACGGATCAGGCTTTGCTGCGAAGTCACCAAGGTCGGAACTTGCAGATGCGGGAACTGGGTCGCGAACAGTTTTTCATTACAGTCACGCAGGCTTTGCGGTTTGTTGATGATCCATGCCCCTTCGCGCTCTGCCTGCTCCAGAATATAAGTGGTATAGACGAAGTTCATATCAAAAGGCGGATCTTTACGCATCAAGACAACGTCATAAGCAGCGATCGACTCTTTTTGTTTTTCGCCAAGTTCATAATAATGGTCGTAGTCTTCAAATACCTGTAACGGCGCGATCAAACCAAAGGCCTTGCCCTGATCGATATATAAATCTTGCTGCAATGCATAACCGAGTTCATGCCCGCGACGTGCTGCTGCCCATAGCATCGCCATGGTTGAGTCTTTCTTCAGGTTTACATTTTCAATGGGATCCATCACAACAAGTACGCGCATGTGTCTCTGCTCTTTTTCAAAAAATGACTTGGCAAGGAGTATAGCTTGTGTCGATTCTTTTGTTTATGGTGATTTTGCATGACTTATTTTATATAGGTACTGAGACAGATTGAGCCCACAGGAGGTTTGCCATGCAACAGGCCATTATCGGTTTTCACCTGGATGAGGAACAGCATTGGGTTGCAGAGCTGGCCTGCGGACATGGCCAGCATGTGCGGCATACCCCGCCCTGGCAAAATCGCCCATGGGTGATGACCGAGCAAGGACGTAAAGAAAAACTCGGGATGCTGCTAGACTGTAAAAAATGCGAAAAGTGCGAAACTGAAACCTGAACCTATGAAAAAAGTAGTATGTAGGTGACCTAAAAAATAATCTTGTCCAGAATTTGCTAATTTGAGTTACTGCGTTTATGCTTTTATTGCTCAAACATGCAGCGCATTTTTTCAGGGTGTACTTTTGCTCATACGGCTCGTCAAACAGATCTGGTTGGTGATGCTTGTGGTTTTTGCCATAGGCTGGAGCAGTGTGTCTGTCGCATCTGCAAACACCATGCATCTGGTTATGCCGTCTGAAAAAACGAATCCTCATTGTCTGGAAATGACAAAACCCTCTGCTTCTCACTCGCTGCATAAGACTGATCATCATCAAGATCAGGAACTGATTCAGCCGGACTGTGTCAGTGACAGCACCCAGCAGTCATCAGATTGTCTGGATTGTGGCACTATGGCCTGCCAGAACTTGGTCACCAGCCTGCCCATTACAACGCCCGAGTTAAGCGTGCCTGATCACGGTTATCCGGAAAAAACCCTCCTCCCTGCTTACCATGCCCAGCACCTTGCCGGTTACTGGCAAGAAATCCTGCGCCCACCCAAAGCTTGATCCTGAATTTTTAAATTTTTTTATTCATTAAGGATTAAGTTATGTTGCTTAAAATCAGTCAAAGCCTGTGTCTGGGCTTCGGTCTCATCTCGTCGTCTGCCTTGTTTGCAGCCGTAAAAGAATATCATCTGGTCATTGATGAAAGCCCGATCAATCTCACCGGAAAGACGGTCAAGCGTATCACTGTAAACGGAAAATTCCCTGCACCCTTGCTGGAATTCGAAGAAGGTGATGATGCAGTCATTCATGTACAAAACAACCTGAACAATCAGGATACCTCACTGCACTGGCATGGCCTGCTCCTGCCCGGGCTGATGGATGGTGTCCCCGGATTTAACGGTTTTCAGGGCATCAAACCGAAACAGTCTTTTACTTATCGCTTCAAAGTTCGTCAAAACGGCACCTACTGGTATCACGCACATTCCAAAGGTCAGGAACAGGACGGCCTCTATGGCGCCTTGGTGATTCGCCCCAAAGCCCAGACATCGCTACCTGCACATGAACAAACCGAGCGGGATTATGTGGTGATGCTGTCGGATTTTCACGAACAGGGCAGCCAGCAGATTCAGAACAATTTAAAAAAATCGGCCGAATATTATCAGAACCAGCGCGAAACCTTGGGTGATGTACTCCAGCAGGTGAAACGTGACGGCCTCAAGGCCACTTGGTCAGACCGCAAGATGTGGAACCAGATGCGTATGCTGAAAACCGACCTGTCCGATGTTACCGGTTATACCTTTCTGGTCAATGGAAAAACACCACAACAGAACTGGAGTGGCCAGTTCCAGCCCAATGAAAAAGTCCGCCTGCGTTTCATCAATGCTTCCGCCATGTCATTTTTCGATGTGCGTATTCCCCAGCTGAAAATGACCGTGGTCAGCGCCGATGGACAAGCTGTGCAGCCGGTCGCTGTAGATGAATTCCGGATTGGAACTGCTGAAACCTATGATGTGATTGTGGAACCCACTGCAGCGCATTACCAGATTGAAGCAGAATCGATCGACCGCTCAGGCTTTGCCATTGGCAGTCTGCATCAGGCAACTGATTCAAGCAAAACCCCGGCTCCGGTTCAATTACCGACACCGCGCCCTCGTGCCTTATTGACCATGGAAGATATGGGGCATGGCGAACAGCATGATATGTCGCATGACACACACAGCAGTCAGACCATACAATCTGCAACAGGTACGCCTAAACATGATGATCATGCCCAGCATGACATGCATGCAAGTCATAGTGCCATGTCCGGAACCAATCAGCCTCATCAGCCGGTTGAGGGCTGGGCCAATATGTCTACGCCTGCAGGGCACAAAGCCTTGCAATATCAAGACCTCAAAGCCCTGACACCGCAACCTGATACCCGCGCAGCAGAACGTGAACTGGTGATTCGTCTGGGTGGAACCATGGAGCGCTACATCTGGACCATGAATGGTAAAAAATTCAGTGATGCCGAACCACTTCAGGTGAAATATGGCGAGCGGATCCGGCTGAAATTTATTAATGACAGCATGATGGCCCATCCGATGCATTTGCATGGCATGTTTATGCAGCTGGAAAATGGTCAGTCTGCTGCAAATATGCCGAATAAACACACCGTGATTGTGCCGCCCGGGAAAACGGTGACCACCCTTCTCACGGCTGACGAACTTGGAGAATGGGCGATTCACTGCCATCTGCTCTATCACATGAGTGCCGGCATGATGAACAAGCTGATTGTGGCACAGGTTGACGAGGATCAAGCATCTCACCCTTCTTCACAAAAAATGCCGTCGAAACCAGCAGCTGCCCAAGGAGAAAGCCATGCACATCACTAATCTTCTTGTAAAGTCAGTGCTTAGTAGTGCGCTTACCCTAAGCAGTCTGAGTATTTTTGCGGCAGATTCTAGCGATCATACAAGCCATGCTGAACATCAACATCATAGTGGGCATCATGCCATGCAAAACATGGCTGATGACCACGTACAGCATACTGGAACAGCAGATGCCTCATCCTATCAACTGCCACCAAAGTTATTGCATCAACAGCAGGCGCTGAGCACACCACAAAATTCAGTCAGCTCTGCCAGCGAACATGACCACCGTAAAGAACATGGCGCACAGATTTATAGCCAGATTATTCTGGACCAGAAATGGCAGCATAGTTCAGAGGGAAATGGGGCATTCAAGTCCAAGAACCAAGCCAGAATTGGCACGGATGAAAACAAAATCGTCCTCAAGCTAGAAGCCGACAAACAGGAATCCCAGCCGGCTGAATATGATGCCAAAGTGTTGTATAGCCGAAATATTTCCGATTTTTGGGATGTACAGGTCGGTGTGCGCTACCGTCAGGAAAATTTAGCCGAGCCTGCTACACAACAGCAGAACGAGCGCTTCGATGCAGTATTTGGGCTACATGGCCTGGCCCCCTACTTTTTCGAAACGGATGCTCATGTTTATGTCGGTGAAGATGACTTTGTCGGATTAAAACTGGAAACAGAGCGTGACCTGTTATTGACGCAGAAACTGATTATGCAGCCCTTTGTCGAACTGGATGTCATCCTGAATGATCAGGCAGCGAATGCGAAAAAAACCGGCCTTAGTCATGCAACCTTGGGTCTGGAAACACGCTATGAACTGAGCAAAAAGCTCATGCCTTATCTGGAAGTCGGTTATGAATACAGCAAAGGCAACCAACAGACAGCCTGGCAGCAAAGTTCTGATTCAGAAAAAGGCTGGATCTATGGTGCAGGTCTAAGAATGATGTTCTAAATTTTTGATACAGAAAATTATGCAGCTACGGGATGTGAAACGCCATTCATGTCCCGTAGCGCTATGGCACTATACATTTGACTGAGAAAGATTTTTTAAGCCTATGAACTGTACATGCGATGCTTTTCTGCACTTTCCCACTCATTAAGAGACTTGTTATTTTGCGAAAAACTAGTCTTCATCGCCTTGATTTCTACTGTTACTTTTAGCCACCAAAGTGCCTAACATAATGATAAAGGTACTCACGCCGCCAATTAACAGGCTCATCAGCCCCATTTCCAGCATAAAATTGCTATCGCCAGTCTCAGGGGCACCCCATAGAAATTGAAGACGATCGCCAAAAACAAAATTGATTGCACATACAATCAGAAAACCAATCAAGGTGGCAATCAGTAAAGTGACCACCAAGTTCTTCCACATTTTACATCCGACGAACAGGATGATCATGGCCAGTCCAACCATGGTGATGATGGATATAAGTAACACACTGTTCCAGTAATCCATGAGACTCACTCATATTTGGTTTTAAATTAAAATCAAGAAATTCTTATAGTTAATTTTTCCAATTGAATTTTAATATAGGTGGATTTTTATACACAAACAATGACGATAACTATCTTAAAACTACAAATACTAATTCACCAAAATTTATAAAATACAATGACTTAGTAAAATCTTGCTGGGTACTGAACGATTTTGACTAACATAAAGTAACACAAACACAACGTGTATTTATTGTTTAGCTTCGCTAAAGCTTAAATGTAAATGATAAAGCTCAAGCGAATCAGCTTGAAATGCTTTAAAAAACAAGAATTGAGCTACTTTTATAAGAAAAATAAATAATAAATATAAAAAACTTGAATATTTTCTGATTTAGGCTATGCTGTCTTTAACTAGAAAAAAGCGTTGTTTAGTTAAGCTTCTTTAAGTGCCGCAGTATTATTTATAATCCTCAGTTTTTTCAGATCTTTATTTCAATTCTTGTTGTTTTTCCAAGTTATCCATAGTCATTTGCATGACTAAAATTATTAAAATTTAACAGGTTATATTATGTCTACTACAGTTACCGGTACAGTAAAATGGTTTAACGAAACTAAAGGTTTTGGTTTTATTCAACAAGAATCAGGTCCTGACGTTTTTGCACACTTTAAAGAAATCAGCAGTTCTGGTTTCAAAACTTTGTTTGAAGGTCAGCGCGTTTCTTTTAGCGTGGTTGATGGTCAAAAAGGTCCAAATGCGATCAATATCGTTGCGCTATAATTTAGCACAGCAATAAGAAAAAGCACCTTCAGGTGCTTTTTTTAGCTCTGAAGATTCATAATTTTGGTGAAAGGTTTTCTACTCCTCTATTTAGCTCATTAACAGTGAATTTTTAAGAATCATGTTCTGAATCATTGCTGTTGTAAGCGTTGCTCTATAAAGAAATAGAAATGAAAAACCCCTGGCATCTGCCAGGGGTTTTCCGTATGGGTTCGCTTGGTATAACTCCTGTCGTACCTTACTTTCCTTGTATTTATCTATTGTTATTCTTGTGTGGAACCTCCTGTTCCTGTTAAAGCTATCATAGGAAATTTCCACTATTCAAAACAGCCGCAAAGTGCTGGAATCGATGTAAGCCAATGCTTACAAGAATAGACAGAGATAATAGATTTCAAATGTTTAACAAATTGAGTATCTATAAAAAAAGGAAGCTCACGCTTCCTTTTCTATGCCAATCCGGGCTTAGATCCCGTATTTAACACGGTAATCTTCCATTTTCGCCAAAGCTTCTAGGTCGCCTTTCGCTTCCAGATAGTCCATTAAATCTTTCATGGTAATTAAGGCATGTACAGGAATCTCAAGCTCTTGCTGCACTTCCTGAATCGCAGATAAATCCCCCTGACCTTTCTCCTGGCGGTCTAGCGCTACCAAAACTCCAGCAATTTGAGCACCGGCATTCTTCAAAATAGTGACGACTTCACGAATCGCTGTGCCTGCCGTAATTACGTCATCAATGATCCAGACTTTTTTACCTTCTACAGAAGCACCAACCAATACGCCACCCTCGCCATGATCTTTGGCTTCTTTGCGATTAAAACCCCACGGCACACTTACCCCATGATTTTGCGACAGAGCCACAGCAGTTGCTGCCACAAAAGGAATGCCTTTATAGGCAGGGCCAAAAATCACTTCAACATGGTCACATTCAGTCAGTTTTGCAGCATAGCCAGAAGCCAGCAGTGTCAAGGCTTCACCATCATTCAACAGACCCGCATTAAAAAAATAGGGACTCACACGCCCCGATTTTAAAGTAAACTCACCAAATTTAAGCACACCGCGTGATAATGCGAGTTCGATAAAAGCTTGCGGGTTAAACTGAGCTGGCGTTGACATGAGGTGCTCCTAAATCCATTAATTAAGGTAAGACTTGCGCATGATACCAAAGAGTAGCTATCCAGGTGATCAAAAAATTCTTCGCGTCGTTTCAATTAATGTCAACGGCTTACGTTCATCTGTCACCAAAGGCCTATTAGAATGGATGGAACAGTCGGATGCCGACGTGATTTGCATGCAGGAAAGCCGGATCACGCATGCGCAGTGGACGGACAAATTCAAGCCTGAAGGCTGGTACACGCACCTGTTTCCTGCCGAGCGTCCGGGTTATGCCGGTACGGCCATTTATAGCCGTCTGCCTTTTGTATCTTTAACTGATGGCCTGGGTTTTGAACTGGCCGATTCACAAGGCCGTTTTATTGCCGCTGAATTTGACTTGGGTTTAGATCAAACTGTACAGATCTGTTCCCTGTATCTGCCTTCGGGTTCATCAGGCGATGAAGCGCAAGCACGTAAAGATCACTTTCTGGAAGAATACGCAAAAATTCTGAAACAGTGGCGCGATGAAAATAAATCGGTGATTGTCTGCGGTGACTATAATATCGTGCATAAACGTATTGATATTAAAAACTGGTCGGGTAACCAGAAAGCCTCGGGTTGCTTGCCGCATGAACGTGCCTGGCTGGATCATATCTACGATGAGCTTGGTTATGTCGATACTTTCCGTGAAGTGCGTAAAGAAGCCGAGCTGTATTCCTGGTGGTCAAACCGTGGTCAGGCGCGTGCCAAGAATGTTGGTTGGCGGATTGATTATCATGCCTGCTCTCCAGACTGGAAAGAGCGAACCGTTAATGCCTGGGTCTATAAAGAACAATGGTTTAGCGATCATGCTCCAGTGATTATCGACTACAAATTATAAAGCCTCACCATTTGATTGAGTGAACAGTTGTTCACTCAATTAAGGCTTATCTCTTACATGACATGACGTATTTTTTGGGTTTATCTCAATGTAATAACATAGCATTATAGCGCTACGGCACAAGGACAGGTCAGGACGACAACATAAGGACAGGACGCCGTAGGACGAAAATAAAACAGACTATAGATTTAGCTTGTTTTGCATGGATGTGACATTGGACGTTGGATTGAGACCCGCATGATCAGGATGATTAAATGCGGGTTTTCTATTTCTATCATTCCCAAATTTTTATTTTTCTTATTATTTAGATTGTTCTTTTTCTTGCTGCTCATGTTAAAGCTGCTTGATGTCATTTTGATGACATGACTTTTCTGGTATTTAAAATTTTGGTGGTGTTTCAAAAAGTATGCTGGCGTTAAACAAATCCGTTATTAAGGTAAAAGAAAGTCAAATCAAAGGCTTTAAAATGATTTTCGAGCTTTTTAGAAAAGTTGCAACTTCTCCTAAATCCACGCCTGATTCGATGACGAATTCTACAGTTGTTACCTTCAATACCGACGGTAAAAAACTTACCGATCACTTGCTTGCAACATTGAAATGCTGTGATAAAACTATCCCAGTGATCACTCGCAATTCCAGCATATTGAACCCCAAGCTTTTTAAGTCTAGCTTTAAGACGTTGAACCGTTGCTAAATCCCGCTTACCCCAAACATAAGCAACAACTTCTCCAGATTCTCGATGGTAGGCATAAATAAGCCATTGTTTATTTTTCTTATTCCCTACAAAAGTCCAAAGTTCATCGACTTCAAGACATTCGTAGTGGCTTTGTTTAGGCTGAATCTGATAGATCGATTCACTTAAGGTTCGTAATACCTTGCCAATGCTGATACGCTCGACTTCAGCAATATCTCTTACACCGCTTCCTCTGACCATTAAATGTAATATCTTGCCGGTAATACCTGAGTTACATCCTTGATAGCTTAATGCATGATCACCAATAAACTGACGTTTGCAATCTTTGCATTGATGGTTTTGTTTCCCATCTACTTTGATGCCATTTCTCTTTATATTGTTACTTAGACAGGTAGGACATTTGATTTGTAGCGTTATTTTCATACCTCTATTTTATCAAAAGCCATATTGTTTTTTTCAGCATACTTTTTGAAACACCACCAAAATTTTTTCTTTTTTTTCATTTGCTTTTGCATGGTTTGCTGCTGCCAATTTGGTTAAGCTAGTTCATGATTTAAATTTTTTAGATGGCAGCTATGTTAAAAATTTACGGAATTAAAAATTGTAGTTCGATGAAAAAAGCCTTTGATCTGCTGACGGAGCAAGGTCTGAGTTATGAATTTCATGATTATAAAAAACAGGGCATCGATGCTGAAACCGTCAAAACCTGGCTGGATGCCTTGGGTCAGGACGTGGTTCTGAACAAGAAAGGCACTACCTGGCGTAAACTCAGTGAAGAAGAGCAACAGGCCACCCTGTCAAGTGAAAATGCCTTAATTAATGCATTAACCACCCATACCAGTTTAATCAAACGTCCAATACTGGCAACCTCTACAGGATTTATTGCCGGTTTTAATGAAACGGTTTATCGTAGCTTAGCCCACTAATATCTTGTATTGAATAACACTCATAAAAAAGCCTGACATCGATCAGGCTTTTGTATATCTGCTTAAAATAAATTAGTTGGCACGAATCCAAGTCTGGTTACGACCCAATGCCGCTACACCGATGAAACCACGTAGCTCAAGTTTCTTGCCACCGTCTGCCAACTGGCCTTTCAACTTATAGGTTTTACCGGATTGTGGATCAAGGATCGAACCGCTGTCATAGCTAGTCCCGCCAGCATTTTTTAGACCTTTAACAATGGTCAGGCCTTTCAGAGATTTGTTGTGATATGGACCTTCACACTTCTTGCAGGCATTTTCTTCACCTGGAGTTAACACAGACTGAATACTGGCTGACAAAGTGCCGTTCTTTTGTTCAGTGAATTTAACCATGGCCTTAGGCTGCTTGGTTTTATCATCAATGGTTTTCCATACCGTGCCATTTAAAGGATCCGCGGCATTAGCCAGTGCAGATAAGCCTAGTAGTCCTAACGTAAGCGCTATTTTTTTCATTTTTCTTCATTTCCTTAGTCTGAAAATAGACCCATGTAGTATTAAAAAGTCACAACAATTTTTCAATTTTTAGCTGTGACTATTTAGTGTAACCTTGTAAATATGGTTGGTAAATAATCTACACGATCAATAAAAGCACAAAAAGATGGAAGGAAGATGAAGATAAGCCCGCTAACGAAACAATTAATTACAGAAAGCTTTTTAAAAACGGCCATTCGTGCCCCGAGCAGATTCAGTCTTCCACCGAGTTCAATGCGCATTGCTCTGGAACAGATGTGCAAACTTTTCCCTCAGGATAAAACGGTACAGATTCGCTCGCTCCGACTGGCCGGACTGCACGCGGAAGAAATTAAGCCGCAGCAGGAATCGACCCAGCTGATTTTTCATATTCATGGCGGCGCATTTTACTTAGGTTCTTTAAATACCCATCGCGCCTTTATGACTCAAATTGCGGCTCGAACCCAGATGCAGGTACTGCATGTCGATTATCCGCTATCACCTGAATCTGCCTATCCAGAAGCATTAGAAGCCTTGTTTGATGTCTATAATCTGCTGCTGGATCAAGGTGTTCAGGCCAAAGATATTATTCTGTCCGGCGATTCTTGCGGTGCCAATCTGGCCTTGGCGCTGGCACTCAAAATACAGCAGGAAAGTCTGCCACAGGTCAGCGGTCTGATTCTGCTGTCTCCACTGCTGGATTTAACCTTGACCAGTGAATCTTTACGTTATAACCAGAAGCATGATGCCCTGCTGTCTCTGGAAACGGTTCAAACCGGGATTGAATATTATGTGCCACGTTCGATTGATCGTGGTGATCCGGAAGTTTCTCCTTTTTTTGCCGATTTAGCCGGCTTGCCACCGATTCATATTCAGGTAGGTTCCAAGGAAATTCTGCTGGATGATGCTAGTCGTTTTAAAGAAAAAGCGGAACAGGCGGGTGTCGAGGTCGAATTTAAACTCTATACCGGCATGTGGCACAACTTCCAGATGTTCAGTGCCTGGTTCGATGAAGCCAAACAGGCGCTGACCGATCTTGCAGAATTTGCCCATCGTCTGGACCGAGATTAAGCATGATTTAGCATATAAAAAAGGTCAGCCGTAGCTGACCCTTTGAAAAGAGGTTTTAGGTTTTAAATGGCCTGAACTTGCTGCAATGCAGTTTGCAATGCTTGGGCTTTAACCGCTTCGCCCATGTTCACGCCTTCAGCACGAATCACTTCGATATCATTCACACCGGTAAAGTTAAACACGGTTTTCAGGAAAGCCTCCTGAAAATCAGCCGGGCTTTGCTCGCCATAGACACCACCACGGCTGCTGGCAATATACACTTTCTTATTGCCCGCCAAACCCACAGGACCTTGTTCGGTATATTTAAAAGTACGTCCCGCGACACAGATCCGGTCAATCCAGGCTTTTAGGGTTGATGGCAAACCGAAGTTATACATCGCTGCACCAATCACCACGACATCAGCCTGTAAATATTGATCTAAAATTTCCTCGCCCAATGCCGTTTGTTCTGCATTCTGGCCCATTAAAATTTCGGCGGTAAGATGAGGAATAGGCTGTGCAGCCAGATCCAGATACTCAACTTCAATGGCCTCAGCATATTTTTGCTGCAGTTGTTCCACCACAGCCTGAGTCAACTGACGCGAAATAGAAGCATCTCCTAAAATACTGGAATCAATCTGTAAAACTTTCATGGCTTCGCTCTTTATCTTTGGTTGTTTCTAACAATGCAGCCATTTTAACGATTGACTATATTGAAATAATTAGTACAAATAAAACACATCATCCTGAATTTAGAACAAAACTGTATACCTCTTAACCTCTTTAATTTTGATTAAGACCCTTTGACATAGCCTGGATCACTTGCGCTATCGGCAAAGACTGAGCAGATCAGATATCAACTAAATCACAAAAATGTTTTAAATATTGTTGTTTATCAAGCATTCAAACTTATGTTATCTTGTGTAAATAAAGTTATAAATATCCAATAAGTATTAAAAAAAATCTGCCATAACAATTAAAGTCAGACCGGGACCATGAAGCGAATATCGCCTGTATTAGAAAAAGTGCTAAGACACAGAATCAAGAAATACCTGGTCGAAGATGAAGTCGTGATGAACTGGCGCATCCTGAAGAAATGCATCCTGATGCTGACCTTGGGATGCGGAGTACATCTGACCTGGCTCGGCTGGGATATTTTCGTGTTATTAAATCCCGAATATTGGCAATATGTTCATCTAGAACGGGTCTATACACAAATTACTCTGAACAGCAGCTTTCTGGTAATTCTATTTCTCCTGATTTTTCCCTGTTATAAATTTCAGGGGAATCAGCTGATTGAACGTTATCTGCCTTATATGGCAGTGGGTACTTTTGTTATCTCGTTGTGTCGTGACGCCTATCTCGTCGGGGTGATCAGCCCTGTGGCCACGACCTCCTATGTCTGTTTAATTATGGTGGGACTGGTGCTGTTCCATCGCACGCTGGTTTATAGCATGCTGATTCCAGCGTCAATTTTCCTAGGCGGATGTGCCTATTTAAGTTTCAGTCATCAATTACCTTATTCACCGCTCTTTAATATCGATGACAAGCTTTTTTATAATGGTTTCTGGCTGTTATCGATGCTGTATTTCATTTTGCCAATTCTGGCCGTCTGCATGGTGTTATTCGAGATTCTGCTCAGTCAATGGCGTCATCGCGAGCAGCTGATCAAACAGCTGAGCCAGATTGATCCGCTCACCAATCTGTTTAACCGCCGTAGTATCAACCAATGTCTGGATAAACTGAATGCCGCAGCCACTCCCAATTATGCTTTAGTGCTATTAGATCTGGATCATTTCAAGAAAATTAATGATCACTATGGCCATCATAAGGGTGATGAAACCTTAGTCGAAGTGAGTGCCGTGCTGAATCAGCAATTGCGCGAAAGTGATGTAGTCGGCCGTTTTGGCGGGGAAGAATTTATTTTGGTGCTTAAAAATACCAGTCTGGAAAAAGCCGAACAAGTGGCTGAACGCTGCCGCATCGCCATTCAGCAATTGCAGATTTTCAGTGATGAGGATGAGCTGATTCCGGTGACCGCCAGTTTCGGGATTGCCATTTCTAGCGCGGAATTACGCCCGCAGCAGTTATTGAGTCAGGCTGATCAGGCGCTTTATCAGGCTAAAGCCGGTGGGCGTAATCTGGTCAAAGCTTATGCTGAACCGGTGCCAGTACAGATGCAGGTTTCTTAAACGGGTTCAGCTTTTTTTAAGAACTAAATTATGGATTTTCACTTTGAGCCAGTGCTTGCAGCTGTGCCAGCAATTCTGCCTCGCTAAAAGCACCGGTTAAACGTAAACCCCTAATTTCCTGCTGCTGCGCATTCAAGAATAAATACGTCGGCGGCCCGAGAATTTCCCATTGGTTTAACAGCGCTTGATGAGAGACATTATATTGGCTTAAATCCAGCTTGATCAGGAAATATGGCGCAAGCGCCTGCTGTACCGCTGCAGATTTTAAAATACGATGTTCGATCGGCTGACAGGCAACACACCAGTCGGCGTAGACATCAATAATAATCTTTTGCCCTTGTGGTGCCCTGTCCAAAATCTGCTGAAATTCTGCTGCACTACGTGCCATATGCCACTTGGCTTCTGTGCTCGCCTGCTCCACAAAAAAACGCTGACTGTGCTGATATTGGCTATAAGCGATATAGGGCACGGCCAGTACCAGACACAGGATATATAGCCATCTCAAACCGGTACGATGCCAGAAAATCCGGAACAGCACATAAGCCACGAAGGTCATACCCAAAGCTAGGGATAACCATTGTAAAGCGGCTTCTGAAATCAGTGGGCGAATAAAATACAGCGCCAGCGCCAGCATGATAAAGGCAAAGAGCACTTTGATCTGATTCATCCAGTGCCCGGCTTTAGGCAGAATCCGTGCACCCAGAATACTGGCCAGTAATAAAGGCGTGCCCATCCCAAAACCCAGAGTAAACAGCAACAGAGCGCCCTGCCACTGACTTTGCGTCTGGGAAATAAATAACAATGCACCTGCCAGTGGTGCGGTCATGCATGGTCCTACCAGAAGTGCCGAGATCATGCCCATGACACCGGCACTGACCAGACTCCCTCCCTGCTGCATGGCCTGCGCCCGGTCCAGACGATGAACCAGACGTTGCGGCAGTTTGATTTCAAACAGGCCAAACAGATTCAGGGCAAACAGGACAAACAGGATGCTAAATGCGATCAGGGTTCCCGGTTGCTGCAACCAGCGCTGAAAATTCAGACCGGCCGAAGACGCAATTAGGCCAAGTACTGCATAGACAGCGGCCATACTGCTGACAAAAGTCAGTGCAATCATCCAGGCTTTCAGGCCTTTACTGTCACGTACGATCAGCGAGGTCAGAATTGGCAGCATCGGCAAGGAACACGGCGTAAAAGCCAGTAAAATTCCCAAACCAAAAAACAGCAAAAGCCCATAGCCCAAAGAGCGTTCAAGCAGTTGGGCTGACCATTTCTGGTCTTGTGCTGCATAGGGTTCGGTTTGTGTGTTGGCTGATGCAGAGATTTCATCTGCTGTAGATTCTGAAGAATCTGCTGTATTAAACAGGGTATTGTGTTGCAGTGATGAAGTATTCAGATCAAGTAAACGCTTTGCTCCTGATACGACAGCTTCAAATTGCACCAGACCGGACAAATCGGTCTTGAACTGAATGGTTTGTGGCGGATAACAGATCCGGTCTTTGGCACAGCCCTGCCAGCTGACCTGATAGGATTGCCCCGCCTGAGTCGGAATTTGAAACTTTAACTGCTGATAATAAACCTGGGTATGTCCATAGTTATCATCATATAAATCTTCAGCGGGTGGCAACTCAAACGCCACCGGCTGGTTGCCCTGCCGGACTTCAATTTTATGTTGATACAGATAATAGTTGTCCGGAATCTGCCAACTCAGTTCAGCCTGCTGCTGACTGGTGGAGATCACGCTCACAGGAAAAGCCTGCTCGGCAGACAACAATGCCGTTTCCGCCTGAACAGGACTGCTGAACAAGGTGCTTCCCAAAATAACTGGGGCAAGCATTTTCCCCCAGGTCGGGAACTGCGAGTATTTCATCTTCTATGAATGAATCTCTTAGAACAGCACAGAGAAACCTAGGCCTGAGAAGTAGCTTCGATCTGCACCATCCAGATCTACACCGACATTCGCATCTAATTGGACACGATCATTTAAGGCATACATGACACCGGTACCGAGCGCGTATTGATTATCGACACTTTCAGCTTTACGATAAATCAGTTCAGAATAACCTGACCAGCGATCAGTAATCCGATAGCCTAGAGAAGGAATCGCAGACACTGCCCAGTTGCTGTCCTGCCATTCATAACGCATGGTCAATGCGGTACTGACCAAGTCATTATATTGATACGACACGACAGAACCCAAGCTGTAAATATCTTCTTCATTAGTGAAACCGGCATTGCCTGTTGCAATGATGGCTTCGGCCAGCAAAGCCATACTGAGTTTGTCATCATCCAAATCAATGGCCTTTTTCAGACCAATACTAACATCGCCCAGACCATCATCTTCTTCGGTCTGGCCATTGGATTTCACTTGGGTCCAGGTCGGGCCAGCCCAACCTAAACGCAATTCCAGATCATCACTGAGTCCGGTACGTAACAACATATCTGCACTGAGTGTGGTCGCGGTCTGATCGCCCGACTTGCTATAACGCGCTGTAGGCAAGCCTTGCTCCCAAGCGACATTTCCGACTGGAGTAATTCCAGTACTGAGACCCTCACCTGGTCGATCAAATTCAAAATCTGCTGCGAAAAGCTGTGCACTACAACCGGCCAGTGCAATCAAACCCAAGGTTTTTAATGTTGTCATGTTGGAGCTCTTTATTAAAATTTAACTGAGTTCTTTGGTCATTTTTGCGCCATGCTTGCGAAGCAGTTCTAGCGTCTGTTTTTCTTCATCCAAGGCTTCTGACCAGTTGATTTCATCAAAATCACAATCAAAGAATAGATCACTAATTGAAGATAAAATAGTCATGCCATCTTCATCTTTGCTATTTGGATCGACTTTTTCATCCAGTAAACGCTGTACAGCTGGCGCGCATGCGGCACTTGCGGCATCCCAGAGTGGACCATAAATTTCTTCTGCATCCCACAAATGCAGATTCACTTTGGCCTGGATCAGTTCTTCCAGAATCTGTAAATGTACCGCCAAACGTGCCTGTTTCTCCTCTTCTGAAAGTGGTGTTCCGGCTTCATACAGCTCACACACTTCTTCCCACCATTTAAACAGGCCATCTGACCAGACCGAAATCACCGGGCCTTTGTCATGATCAATAAAATTCGGGTTGAGTCCATCTGCCAGCAGCTGTTTGACCTGGTCCAGATTTAATTCTTCGAGTGCTTGCACAAAAAGCTGTTGTTGCGCAGTTAACATGATGGAGCTCACTTTGATTCGTTTTCGACTATTATGCCGAATAAAGCAGGATTTGTTGTGCTTCTCATAACTATATTTTTGTTTAATACGAAAAAAGCCCCGCAGGGCTTTTTCAAATCGGTTCGGCTTAGTCTTCGATATCCGCAGTATCTGTGTCTGCTAGTTCGAGAGCACCAGGACGAACATTGTCTTTTTTCTCGATCACATGTTCCAGACTACGTTTTAGTCGGTCAATTGCACCATGGATCGCAGTATCGACATTATGGCCACGATGATTGACTACGACAGGTTTCAAGCCTGCAGGACGCGCTTCAATCATACAACGAATATCGTCATCGCCGCCTTTGGCGCCATTTTCATCACTAAGATGGACTGAAAAATGGGTAATACGTTCGCTGTGGCGCTGGAATTCTTGATTTAATTCTTCCCGTACATAAGTAATTAAACGATCACTATTCTGAATGTGGTTATCGGTACGAAGTTCAATATTCATATATTACCATCCTCAATCTTTGTAACTTTTGAGTGCAAAATTTTTTATCTTGGCACGTTTGTAGCTTGCTGTTTCGCATCGCATTTCACTTCTTCAAATGATTGGAATCACACCCTCCATTTTGAATGATGAACACATTTTTGAGTCTGCAGAATCGTGTCCTTATATCTTGAATATCGGCTGTATCTGGGAAATATGCAAGTGATATTTTGGTTTTTTAGCAAAAGAATAATCCATTGTGACAACTGCTTACTCAGCTCAAAAATACAGGATTTTTCAAACGGAAATTTCACAACCTTTCACACGATTTAATTTGAAATGTTTTTTTGGCCAGGTAGATAAATCGCTTAAATAACATTCGACCAAGAAACCTAAAAAAAAGAAATTAAAAGTATTTTTTTATGAAAATTAGCTCACTTTTATCTAATAGTTTTTCTTATAAGATCAGCGCCTAGTCAGCCTTACAGTTCTGAAGAGATAATATGCTTTATCATTATTTAGTTGCTTTTGCAGAACCGGGAAAAATACTCTTTCGTCATTCGAAAATAATAAACTGCAAAAATGATTTTCAATTGAAATATAAGACCGATCACTCTTATTTTACGACGCTGAGAATAGGCTTATAAAACGACCGTCATTTGAGATTTTAGAACTAACCTCATTACACAAACAGAACAAAGCTATTCAGCCTCAGGCTCAAATTAATTACTAAACAATCTGTATATTCCTCCTATTTTTACTGGTTTTCTAAACTCATCATCCTGAATTGAAGTGATTTTATATTTTTAGTCCTACATTCAGTCTTTTAAGGCACTACATATTCAACTTTATTTAAAAAATAATGCTTTAGAAAAGCATCAGCGAAAGACAATGAAAACTGAGGAAGATGATCGTCTTCATTCAACTCATGGGGGCTGAAATATATTTAAGTCAGCGATCACTTTTAACTTTATTTTTACTTATTAATCTGTATGCTTATTCTGCTTTCTCGGGGGGATAGATTTAAATGAAATTTACACAACTTGCGGCACTTTGTGCATTGGCTTCAACTGCAGCATTTGCTCAAGCAAAACCAGTTTGGCAGGACTTTAGCGTTACAGGTCTTTATGGTGAAAACTATGAAGTTGTAGACGATCAGCAAACTACTTTAACTGTTGAATATGCTGCAAAAGTTAAATATGCAGATGTATTCTTCTTTATGGATCGTCTGCGCGGTGGCGATGATGTTAAAAGTACGTACTTTGAGTTATCACCACGTTTAAGCTTAAGCGAAGTTACAGGCCAAAAACTTGCCTTTGGTCCAGTGAAAGATGTGCTTATTTCAACAACGTGGGAAGGTTCAGATAATGCTGATAACTTCCTATATGGCGTGGGCTTTGACCTTGATATCCCATACTTTCAATATGCAAGCTTAAATCTTTATCGTGCAAACAATGAAAAAGTGTTTGGCAATAAAGACGATTATCAAATGACGCTTACCTATGGTGTGCCATTTAAACTGGGTGCTGAAGACTTTCTTGTAGATGGCTTCCTTGATTGGTCAACTGCTGAAAAAGACGCTCAAGCAAGCGAGTTAAACTGGACTACACAGTGGAAATGGAATGCGGGCAAACACATTTCTCCAGACACCCGTTTATACCTCGGCGTTGAACATTCAGTGTGGAACAACAAGTTTGGTCTTAAAAATCAAGACGAAAACAATGTCAGCGCACTTGTGAAATATCATTTCTAATTGATGTATGATCAAAGGCAGAACTCCGGTTCTGCTTTTTTTTAAACTGTGATTTCAGCTCACCTCTACCAGAACAAGAATATGCCTGATTTTGACATTCGCCCTGCGACCGAACATGATCTTGAAACCATCCTCGAGATTTATAATCAGGAAGTACTCTATGGTACTGCGACCTGGAACAGAACGGCCTTTGATTTGAAATATTTCAAAATCTGGTTTAAGCAGCTTAAAAATCAGAATTTCCCGGTTTTTGTGGTTGAAGATACTCAAAATCAAGTCATTGCTGGCTATGCCTGTTATGATCAGTTTCGTAGTATTCAGGGCTTTCAACAGACGGTAGAACATTCGATCTTTTTAAATCCAGATTATGCAGGGCAAGGTTTAGGTTCTCAATTATTGCAGTATTTAATTGAACAGGCTCAAGTACAGAAACTGCATATCATGGTCGCGGCGATTGATTCTGAAAACACTTCATCGATTCGTCTGCATGAAAAACTGGGTTTCGTTCAAACTGCCTATATGCCGCAAGTTGGACAGAAGTTTGGGCAATGGCGTGATTTGGTCCTCTTGCAACTGAATCTGGATCGAGCTTGATTCATTCTTAGTTTAAAGCTATTCCAGAACTGCTTTCTGGACACTCCTTTTCAGCTTTTTAATATTTGGTCATCACGATATTTGGTTGTTATCCAGTTTAATAAGCACAAGTTCTATTTACTTATACTAGCGGCTATGTTTTATTCAGCTCAAAATCATACTGAATAACACTATGTATAAATCTCTATTGTCTATCGGTCTTTTAGGTTTAAGCGCGCACACTTTTGCTGATTCAGATTTTGAAAAAGAGCTCCGTTCAGGCTGTAGCAAAGTGCAAAGCTATGCAAATAATGGCAAGAAATTCTACGACCAAAAACAATATCAAAAGGCTATAGCGCAATTTGAGCAACAAGCCGCCTGGTCATCTTTTTGTGCGATGAATGTAGAAGACGGCGGTACAGCTTTTTCTGAACGTGATATCACCACAGCATTTAATAATGTCGGTTTAAGTTATGTCAAGCTTGGAAAGCCGCAATGGGCACGCGCCTGGTTTTCCGTTTTTCCGAATGCTAAAGTCAGCCAATTCAATCTGAAACAGTTGCCTACACCAGAAAAATCGAAGAGTCTTGCAGGGAAATATGTCCGCTATGCAGGTTTTGGTCAGTGGAATACGATGGAAGTTAAACGAACTTCGAATACCTACCAGATTGAGTTTAATGGACTCTATATGGGTTTACGCAGTCTGATTTATGGTCCTAATATGGGAGAATTTTCAACCCGGATGCCGCTGAACAAAGCTCAGACCAATTACAGCGTAGAAGATTGCAAAATTGATTTGAAATTTCAGTTTAACGCTCAAATTGGACAACAGATTGTGGTGAATAGCAGCAATCCGATGTCTTGTGGTTTTGGCCATAATGTCTCGGCGGATGGCATATATTTGGAGATAGAAAATAGTTTAAAATAAGACCATAAATTTATGAACTTTAGAAAAATGGAAAAAGAAGACTTTAACGATAAATATAAGTTTTTAGCTGAAATTGCTCAAAATGAATATAATTTTGAACTTACCAGATCCACAAAATTTGATGAAAAAATTGGGCGTCAAATTACACTAATTAGTGTAATTATTGTTGCCTTTACTACAATGGTAGTCTCTTCTTTTTTCGCAACTATTTTATCTAAAGCTCCCATTTTTATAGGACCATTTATTTTAATAAATATTTTTCTTTTAGGCGTTTTTTTATCAGGTGCTTGGTATCAACTTTATTTGGCAAGTAACTTTCATAATTCATCAAAATTTCCTATAGCAGCCGAATCTATACAAAATAAAGTAAAATCCAAAGATGAAATACCTGCAGCTGCCTACTGGCACATATACCTCACATATACTAATTGCATAAATGAAAATAGAAGCTCATTAAAATTACGTCTAGACTTGATTCAAAAATCGCAAGATTTGATTAAATTTTCGGCGATAGCTTTCATTTTTCTTTTATGTTTTATCTTCTTCGTACAACTTTACTTATTTCTAATTCAAGAGGGTATCAAGTGACTGACTCTAAGAAAAGTGAAAAAAATACATCTCGACGTAATTCTAATCGAAGACGAATACATGCAAGATCATTACCTGGTGGATATCTAGGATTTATTGTAAGACCAAATAACCAATCTTATGAATTTGAACCTGATCCCACCGATAAAGGATCAAGACCAACTAAAGAATTTGATCCAAAAAAATAAATTATATAACGGGGCGATCTTAGATCGCCACCAACTCCCGAATCCCTTTCTCTGGCATTTCACTGCTCACACCGTGCGCCACCACTTGCCCTCGTGCCATCACGGTATATCCATCCGCCAATTCTTCAGCAAAGTCATAGAATTGTTCGACCAGCACAATTGCCATCTCACCGCCATCCGCCAGTTTACGAATCACCCGACCAATGTCTTTAATAATGGATGGCTGGATGCCTTCAGTCGGTTCATCCAAAATCAGCACACGCGGTTCAGAAGCAAGTGCACGTGCAATGGCAAGCTGCTGCTGCTGCCCACCGGACAAATCTCCTCCACGGCGGTGCTTCATTTCCTCCAAGACAGGGAAAATTTCATACAAATGCTCAGGCACTTTGCGTGTCTTTGCTCCTTTAAATTTCGCCATACCAATCAGGAGGTTTTCCTCCACCGTCAGCGTTGAAAAAATATCTCGACCTTGTGGCACATAAGCCAAACCTTCACGTACACGCTGTTCAGGACTGAGTTTCGAAATGTCCTTGCCATCCAGCAAAATCTGTCCGGATTTAATCGGTAAAATACCCATCAGACATTTAAGGAGCGTGGTTTTCCCCACCCCATTGCGTCCAAGCACCACCGAACATTCACCCACAGGTGCAGTCAACGACACATCACGTAAAATATGACTGCCACCATAAAATTGATTGACGTCTTTGACTTCTAACATCGCAAGCTCCTTAACGCCCTAAATACTTTTCAATGACATCTTCATTGGCTTGTACTTCTGCCAATGTGCCTTCTGCCAAAATTGCCCCTTGCGCCAGTACCGTGACTTTTTCACTAATGGTGTCAATGAAGCTCATGTCATGCTCGACCACAACGAGGGTGTGATTTTTCTTGAGTTCTAAACACAGCTCCGCCGTGCGTTCGGTTTCGGCATCGGTCATGCCTGCTACAGGTTCATCAAGCAAAATCAGTTTTGGACGTTGCATCAGCAACATGCCGATTTCTAACCATTGCTTTTGACCATGTGACAGCAAGCCAGCAGGTTTATTAATGAACTCTTGCAGACGAATCTGCGTCAATGATTCATCCAAAGCATTTTGTGCATCGGGATCGAGTTTGCTAAAGAAACTCTTTTTCACCCGTTTGTCTTTGGGTGCAGCAAGTAACAGATTTTCCATGACGGTGAAATTTTCAAACACGGTCGGTTTTTGGAACTTACGCCCAATGCCTGCTTCGGCAATTTGTTCAGTGCTCATTTTGGCTAAATCGTAGTTTTGCCCAAAAAATGCTGTGCCTTCGGTTGGTCGCGTTTTACCGGTAATCACATCCATGAGGGTGGTTTTACCTGCCCCGTTCGGCCCGATGATGCAGCGTAATTCCCCTTCTTCAATGTAGAGCGACAAATCATTTAAGGCACGAAAAGCATCAAACCAGACGCTGACTTTTTCTAAATACAGCGCAATACCGTGGGTAAAGTCCGCGCCTTGTTCTTTAGGACGACCATAGCCTTCAGTGGCATGACCACCATGCGGTTGTAGGATCTCGCTCATTCGCTACGCTCCTTTTTAAAACGGTCAAACAGACCAATAATGCCTTTCGGTAAGAAAATGGTGACCACAATAAATAGCGCACCCAAAATGAGTAACCATGCTTCAGGATAAGCCGAGGTGAAATAGGTTTTTACCCCGTTAATGACACCTGCACCAATTAGTGGGCCAATTAAAGTGCCACGACCACCCGCTGCCACCCACACCGCCATTTCAATCGAGTTCACCGGGTTCATTTCACTTGGATTAATAATGCCTGCTTGCGGCACATACAGCGCGCCTGCAATCCCTGCAATCACAGCAGAAAGCACCCAAGCAGAGAGCTTGTACCAAAGCGTGCGATAGCCCAAATATTGCAGACGATTTTCGCTGTCACGAATCGCCCCCAACACACGGCCATAAGGTTTATTCATTAAATGACGTAACCCAACAAAACAGAGCAGCAGTACCAATGCGGTGATAAAGCACAGGCTGGCACGCATAGATGCCGAGGTAATGTTCATACCTAGCATGGTTTTAAAACCGGTAAAACCATTGTTGCCACCAAAGCCGGTTTCATTACGGAAGAACAGTAATGCAGCGGCAAAAGTCATGGCTTGGGTAATAATCGAGAAATACACGCCTTTAATTTTCGAGCGGAAGGCAAAGAAACCAAAAATAAAGGCAATGATGCCCGGTACTAACACCACAAGGGCAAGTGACCAAAGGAAGTATTCAGTCCCCACCCAAAACCATGGCACTTCCGTCCAACTCAGGAAGCGCATAAAGTCAGGAATACCATCCCCTGCAGACTGGCGCATCAGGTACATGCCAAAGGCATAACCGCCAAGAGCAAAGTACAAACCATGCCCCAAACTTAAAATGCCGGCATAACCCCACACCAAATCGAGTGCCAAAGCGACCAAGGCCAAGCACATGATTTTGCCAATCAGGGTGACCCAATACGCAGATAAATGCAGGGTTGAATCGGCAGGTAACAGGTGTAACCATGGCAATGCCAATAAAATGGCAAAGCACACGGCAATCGCAATGCCACTATGCGGTTTGTCGGATAATAATTGTGTGATCTTCATGTGCTTACTCCACAAAACGGCCTTTGATGGCAAACAAACCTTGTGGACGTTTCTGAATAAACAAAATCACAAGCACCAAGAGAATAATTTTTGCCAGTACCGCACCAATGCCAATTTCCAAGGCTGTACCGCTAATACCCAGACCAAGCGCTGCAAGGACTGCACCCCACACCTGACCTACACCACCGACTACTACAACCAAGAAGGCATCAATAATATAGTTTTGCCCTAAATCCGGCCCGACGTTACCGACTTGTGCCAAAGCACATCCGGCTAGTCCTGCAAGACCTGAACCTAAACCAAAGGCCATCATGTCGATACGGCTTGAACGAATACCGACTGCTCGCGCCATTTGACGGTTTTGCGTCACCGCACGTACAAACAAGCCAAAACGGGTTTTATTCAGTAGGTAAACCAACAACAAAAGCACTGCAATGGTAAAGACAATAATCGCAATACGGTTATAGGGCAGCATCAAGCTTGGAGTAATCGAGATCCCGCCTGACAGCCAGGAAATGTTAGAAACTTCGACATTTTGCGCACCAAAAGTCATGCGTACCAATTGCATCAGAATCAGGCTGACACCAAAAGTGGCAAGCAAGGTTTCCAACTGGCGACCATATAGCGGACGAATCACGGTACGTTCAATCAACATGCCGATCAGCCCACTTACCAAGAATGCCGCAGGAATCGCGGCGATTAAGTACCAATCGACATAGCTGCCCAAATAGCTTTTAAACAGGCTTTGCACTACATAAGTGGTATAGGCGCCAATCATAATGAGCTCACCATGCGCCATATTAATCACACCGAGCAAACCGTAGGTAATCGCAAGACCCAGTGCAGCAAGCAACAAAATACTGGCGGTACTTAAACCTGAAAATAAATGTCCTGTCCATTCACTGGCTTGAATACGGGTTTTAATACTGTTTTTCGCTTCAAGCAAAGCCGCTTTCAGCTCAGGATGGATAGTCGGCTGTGACAACTCATTGTCGATCATCGCCAAGACATCAGGACGATTAGAATCTTGTAAAATTTTTGCGGCTTGAATTTTGACGAGCGCATCTGAGTTTTCATAATCCAGACGCGCTTTCAGTTGTGCCAAACGGGCTTTGACTTTATTGTTTTGTTCTTTTAAATACAGCGCATTGATATGTGCTATATCAAGTTCCGCAAGATTGCTTTCATAAATATCAATCGCTTCTAAACGCTCAGAGGCATCATCCGACTTCAACTTGCTTTGTGCCAAACCAAAGGTCAATGCTTTACGCAAGGTATTCACCAAAGTGACTTGTGCAAGGTCGCTTGGCCAATCTGCAACAGCATCTAAACTTGGATAACTGAGCAACTGATCATCGGCTTCTAAAATATAGGTTTGTCCTTGAGAATCGCTATAAAGCTGGTCGTTTTCAACATATTCTGCAAGCTGATCTAACTGTTCAATACTGCTTGGCCATTGATTGAGTAAAGCACGACGTTGAGCAAAATCACCTTGCACAAATTGCTGAATCGCATCTTGTGGTTGTATCGCTATGGTTGAATTATTGTGTTGTAAAGATGTTTCTGCTGTTGCCATTTGCATACAAAATATTTGTATACACAACAGAAAAATAGTGGCGATATTCACACGAATATTCATTATATACACCCCTATTCCATTGGAAGTTTTCCGTGGAGAGTAAGAAAAAAATCAGAGGATGCCTGCTACGGCTGTAGCAGGCAAAAGATAGGTATTATTTAGGAATGTACGGGCTCCAAGGCTCTGCTTGAATAGTTTGAGATGTTTTGTAGACCACATCAAACTGACCATCACCACGAATCTGGCCAATCATGACTGGCTTGTGTAAGTGATGGTTACTTGCATCCATTTTTAGGGTATAGCCCGATGGTGCTTTGAATTCCTGACCTGCCATCGCTTCACGGACTTTATCGACCTCTGTAGAACCTGCTTTTTCAACGGCTTGCTTCCACATATTAATCCCGACATAGGTCGCTTCCATTGGGTCATTGGTCACCAGTTTGTCAGCATTTGGCAGTTTGAATTCCACCGCATACTGCTTCATTTTGTTGGTGAATTCGGTATTGACCGGATTCTTCACTGACATGAAATAGTTCCATGACGCCAAATGACCCACTAATGGCTTGGTATCAATACCACGCAGTTCTTCTTCACCTACCGAGAACGCCATCACTGGAATATCAGAAGCTTTAATGCCCTGATTACCCAGTTCACGATAGAATGGTACGTTGGAGTCACCATTGATGGTTGAAATCACTGCGGTCTTTTTACCAGCTGCGAATTTTTTCACATTGCCGACAATGGTTTGATAGTTGCTATGACCAAATGGCGTGTACTCTTCCATAATGTCCGCATCAGCCACGCCTTTAGACTTTAAGAAAGCACGTAAAATCTGGTTGGTTGTACGTGGATACACATAGTCTGTACCGAGCAGAACAAAACGCTCCGCTTTACCGCCCTCTTCGCTCATCAAGTATTCCACGGCTGGAATGGCTTGCTGATTAGGTGCAGCACCGGTATAAAAAATATTTTTGGATTGTTCCTGGCCTTCGTACTGTACAGGATAGAACAATAAGCCATTCAGCTCTTCAACCACTGGTAAGACAGATTTACGTGATACCGACGTCCATGCACCGAAAATTACCGCGACTTTGTCTTGGGTAATCAGCTGACGTGCTTGCTCTGCAAAAAGTGGCCAGTCTGATGCTGGATCGACCACCACAGGTTCCAGTTTTTTACCCAGTACCCCACCCTTGTCATTGATTTCCTTAATCGCCATTAAGGCCGTGTCTTTCAGTGAGGTCTCAGAAATTGCCATGGTGCCGGACAATGAATGCAGGATCCCGACTTTAATCGTATCGCCGCTATCTGCGACTTTGCTTTCCGCGGCCGGGGCTTCTGCTTTTTCAGCAGATTTTGAACACCCCGTTAATGCAACAGCCCCTGCCATGGTTGCGGCTAAAATACTTTTTGAAAATAAATTGCGTTGGAACATCAGATTTTCTCCAAACTTTATGATAGTGCATTTTTCATGCTTGTCTTGTTGTACATCTGGATGGAGTGATTCAATTTCTGTGCCAAGGCTTCAAAAAATAAAAAAAATTAATTTAACTGATCTCATTATTCGTATTATGAATCATGAATTTAGTCATACTAAAAACACTTAAAGCCCTATTGCAATGTAGAACTCAGACTCAACTTTAAATAAGTTGCATAAAGACCAATCAAAATATGCCAAAACTAAGATAGAAGATGATGTACAAATAAAGTGCAGCACCTTGAATATTTTTTGCACTGTTTTAAAACAAAAAATCCCGCGCTTGCGGGATTTTTTACTGCTTAAATTCGATAGTTTAAACCACCAAATCTGCCAGATTACCTTTTTGCTCCAACCAGTCTTTGCGGTCACTGGCACGCTTTTTCGCCAAAAGTTTATCCAGTAACCCTGCGGTATGATGAGCATCATCCAGATCCAGTTGCACCAGACGACGCGTGTTTGGATCAAGCGTGGTTTCACGTAACTGACTGGCATTCATCTCGCCCAGACCCTTGAATCGGGTGATTTGCGGATTCTTGGTTTTGCATTTTTTCAGGATGCTATTCAGCTCATCTTCATCCAAAGCGTAGTGCACATCTTTATTGTCATCAATACGGAATAATGGCGGCATCGCTACAAATAAATGCCCTTCCTCGACCAGTGTAGGAAAATGCTTTACAAACAAGGCACACAGCAAAGTCGCGATATGCAAACCATCCGAGTCGGCATCCGCCAGGATACAGACCTTGCCATAACGCAGTTCAGACAAGTCATCCGAACCCGGATCAACGCCAATGGCAATCGCAATATTGTGTACTTCCTGCGATGCTAGAACTTCGTCAGAAGAGACTTCCCAAGTATTCAGGATTTTTCCACGAATTGGCATAATCGCCTGGAAGTTCTTATCACGCGCCTGCTTGGCCGAACCACCCGCAGAATCCCCTTCCACAATAAACAGTTCTGACTGATCCAGATCATGGCCTACACAGTCCGACAGTTTCCCCGGCAAGGTTGGACCCGCGACAATTTTCTTACGTTCTACTTTTTTCGCTGCTTTGAGACGGCGACCGGCTTTGGAAATGGCCATTTCTGCCAGTTGCATGGCGATGTCAGAATTCTGGTTCAACCATAATGCAAAGGCATCTTTGGCAATATTCTGCACAATCCCTGCTGCTTCACGGCTCGACAGACGTTCTTTAGTCTGACCTGAGAACTGTGGCTCCTGGAATTTCAGCGACAGGATATAGTTGACGCCGTCCCAGACATCTTCGGCAGAGAGTTTCATATTCCGCGGCAGCAAATTCCGCAGTTCACAGAACTCGCGCATCGCATCGGTGACACCTGAACGCAGACCATTCACATGGGTTCCACCTTGTGCGGTTGGAATCAGGTTGACATAAGATTCCTGGACGCTTTCTCCGCCTTCGACATTCCAGCAAATCGCAAATTCTGCGCTGGCGCGCTCTGCGTCACCTGTGGCGACAAAAGCCGGTGCCGGAATAATTTCACGGTCTTCCAGCTCGTCCATCAAATAGTCGACCAGACCATTTTCAAACTGCCAGGTGATCTTTTCATCATTGATCTGATCAACATAGTTGATCTGTAAGCCCGCCGCCAAAACAGCTTTGGCTTTGAGATTATGTTTTAAAGCTTTGAGGGCAAATTTAGGAGAATCAAAATATTTGGCTTCAGGCCAGAATTGTACCGTAGTTCCTGATACCCGTTTCGGTGCCTTACCTGCCAGTACTTCAAGCGGTGCAACCGGTTCGCCATTTTCAAAGGCCATTCTGTACAGGTTACCCTGACGCTGAACTTCGACCTCTACACGGGTCGAAAGCGCATTGACCACTGAAATCCCGACGCCATGCAAACCACCGGAAAACTGGTAATTATCGGTGCTGAACTTACCGCCGGCATGCAGTTTGGTCATGATAATTTCAATACCGCTCTGGCCATATTCAGGGTGAATATCCACCGGCATACCACGGCCATTGTCTTCGACTGATAAAGAACCATCTTTATAGACCGTGACGGTAATCTTGTTGGCATGCCCTGCCAGTGCCTCATCGACAGCATTATCAATCACTTCCTGTGCCAAATGGTTGGGACGAGAAGTATCGGTATACATGCCCGGACGACGACGGACCGGATCCAAACCAGATAAAACTTCAAGAGATTGAGCCGTATATTGAGACACGTTATTCGGTTTCCTTTTTTATGCAGTCCAATAAAAACTGTAAGACGAATGGAATTTTTTCCGCAAAATCATCCATCCCGTGACTGCCATGCGCTTCAGTCATCAGCATTCCAGGGGGATGCGCAGCACTATAATAACGATGTGCTTCACGATAATCCAAAACTTCATCGCCTTGTTGCAGCAGAACCAGTATTTTGTCTGCATCTTGTGCAACAGGCAGGGCCAATTGCTGCAGTTGTAACAGATCTGCCTCATCCAGACACCAGTTCGGATGGACTTGATAAGGCAGTTGCTCGTCAAACAGTTCACGAAACAGTTGCCATGGTCGCATTGCCGGATTGATCAGTACAGCAGGCACAGCATGCTGTGCGACCAGATGTGTCGCATAAAATCCACCGAGACTGCTGCCCAGTAATACCACATTATGCATCGATTCAATCAGTTCAGAAACATGCGCAATGGCAGCGTTCGGTGACATGTTTAAATCGGGTAAATGTACCTGAATTTCAGGATACTTTGCACAGTAATGTTGCAGCAATTTCCCCTTGATCGAGTTTGAATTACTCTTAAAACCATGCAAATAAATGATATTCATGAACTACCAACAAAAAACCCATCAATCATCAAAATTTAATTTAAATAATGTGAAGTACACTACGTTATAAGACCAGTTAATTGCTTAAATTGTCTGACAAAAAAGCCCAAAATCTTTTCTCATTCTCGTTATTTTAAGCTGAGGCCCTCAAAATCCGGAAACTCAACAAGAAAAAGAATTTATACCGCGAAGTTCTTTAAAAAGAAAGATGGCACCACATGCGGCTCATTGAAAGGACAGGATCAGATGCCAAGTTTGACACCGTTACATGAAACCTATTGTCGATGGGATCGAACCCCGCCGAGTCAGGCCGATGTACTGGAAGGTCTGGCGCAGCTGGTAACGATGCGCTTTAACGATGTGATCCAGGAGCTGATCAAGAGTATTCAACGCGAAATTTTAATGAGTATTTTCGGTTTAAGTGAAAATAATTCTGAAAAAATTCAGAATATTCCGTCGATTGTGCGGCTCTATCAAATGTCTTATGACATGCTGTTTCATTACGGCAATACCCTGATTGCCCCTGCTTTGCGCCAGATTATTGAACGCTTTCCTAAACTGCATAATAAACCGCTGACACCTTCCTTGCATTTTCTGGTCAGTGTCTTAAATGGCATTATCGGGGATTATCTGCTGAAATATCAAAACCCTCTAGCCCTGCCGATGGTGATCTATGACCATTATGGCTCGCTGCAAAAAGGTGAGCTAAGCGGTCGTATTACTTTGTTTGTACATGGCTTATGCATGAACCATTTAGACTGGTCAAATCGCAAATATGAAGGCATTGGGGCAAAATTACTGGCGCAGCGCGACCGCAATACCATGCTCTACCTGAATTACAATACTGGACGCCGGATTTCTGCCAATGGTCGCAGTCTGGCGAATACCTTACAGGATCTGGTTGTTCGCAATCCTAGAATTACCAGTATTGACCTGATCGGCCATAGCATGGGTGGACTGGTGTCACGCAGCGCACTGTTCTATGGCAAGCAGAATGTGTATAGCTGGGTCAACATGGTGGAGAATCTGGTCTGTCTGGGTTCACCGCATCATGGTGCGGTACTGGAACGTTTTGGTTTTAGCTTGCAGGACAAACTCGGACATTTTCCACTGATCCGGTTGCTTGGCCATCTGGTCAATATTCGCAGTAACGGTATTCTGGATTTACGCCATGGCAGCGTCCGGGATGATGACTGGGAGCATAATCCGCTACGGATCGGCTTTATGGATGATCACCGTAAACCTGCCCCAATTCCCTCGCATATCGATACCTATCTGGTCGCCGGTACCATCGAGTTTGAAAACCGAAAAAACAAGACCTTACATGTAATTGGTGATTATCTGGTCAGTATTAAAAGTGCTTTGGGCGAGCATCCCAATCCGCGTTTCCAGCTCAAAGTCCCCGATGCAAACAAGGCGATTTTTTACGGCCTGAACCATTTTGAAATTCAGTATCATCCGCTAGTGGCCGAGCAGGTGGCGCGCTGGTTCTATCCAAGTGTAGAAGATGAAGCCTTTGATCAGATTCATGAATATGTGATGGATCTGGACAGTCTGGAAGGCATAGCCCTGACCTAAACTGAAGCAAATAAAAAAGCCCTCGATTGAGGGCTTTTTTATTAAATACGGAATTAATATTTATCTCTGAGTCGTTTAACCGGTGCCTTTTTATATTTACGCAGTAGTTGCCACAGGCTAATCAGCAATAAAATACTGAAAAAGATCAAAGACCAGACAGGCAAGGATTGACCCAAGAAGGTCCAGTCAATCGCGGCACATTCCCCTGAACCATTTAAGACCTGTTGCAGTACAGACTGCATCGGCAGGGTTTCCAGCCAGTATTCCAGACCGGGACCACAGCTCGGCACCTGATCCGGGGGCAGGTTCTGTAACCAGACATGACGCACAGCCACGCCCACAGACCACAAAATACTGAGCGAACCCAGCAAGGCATATAGCCGCTTCATGAGATTAGATGCGGGATTATGCAGGAATGCGATCAGTGAGATGATCCCGAGTCCGATTAATCCGACACGCTGAAACACACAGAGCGGACAAGGCGCCAGACCTTGTACATGCTCAAGATATAAGGCAAATGCCATGCCGATGACAGCAGCCAGAAACAACATACCACTCACGAAGCGATAACCCCATTGCATGGTGAATCCCCTTATTTTTTATCGATATTGGGCTAAATAATCAGCAAAACTGATGCTGCTATCTTGCTCGAGTTGCTGTTGCTGCTGCAATGACTTTTGTGACATTTCTTCAAAATAAGCCAGTGTTTCCGGACTGAGCTGATGTTCTTCATAGACACTGCTGTGCTGCTGGGCCAGATGTTGGCCAAAATGCCACATCCCGCCCTGTTCACGCGTATCACCCACCACCAAGGCAGACAAGGTGGCATCGACTTCATCGACCCGGATCATCATGGTTTTTAATGCATCGGTATAGAGAGTACTGTCATAGGCCGAATTTAACAGCTTGGCCAAGGGATGCATGCGCTGCAAATGTATGGCACACCAATCCTCAATCGGATAAGACTGGCCATTTTCCATAATTGCGGCATTTGGCGCACGACCACGGTTCACTACTTCGGCCTGATTCTGCTCAATAATATCCTGTTCATCACTGAGTAGTGCCGGACTATCTTGCAATAAACAGTACAAGGCTACCACTTCAAGGAAACCGGCCGTATCTTCATTAATGCCAATCGGGCTGTATGGATTGACATCGACTGCGCGCAGCTCGACATAGGCAATCCCACGATTTTCCAGTGCCTGTGACGGGGTTTCACCCGCGAGTGGCACCTGTTTCGGGCGCACTAAGCTGTAATATTCATTTTCGATTTGCAACACATGATCATTGATCTGGATCGGCTGGCCATTGGCATCATCTAGTCCCAGACGACTAAACGGTTTATACGGCGTTTTAACGGCTTTTTGCAGTCCGTCCAGATAGTCCTGCAAATTATTGTAGTGAATACCGAGCTGTTTCTGCGCAGAGTTTTGATAGCCAAAACGTCCCATACGCAGCGCGGTCGCATAAGGCGAATACAAAGTGCCTTTCACCAATGGCAGCAAGAAATGATCACGGCCAGTCATAAAGCACTGGCAGACTGCCGGACTGGCCCCGATCAGGAACATCACCAGTGGGGTCAGACGAATAAAGTTACGGATCAGGCCCATATAGCGATGGCTGCGATAATCCTGCAAGCTCAATGCTTTCAGCGCTTCGTCCTGTTCCTGCTGTTGCAGTGCCTCGAAGAGATGGTCCGGGAAAGACAGGTTGTAATGCACGCCTGAAATCGTCTGCATACGGCGGCCATAACGCACACCTAGACCATGACGATACAAGGTTTTAAACAGACCGATATTCGAGCTGCCATATTGTGCCAGCGGAATGCTGTCATCGCGGCTGTCCAGCATACACGGCATCGACAAAGGCCAGAGCTTTTCATCATTTTCCAGATGACGATGCACAATCGCATGAATATCGCTGAGATAGTCCAGCGCTTTTTTAATACTGTCCTGTGGCGGAGTAATAAACTCCATCAACGCTTCAGAATAGTCCGTGGTGATATGTGGATGAGTCAAGGCTGAACCCAAGGCACGAGGATGCGCTGCCTGTGACAGGAAACCATCACTTTGCATACGCAAGCTTTCACGCTCGATACCACGCAGCATGCCTTTGATGAGTGACGACTCGACCCAGGTCGGTAATACATTTTGGGAAGTCGATTCAGGTTGACTCATTACAATCTCGCTTAAGGGGGCTAAATTATTAAATTAAAATCATCGGTTTAATCAGTATAACGTGATTTCGCGCCGGCATATGACAGGCTGCCTAGTTTTCAGGCAAACCATTGATTTTTAATTTGGCAAATTTTTAACACAAACTTCCTCTATAAGACATGGAAAATTTGTGATTTTATTAACAAATAGATGCTAATGAATTGTAAATATTATGAATTATCAAGATATTTTAGACTTTTGGTTTCATGCGGACAGCCAGCCCTTATGGTTTAGCCAAAGTCATGAATTCGACCAAAGTATTGCGCAGCAGTTCATGAGCACCCATCAGCAGGCAGCCCAGGCTGAACTTTGGGGCTGGCGTAAAACCGCAGAAGGCCGGCTGGCCGAAATTATTGTGCTAGATCAATTTTCACGAAATTTATTCCGTGATTCTCCCCAAGCTTTCGCCCAAGACAGTCTGGCACTGGCCTTGGCTCAGGAAGCCATCAGCCTGAACCTGGATCAACAGCTCAGTCCGGAACAGCGTGCCTTTCTGTATATGCCATTTATGCACAGCGAATCCAAACTGATTCATGAATTCGCCTTAAAACTGTTTCAGCGTCTGGGCAATCCGACCAATCTGGAATTCGAGAAAAAGCACAAGGTCATTATTGACCGCTTTGGACGTTACCCGCACCGAAACCAGATTCTGGGTCGTGCATCGACCGATGAAGAACTTACTTTCCTGACCCAGCCCGATAGCAGTTTTTAAGATTTTTTAAGACCGGCTGTCTGGACTGGATCATTGCATCAGGAGATCGAACATGAAAAACATGCTACTGGGATTGAGTATGATTGCTGCCATCAGCCTGACTGGCTGTGCAACCACACCCTCAAAGCCCTTAACATTTGATCAGTTAGGTCGCTACAGTACCACTCCCCTCAACAGCAACACTTACCGTATCAGCTTTCAGGCTCGCCCCAATATGAGCTTTGGCACAGCTGAAGAAATTACCCTGCTCAAAGCCGCACAGACTACCGTACAAAATGGCTTTCAGTTCTTCAGAGTACTGAATGATCCAAGTAACCGTACTCAACAACCCCCACGGCAGGCCATCGTCTATCCGGCGCCGAGCTTTTATCCGTACGGATATTACCGCCGATATCCAGGGTTCTGGCCAGACCCATTCTATGATCGTCCTTATACCGTGACTCTGGATCCTGCCCAAGTAGCCTATACCATTGAATGCTTCAAAGCCAATCAGGCGCCTCAAGATGCCTTTGATGCCCGCTTGATTTTACAGTCACTTGGGGCTAAATATGGTTTAAGTCCATCCGGTGCAGTGCTGCAACCGCAACCGGCCAATCCCTCCTGACAGGATGATCTATGCAGACAGAGAGTATCTCCCCGAGCTTACAACGCAGTAAACGTTTCGCGACCATCGCCCTGGTGGTCGCCGTACTGACCTGGTTGGCACTGATGGTGGCAGCCAAACTGCTACCTGAATATGTCTGGCTCATTCATATTCTGATGCTCTCGGCAGAAGCGGGTGTGGTCGGTGGACTGGCGGACTGGTATGCGATTACCGTGCTGTTTCGTAACCCTTTTGGCAGATTGCCCATTCCCAAGTTTTTACGCGACCATACCGAAATCATTCCACGTAATAAGGCTCGTATTGCAGAGTCGATGGGCCGTTTTGTGCAGGAAAATTTTCTTTCTCCGCAAATTGTACAACGCAGTCTGGACAGTACCGACCTGAGTCTGGCTGCAGGACGCTGGCTGGCCAATCCACAAAATAATGCCCAAGTGACTCAGGTCATTCAGCAAACGGTTCCTAAAATCTTTGAATTTGTCGGACAGGAACAGATTGCCGGCTTTATCCAAAGCAACAGCGTGCAATGGGTCAAAAATACCCAGATCAATACTCTGGCCAGCGAAATGCTGCATGCCGTTCTGGACAATGATTTCCATCAGGATGTGCTACAGCGCGGACTGGATGTGGTGCATGCCTGGATGACCTCGCATCCGGAACAAACCCGCGAGCTGACCCGTAACCTGTTTAAGGAAATGGGCGTGTGGAAACTGGCCAAAGGCGCCAGCTGGATCGGGATTGACGTGCAGCAACGCAGTATTGATTCCGTGATCGGGCGCGTTGAAGCCATGCTGGCCGATCCAGATCATCCGTGGCGACTTAAAATTGAGAGCATGGGACATAGCTGGATGTTGCAGCTGGCAGATAATGACAGTGAAGCCAGCCAGCGTCTGAATGAAACCAAAGATGCCTTACTGGATAGTCCACAGGTACTGAATTTTATCAGCGGTGCCGTGGTGATTTTATGTGATGCAATCAAGGAAGATTTGCAAAAACCTGATTCGGGTATTGCGGAAAATCTCAGAATTGCCATTCAACAGGTCGGAGAAAATATCATCTCGAATGCTTCGGTTCGTGAGCTGCTGAATAAACGTTTGAGCTCTATCGCGGTTGACCTGAGTGACCAGTACAGTGAAAAAGTGATTCGCTTTATCAGCGAGCGTATTCACGAATGGGATTCAAGCGAGATGATCGACAAGATTGAAAATGAAGTCGGCGGCGACCTGCATATGATCCGGGTCAATGGGGTCGTGGTCGGTGCCTGTATCGGTCTGGTGCTCGGGATTATCCGGGCGGCAGTGGAACATTTAATTTAAAGATGAGGCTATTCGCCACATATAGCCCCCGCTTTTAAAATGCCCAAAAATTGACTCCAGCCAGATCAAATTTAAAGATTGATCACTTTGGTGGCTGGGGGCCGGACATATCCACCAATAACCCAGTGAATTTGCGCACGAAAGGCAATAAGGTCACCACAATCGGAAAGGCAATCGCCCAGGAAATCATCCAGTTATGAAACCAGAGTGCTATAAATCCATCAATCCAGCCGAGATTACGCAGCATATTGATCATGGAAATAATGCCACTCATCAGGCAGGACAGGATAAAAGGCACAATAATCAATGCCCATTTTGCAGGAAGTTTAGGAATATGACCGATAATGGTCGGACGTTGTGATGCAGCCACGACATGCTCTTTTTACTGTTTTCAGATGACTAATATAAGCCAAATTCTATACGGTGGAGTATTGTTTTTTTCATCTGAATCATAGAGCTTAAACTGGTCTTATTTTCATGGGATTAATCCGTTGATTTTCCCTTTCTTTAGTCAAAAACTTCTGATGAAGTGATCCTCTACTTTTGATTCCCTAGAAATGCTTTTACCTAAACAGCCTGAAATTTGCTATATTTGCTGTTTTTCTGCGATCTCTATTTTCGACTGATTATGAATACGGCAATACAAGCAGCTCTCGATCATGCAGTGCACACTTTACAGGCACAAGGCGTACTCCCATCTGACTGGAACAATACAAGTAATTTGACGCGTACCAAAGACCGAAGCCATGGTGACTTTGCGTCGAATATTGCCATGATCGCGTCGAAAGCTGCGGGTATGAAGCCACGTGATTTAGCGGAAAAAATTCTTGCTGCCCTGCCTGAAGTGGCGGATATCAGCAAGGCAGAAATTGCCGGTCCTGGTTTTATTAACTTCTTCCTGAATGCCGACCAGCGCTTTGCAGTCCTCGATCAAATCCAGGCACAACAGGCGACTTATGGCCGCACCCAGGTCAATGCGGATAAACGTATTCAGGTTGAATTCGTGTCTGCCAACCCGACCTCTAGCCTGCACGTAGGTCATGGTCGTGGTGCTGCGTATGGTATGACGGTTGCGAACTTGCTTGAAGCGACTGGTGCAAAAGTAGATCGCGAATACTATGTCAATGATGCTGGCCGTCAAATGGACATTCTGGCGACTTCGACTTATCTGCGCTACTTAGAATTAACGGGTCAGGAACTGGTATTCCCGAAAAATGCCTACCAGGGTGACTACGTAAAAGAAATCGCACAAAGCATTATTGACCAGGATGGCGATGCTTATGTTCGTCCTGTGGCTGACGTGTATAAAGACGTGCCTGAAGATGTACAGTTTGCAGCTGAATTAGATGCTGATGGCAATAAAGTCGTCTTGTCTGGCGATAAAGAAAAACACATCGATGGTTTGATCTTTAATTCACAAGCGTTAATTGGCACAGGCTACCGCGTATTCTTGCAAGCCGCGCTTAAAGCGATTCTGGATGATATTAAAGATGACCTAGGCGAATTTGGTGTAACCTTCAATCAATGGTTCAGCGAAGAATCATTGACAGACAAAATTGAAGAAGCCTTACAGACCTTAGATCAGCGTGGTTTCCTGTATGAACTGGATGGCAACATCTGGTTCAAATCCACTGCATTCGGTGATGAAAAAGACCGTGTCGTGAAACGTCGTAATGGTCAGACCACTTACTTCGCGTCTGACATCGCTTACCACCTGAACAAGTTACAACGTGGCTATACCGATATCATCGATATCTGGGGTTCAGATCACCACGGTTATATCGCACGTGTAAAAGCGGCCATTGATGCGCTGGGCTATGACTCGAAAAAATTAACGGTTCTTCTGGTTCAGTTCGTGAGCCTATGGCGTGGCGGCGAGATGGTACAAATGTCATCCCGTTCAGGCCAGTTCGTGACTTTGCGTGACTTGCGCAAAGAAGTCGGCAACGATGCTGCACGTTTCTACTACGTAATGCGTAAATCTGAACAACACATCGACTTTGATCTGGACCTGGCTGTATCGCAAAGCAAGGACAATGCCGTGTATTACATCCAGTATGCGCATGCCCGAATCTGCCGTATGCTGGAAAAAGCGGCCTCTACAGGCGTGACCTTTGATGCGACGGCAGCACGTAGTCTGGCGGCCCGTCTGGAACTCGATGCTGAAGCCGAAGTGCTGGCCAAACTGGCGGCATATCCAGAAATTCTGGTACGTGCTGCAAACAGCTATGAACCACATCAAATTGGTAACTATCTGAAAGAGTTGGCAGCTTTGTTCCACGGCTGGTACAACGACAATAAAGTATTGGGCGATGATGCTGAATTGACTCAGGCACGTTTACTGTTATCGGTAAATGTTCGCCAGGTACTACGCAATGGCCTGGAACTTCTAGGTGTGTCTGCGCCTGAGAGCATGTAAGCAAAGCACCGCTTTGCATGCTCGCAAGGCGAAAGCTTCGCTTGAGTAAGCATGTATAGATTGTTTTGCATGCTCGCAAGACAAAAGCTCTACTCGAAGCCACAACGAAAACGGTTGTTGTAGCGATTCAAAAATACCTGGCAAATTCTGCCAGGTATTTGAAAAACAGCTCAAGTATAAATCTGGTGTGCAGTTTGATCTAAATAATGACATTTAGATCCGAATCACATAGGATGAAATAATAGTCAGGCATTACTGCGGTGATGCCTTTGCTATGAGGCCACCCCATATAGAGGAAATTCCAAGTGTTTGGAAAAACGCAACGCGGTGTATCTGAAAGACCGAATAAGCCTAAAAAGCCACTGATTCCGACCTGGCTCGGCACACTCGTGATCATTTTAATCGTGTTAAGTTTTTTAATGGCACTGATGCTGTGGAAGCCATGGGAACCGGTTAAGCCTCAAGTGCAGACCAGCTCTGAGCATCTTCAGGAAGAAGATACCAATAAAGACTACCGCTTTTACGATTTGTTGCCACAACAACAAGTGACTCCGATTCCTGAACAGGCTGTACCAGAAACCAAAAGTCAGAATGCTGTAGTCATTGTAGAAGCGCCTCGACCGGAAGTGCCTGAACCTGTAGCCAATCCCGAACCTGGCTTAGAAGCCAGCGAAGCACCAGTTGCAGCTCCGGCCAGCTATATTCTGCAGGTCCGCAGTTTTGATGATCCGGATCAGGCCGATGCGCGCCGCGCGGAAATTATTCTGAATGGCCTGTCTGCCGATGTGGTCAGAAGCGTAGAAAATGGCAAAGTCTGGTATCGTGTGGTTTCAGGACCTTATGACTCTGCAGAAGCGGCGATTATCGCGCAGCAAACCTTGCAAAATAGCGGGATTGATTCAATTGTAGTGAAACGATAAATTTCTAGAAATAAAAAAAGCGCCTGATGGCGCTTTTTTAGTTTTTCAACTCCTCCCTTTTTTAAAGGGAGATTGGGAGGGATTAGCTAAAATTAAATTCCCTTTGGAAAACAGGAAGCTCCCACTCCTTCTAGGAGATGAAACGTATTGCTTTGAATTAAAGCGCAAGAGGCGGAGATTAAATGTTAAATCCCCCTTTGAAAAAGGGGGAAGCAACAAGAGGCTTAAAATATTTAAACTGTATGTCCTAGCGCTTCACCCATATTCACCAGAGAATTGGCCTTGAAGGCTGCATCCCACTGCATTTTATTTTCTTCAAATAAAATCACCGCAGTTGAACCGAGGTAGAAACGTCCCAGTTCGGCGCCTTTTTCCAGGAACAGATCATGCTGGTTTAACTCGATCCGGCCAGAAGGTTTAACCTTGCCGGTGGCGACGGTTTCAATACCCGCCACGATCATCGCGCCAACCAGCACCACCGCCATACGGCCGATTTCAGTATCAAACAGGCAGACCATGCGTTCATTGCGGGCAAACAGGCCCGGAATATTTTCTGCCGTGACCTGATTGACCGAGAACAGCTCGCCCGGTACATACAAGGTTTCAGTTAATGTACCTGCAAATGGCATATGCACACGGTGATAATCACGTGGCGACAAATACACCGTCGCAAACTCGCCATTTTTGAAAGGTTCAGCCAGTTGCGGATCAGCAATCAGCGCTTCTACAGTAAATTTTTGACCTTTGGCCTGAAACACATCACCATTTTCAATTTTACCGAGCTGGGAAATCGCACCATCTGCTGGCGAAACAACGCTACTGGCATCTGGATCAACCGCGCGGATGCCTTCTTTCAGGGCTCGGGTAAAGAATTCATTAAAAGATTTGAACTTCAGGGCATTGGCCTGTTCAGCAATCGACATATCAATGCCGTACTGGGCCTTAAAGGCGCTAATCACAGCCGTTTTAATAATCGGGTTTTCGCTGGCAGCAATTTTGCCGACCACGCGAGACAAGCGATGTTGCGGTACTAATCGTTGAGCTTTAATAAAAAACTGTTGTTTTAAACGTGATGTGATGCTCAAGATGGCACCTCCCCTGTAGCGATTGGACTATTGAGGCGGTTGCCCCATTCACTCCACGCACCATCATAGGCTCGAATTTTCCAGCCCAGTAAGCGGCCCAGAATATAGGCCAAACCTGAGCGATGATGGGACTGGCAGTACACCACAACCGGCCGATTCAAATCGAAGCCCAGTTGTTCCAGACGCTGCTGAGTACGTGGTAAAGGCTGCAATTTTAAATGATTTTGCCGGTTAAGGGCAGTACTCCATTCAAAATGACGTGCTCCCGGAATGTGACCACCGCGTCGCGCTGCCAGACGCAGACCAGTATATTCATCTTCAGTGCGGCAATCCCACAGTTGAACTTCTTGCTTTTCAACAAGCTGGCGCAATTCATCATACCCAATCTGAAACACGGCTTTTTGTTCGAGATTTACCGGAACTAAATGACTGACCGGGCTAAATATTTCCTGAGCGGAAGAGGTCGGCAAACCGGCACCAAGCCAGGCATGAATCCCGCCATTCAATAAACTGGTATTTTCAAACCCTAGACAATGCAGATTCCAGAGTAAACGTCCGGCCCATGCCCCGCCCTCATCATCATAAGCCACCACATGATGCTCAGGCGAAATGTTCAGATAAGCAATCAGCGCCTGCAAGCCGTCGATGTCCGGCAATAAGCCCATGCTATGTTCTTCCTGACGAACCAGCAGCTTGGGTTGCAGATGCAGGGCATGCGGAATATGCAGTTGCTCGTATACCGAAGCCCGGCTGAGGTCAACAATACGAAGCTTTTCATGGCCCAGATAGGGAACTAAATCTTCTGCCTCAATCAGCAGGCCAAAATTAAAGGCTGAAGCGGTCATCGGTATCATGGCTATTCTTGGTCAAATTACCTTGATCTTAGCACAGCTCATTTTTAGCTTTATGCGGTTTCTTTTAAGATGATTAGCAAGAATTTAGATAAGCTAGCCCACAAAAACCGTCCGGAATAAAAAAACCGCCTCTACAGAGAAGCGGTTCTAAAATTGCGCATGTCTGAAATAGACTTAGGCAGGTTCAGTAATCTCGAAAACCTGACGCAGATAAGCCAGGAAAGTATCATTATCGGTCATGGTTTTGCCCGGACTGTCCGAAATTTTTGCCACTGACTGCCGGTTACATTCCACCAGTTTCAGCACGATATTTAAAGGGGTTTGCCCCATATCGTTGGTCAGGTTGGTGCCAATGCCGAAACTGACCTGGAAACGGTCTTTAAAATATTGATGCAGTTTCCAGGCTTTTTCCAGATTCAGGCCATCACTGAAAGTCAGCATTTTGGTTTTGCTGTCAATTTTCAGCTTTTTATAATGTGCATAGGCCTTGTCGCCCCACACATAGGGATCGCCACTGTCATGACGCAGGCCGTCAAACAGTTTGGCAAAATACAGGTCGAAATCACGCAGGAAAGCATCCATACCGACCACATCGGTCAGGGCAATGCCTAAATCACCACGATATTCTTGTACCCAGGTTTCCAGCGCAGATTTCTGGAAATTACGCAGACGTACATCAAGCGCCTGAAATGCTTGCAGGAATTCATGCGCCATGGTGCCAATCGGGGTAATGCCCAGTTCCTTGGCCAACAGCACATTACTGGTACCGCGGAATACATGCGGTGCAGCTTTGTTGAATTCTTCCACCACATGCTTTTGCCATTCGAAACTATAACGGCGACGCGTCCCAAAGTCCGACACCAGAAATGGCGGATCCTGTGGATTTTGCGATGCATCATATTGTTTCAGTAATTGCGTTTTTGCCTGTAAACGGCGCTCACCTTCAGCCATGACTTCAGGGCTACGAATCCGGCTAAAATACAGTTCATTGACAATTGCCAGCACGAAAATTTCAAACATCATCGCCTGAACCATCGGGCCTTCCACTTTAATGTCTAAACGGCCTTCGCTATCGATACTGGCCTGAATGAAACGGCGTTTGAGCTGAAACAGTTCCAGATAGTCGACGAAATCACTCTTGATAAAACGCAGGCTTCTTAAGTATTGCAACTCGTCTTCTTTGAAGTTGAGCTGACACAGCAGATCAAGTTGATGATTGAGATCATCCAGAATATCCGTCAGCGGATAGACCGTGTCTTCCAGATTACGACAACGGAAATGATAGACACTATGCGTTTGCGGAAACTTGTGTAATACCACTTGCAACATGGTGAATTTGTACAAGTCAGTATCTAACAGAGAACGGATAATTGGAGCCATAATTAAGGAAATATCGCTGTGCTTATATCTGCATTAAAGCATAAAAATTCATGCAATATTGCAGGATTTACGTACAGCCGGCTGAAACTGCGACAAAAGTATCAGGCCATAAACCGTTTTATTTCTGAGGCTGGGCCTGGGTTGTGTCCTGTCCCTGAATGATTTTCTGGAGCTGTTTTTCCTGACCAATCACCCGGGCAAACTCGGCTGTGGTCTTTTGTCCGCTTTTCTCGGCCTGAGCATCACAGTCGACCTGATGCAGCTGTCTGGCAATGGCAAATTCCATTTTAAACAACGCACCCATCAAGGCAGTATTGCCCTTATTGTCTCGGGCGCAGCGGTCAGCGCCGTGTTTAAGCAAGCTCGTTACAATACTCTGATGTCCATAATAGATCGCCATCATCAGTGGTGTATAGCCATCACTATTACGCACATCGGCTGGAAAACCGTGCTTTAAAAATTCATTGATCACTTCGTCATTGCCGGTTTTGGCCGCGGCAAAGAACAATGCAACCAATTCCTGTTGCGAGTTCATCGGTGTAGTTGCAACACTTTTAACGGAAGACAGATCTTGTGCGCTGCTCAGGTTTGCAAACATGGCACCCAAGGCAAAAATACTGGCTAAAACTGCATGCTGCATAACTTTCATGATGGACTCCAACAGAAATCGAGTAGAGACATGAATCGAGTCTGATTCAGTTCAAATGAGAGAAAATGAGTAAAACCGGGTGCCTGTAAAACTCCCCCTAGGGTGCAGGAAAGGTTTGGAGTTTTACAGGACTTTCTTGAGGTGACGTGCTAGACCCTAGTCACCAATTTGTCGGACTAATCCAAATTAGTCTTTCAATTGCGCTGCTTTGGCTTTCACAGTCGCAAGATTGCCCTTCACTGCTTTGGTCATACGCGTACCATAATCCGCATCTGCCTTGTAGAAGTAAGACAACATGATGTGCTTGGTTTCAGAATCTTTGACATTGCCAAGATCTGCCGCCAGGTTCATGATTAAATCGTCTTTTTCTTTGGCCGTATATGAACGGTAAAGCTCACCCGCCTGCTTGAAGTTTTGCTCTTTCACACCAATTTGCTGAACTGTGCCGGCAAGTGGGGTCTGAACTGCACGCGCTTTTTCAGTTGCAGCTTTTGGCTCTTTACGGCTTGGTTCGTAGTTCACATCAGAATCACGCTCGCTCACATTCATATAACCTTCCTGGTTGTTGTTGTTCACGGCAACGATTGGACGGTTTACAGGAATTTGCTGGTGATTCACACCTAAACGGTACATTTGTGTATCTGAATAAGAGAAGATACGGCCCTGCAGCAAACGGTCTTCAGATGGTTCGATGCCCGGCACCAGGTTACCCGGTGCAAATGCAGCTTGCTCGGTTTCATTGAAGAAGTTCTTCGGCATACGGTTCAAGGTCAAGGTACCGACTTTGGTTTCTGGAACTAAATCGTTTGGCCAGATTTTGGTTGGATCCAGTGGATCGAAATCAAACTTGCCAAGGTCTTGAGGGTCCAATACCTGGATATAAAGATCCCATTTCGGGAAGTTGCCTTTGTTGATGTTGTTGTAAAGATCATTGGTGAGGTGATTGAAATCTTTACCTTGCTGTTCCGCTGCTTCTTTAACGTTCAGACCTTTGACACCCTGTTGAGAGCGGAAGTTAAATTTAACGTATTTATATTCGCCTTTGTCGTTATACAGTTTGTAGGCATGAACACCAAAACCATCCTGTTCGCGGTAGCTGGTTGGTACACCTTGCTTGCCATACACATAAGTCAACATGTTAGTTGCCCATGGTTGACTAGACAGGAAATCAAACACACGGTTGGCATCTTGAACGTTGTTGACCGGACTTGGTTTCATCGCGTGAATAAAGTCCGGGAACTTGATCGCGTCACGGATAAAGAATACAGGGGTCTGGTTACCAACTAAGTCCCAGTTGCCTTCTTGGGTATAGAATTTGATGGCGAAGCCATGCGGATCACGCAAGGTTTCTGGAGAACCTTTACCGTGAATAACTGTCGACATACGCACAAAGACCGGGGTTTTGGTTCCCGCTTTGAACAATGAAGCAATGGTCAGATCCGACAGATCTTTGGTGGTAACGAATTCACCATAAGCACCTGTACCACGCGCGTGAACAACACGCTCTGGAATACGCTCACGACCAAAACGTTGTAATTTTTGTACCAGCTGAACGTCCTGAAGTAAAACAGAACCATTTGGACCAGCAGTGATCGAGTTTTGGTTGTCACCGACTGGTGCGCCATTGTCTTTAGTCAAAGGAGCCGCTTGTGCAGCTGTAACCGTTGCAAGCATTGCAACCAGTAATGAACGCTTAAACATTTCTAAATCTCTCAATTTATTACCTTTCCTGCATGGGCTAAGATATAGAAAAACCAAATATTGTTAAAACGGATTATTCTCATTACTTTAATCGTTTTATTGAATATATAAAAATTAATCAATTATTTTTCAGGTGTTTGTAGTCCAAAAAATCAGCATTTATTCCTTTAGCAGATTGTATTCTTGCTACAATTACGCCCTTCCATAGTCATCAGTAAATATGTGAAATGCGTGCGTTATTACAAAGAGTTTTAGAAGCTAAAGTCGTGGTAGACGGTGCAGTCAGCGGTGAAATCGAAAAAGGCATTCTGGTTTTTTTAGGTCTTGGCAAAGGTGATGACCTGGAAAAAGGCAAAAAACTGATTGATAAGATCTTGAAATACCGCTTTTTTGATAATGAACAAGGCAAGATGGGCTGGAATGTCAGTCAGGCCAACGGCGGGTTGTTACTGGTTTCGCAATTTACCCTGATGGCGCAGACTCAAAAAGGCCTACGTCCAGATTTTGGCCCGGCCATGCCGCCGGCTGAAGCAAAAGCCTTGTATGAACAGCTGGTAGAATACGCCCAAAGCCAGTTTGAGCATGTACAAACCGGTATTTTTGCAGCAGATATGAAAGTGCATCTAGTCAATGATGGGCCGGTGACTTTTAATTTAGAAGTTGAATAGCGACACTATTTTCCACATTAAAAAACCCTCAGATTGAGTAATGCAGATCAGACAGGAAACTGTCTGGTTTTTTATTATTGTTAATTCATGAGGATATGGGATAGCTGGAAACCTCAACCATAACGGTCTGGGGCATCAGCTGTATTGCACCGCAAGATTAGAAAATAACTGTTTCTGCAAAAGATTTAAAAAATTAAGGAGCTTAGATCTAAACTCCCTAACTGGCTGGCATTACCCAGATTGAAACCGGCTGAATCTGCCCTCAGCCCTCCTTGAAAAAGGCGGGCGAGTCAGGAGCAGCGTTTTATTTGCCTGTTTTCTCTTTAATAAACTGGCGTGCCATTTTAAATTTTTCTTTGACCGGCTTTGGCAGTTTTGGTGGAATCATTTTCGCCACCTGGTTAAACCAGACCAGCAGGCCGAAGTCACCTTCCATTTTGATCGTGCCACTTTGCATGCCGGTCATAAATGCCGTCGGGTCACCTTTGACCAAGGTCTTTACACCCTGCTCACTGTCAGCAAACTGCAACACAAAATCAGCTTTTTCAGCATCACCCGAAACCGTATCGATATGACCGTTATCCACAATAATCTGACGTGCCATGCCTTCATCCGTACCAATCTGAATACGGAATTGACGTCCATGTACCAGTTCAATGAATTTTGGGCTGGTACGTGCCAACTGCTTCATACGTAAAGCTAAACCTACGACCAGTAAGTCCAGCGGATCTGTACTCATATCGACGAGAGGAAGTTTTAACACAGGAATGGACGACAGTTTCATGGAGGATGCCTATTCTAATTGTACGAAAATTGACAAATATCCTAGCATAGTTCTGGGCTAGGTGGATTATGCAGTTTGTATCATATTTCCAAATTGAAAAATGCACCCGTGGGTGCATTTTTTTCATTGCAACTTGTAGAATTAACGGCTTGAAAGCTGCTGCTGGTCGTCTTCATACACTGGCGTATGTTCAATGCAACGGCGTTTTGCCAAAGCACGCTCAGCACGACGATCTTCACGCAATAACAGGCCAGTCACGACCATCATGACCGCAGTTAACGCGCTCAGATAACTATACGTCATTGGTAGCTCAAACCAGGTTTGAGTTCCTACACGAATCACCTCGATCAGGCCCCATACCAGCATCCCGGCCGCCATAAAGCTTAACCAGCGACGATAAGGCGAGAAGAACACAGCAAGCACAGCTACAGCGACTAAACTGAAGCCCACAATCGTTGCTAAATTCGCTGTTACCATATAACCCCCTCCATCCAGATAGATAGTTTCCGCTTGATATTGCAACGCTTCTATCTATTGAATTTCGTTAAATCAATAAAGTGGAATCTGTTGATTTGTATCTCTATGCCTGCATTATGCTGAGTTTTTTGCATAAAAAAAGTCCTGTCATCCAGCCTAACGACATACTTTGTCGCGATATTATATTGTCATTACATTTTTTGCTTTTCACATTTTTGTGGATCAATGACTGCGCCAATGTTGGCGTGTCATTACAAAATTATCAGTAGTTTTTTTAAGTGAAAAAATTATTTTTCCGTTTAAGATGATCGATGTTTTTGTAGCCATATTTCAGATATTCCTTATATCACTCACATCATAAGCAATAAAAAACGCGACCCAAAGGTCGCGTTTAAAATCAATCAAAGCCTGTACTTATGCACGGTTCAGGTCTTTATCATGTACGCCGAGCAGATACAGCACCCCATCCAGACCGACGCTAGAAATCGCCTGATTGGCATTTTGGCGTACCAATGGTTTGGCACGGAAAGCCACACCGAGTCCTGCAATGGATAACATTGGCAAGTCATTGGCGCCATCACCGACTGCGATGGTTTGTTCCAGGGAAATCCCCATTTCTTGGGCGATTTCACCGAGCAAGAAGGCTTTGCGTGCGCCATCGACGATATGGCCTTTGACTTCACCGGTAACGACCCCATCCTGCACATCGAGCGCGTTGGCATGCACTTCATCAATATCCAGTTTAGTTTGCAGATATTCCGCAAAATACTGAAAACCACCTGAAAGGATTGCGGTACGGTAACCCAATGCTTTTAAAGTCGAAATCAGGCGTTCAGCCCCTTCGGTAATGGTCAGGCGCTCGGCAATTTTCGGAAGTACCGATGCATCCATGCCTTTTAATAAAGCGACACGGGCACGGAAGCTTTGCTGGAAATCCAGCTCGCCTTGCATGGCACGTTCGGTAATTTCTGCGACCTGTTCACCGACGCCGGCTTCAATTGCCAGTTCGTCAATAACTTCCTGCTCGATCAAGGTCGAGTCCATATCAAAGCAAACCAGACGGCGGTTACGGCGATAGGCATTATCTTCCTGTACCGCGACATCGACATTAAGTTCAGTGGATAAACGCAAACAGGCCTCACGCATGGCAGCTGCATCTAGCATTTGTCCACTTAAACCGAACTGGACACAGGCACGTTTTGGCCCGCTGCTCTGGCCATCTAAAGCGGGGCGACCAGACAGACGGGTCACGGTTTCAATATTAAAGCCCTGACCCGAGACAATCTGGGTCACGGCTTGCAGATGAGAGGCATTTAATTCAGGGGCCAATGCCGTTACGATATAACGTGTGCGTCCACCCTCTTTGACCCACTGATCATATTCAGTCGCAGAGATCGGTTTAAAGCGCACAGTTAACCCGATATCATGTGCTAGAATCAGGATCTCCTTCATGGCTAATGCTGTCGCTGTCTGGTCTTCAGAGGCTACAACAATACCTAAGGTTAACTGATTATGAATAACCGCTTGCCCTACATCTAAAATCTGTAAGGAATGGGCGGACAAAACCTGCATTAATCGTGTAAATTGATTAGGCTGGTCAGGTCCTAAGAATGATATAAGAATGATTTCTCGCATGAATTGACTCGGGTCTGAGCTACAACTATTGTTAGAATCATAATCGAAATTGAACAGAATTGCCTTGGAAGTTTACGTTGAATGCGCCTAGACAAGGGCTATTTGCTAGCCTATTGATTGTAAGTTTTGCTCTGCATACCTTTTTACTGGTATTGGCAACCACTCACCAACTGAATGAAAACCGTGCCAATCAGGGACAGCTGATCACCAGTCAACTGGTGACAGACAGCCTGTCTGAGCTTGAACCACCCAACCGCGTTTCTCTGGCGTTGCTGGCAAATCGTTATGCCACCAATCCAAGTGTCGCTTCCATCCGGATTCTAGATGCGAAAGCTCAGGTTTTAGCCACTGGCGGACTGACCAAAACCCGCGAGGGTGAAGTTTTTGTCCGTGATGCGCTGCAAAATGAGAAAAAAGTCGGTGTGATTGAAATCACTCTGATTGAACCAAGTATTGGTGAAATTCTGCGCACACAATGGCTGGCAATTCTGTTCTCGTTCATCATTCATGGTCTGCTCTGGGTCGCTTATCGTGCTGTGGCACGTCCAAGCCGCACCGAATATCTGGCGCGCATCAATAACGAATCGCGGCTGAAATTCGAGATTCAGACCCTGACCCAGGCATTGGAACAGGAAAAGCATAATGCGGCACTGGCGATTGCCCAGGCCCAACAGGCAGTGAAAAACAAAGCCAAAGAAAAAGAACATAAGCCGGCGGTACTGGAGAGCGATAGCCTGAGCTTAAACATCCAGTTCTACGATCCAAAACAGTTACTGGATAGCGTGAATAAAACCGTTTCGGTGCCTTATTTCAATCTTTGCCAGATTTTTCTGAATAAAGCCACCGAACTCTGTGTGCAACGCTATAAGTTGAATAGTTCTGATATTTGTACCGTACATAAATTTGATGAAAAAGGTGCCACCATCAGTATCGCGGCAGACAAACCGAATGCCCTGGCCTGCCTGACCATGATCAGTGCCGTGTTCCAGCTGCTTTCGGAAGTGCTGTATAAACGCTATCGTGAAGAAAAACGTTTTGTGTTACAAACCCGTAGCGCGATTGCCTCTAAAGTCGAGGAGATGCAGCTCAGCTCGGTACAGGCCGCTGAGCGCCTGACTCAGCATCTGGTCGCGAAAGAAAGTGCCTTACATGTACCGAACACCTTGCTGAAAGATGTGAGTGATCACTTCCAGCTGGTCAGCATGCCGAATCCAACCAATGTCCTGACCCGTCACGCTTTTGTGGTGAATGGGATGGATGCTGAAAGCGCCGAGCTGGCACAGACTTTTAGAACTGAAATTCTAAAATCCAAACAGTCCAAAGCCTCATAAATATCCTTGAATGTTTTAATTAAAAAAGCCGGATCCAACATCCGGCTTTTTTATGGGTACAAAACAAATACGCCAGTGTGTCTTGGCCTATCTCTTAAATTTTTAACTGTTTTTGTTCCAGCAGATATTGCTGGGCATTATAAGGCTGGGCCGGATCCTGACAGGGGACTTTATGCCACTGACCCTCGGCATCTAACTCCCATGCATTGTGACAATCTTTTAAATAGCTGATCAGGCCATCTTTATAAATCCGTTTTTTCAGCTCTGGATCCAGCACCGGGAAACAGGTTTCCACCCGGGAAAACAGGTTACGGCCCATCCAGTCGGCACTGGCACAATACAGTTTCTTGGCACCGCCATGTCCAAAATAATAAACCCGGGTATGTTCCAGGAAACGTCCTACGATTGAACGGACCTGGATATTTTCAGACATACCGGTAACTTGTGGAATCAGACAGCAGATTGAACGCACAATCAGGTCAATTTTTACCCCAGCCTGCGAAGCCTGATACAGGGCAGCAATCAATTGCGGTTCGGTAAGTGCATTCACTTTGATGATGATATGCGCGGCTTTTCCAGCTAGGGCAAATGCCTTTTCCTGCTCAATCAGTTTCAGCAGTTCGCTATGCAGGGTAAACGGTGCATGCAGCAAGGCTTTCAGTTTGGCCATTTTGCCCATGCCGGTCAGTTCCTGGAACATGCGATGCACATCTTCACAGATATCCGGCTGTGTGGTCATCAGGCCGTAATCAGTATACATACGGGCATTACCGGCATGATAGTTTCCGGTACCCAAATGCGCATAACGCAGTAATTCCTGATTTTCACGCCGGACAATCAGAATCATTTTGGCATGAGTTTTATAACCCACGATGCCATAGACCACGACCGCGCCGGCTTCTTGCAGAATATTGGCCACCATAATATTAGATTCTTCATCGAAACGCGCCCGCAGTTCAATCACGGCCGTGACTTCCTTGCCATTGCGTGCGGCTTCTGCCAGCACCTGAACAATTTCCGAATCCGGACCACTGCGGTATAGCGTCTGCTTGATCGCCAGCACCGCTGGGTCCTTGGCCGCTTCGCGCAGTAAAGTAATCACCGGCTGGAATGAATCAAAAGGATGATGCAGCAGCACATCCTGTGCTTTTAAAATTTCAAAAATACTTTTCTGTTTACGGAAAATTTTCGGAATGACCGGACTAAAATGCGGATACTTTAATTCCGGACGCTCAAAGCTGGTACTCAGACGGGATAAATTGATCGGTCCATCAATCCGGTACAGTTCCTGTTCCGTCAGATCAAATTCATCTAGCAAATAATCGATGATGTTCTGTGGAGAGTCATTTTCAATTTCCAGACGTACTGCACGACCAAAGCGGCGCGAACACAGTTCGTCTTTTAAAGCCACTGCCAGATCATCGACATCTTCCGACAGTACCAGATCGGCATTGCGGGTGACCCGAAAGGCATAACATCCGGTCGCTTTCATGCCGGGAAACAAATCACTAATATGCTGCTGGATGATCGCAGTCAGAAAAATCTGGGTGGTATTGTTTCCGGTGACATCTTCCGGAATTTTAATCAGGCACGCTAAGGAACGTGGTGCTGGAACAATCGCCATCTCGATTTCACGGCCAAAGGCATCTTTACCTTCCAAGCTGATAATAAAGTTCAGACTTTTATTCACCAAACGTGGAAAAGGGTGTGAAGGATCCAGACTGATCGGGGTCAATACCGGTTGCACTTCTTTGGCAAAAAAGGCTGCAATCCAGGCTTTATGTTTTTCCAGAAGATCCTGGTATTGAAGAAACTGAATACCCTGCGCCTGAAGTTCAGGCAGAATTGCATGATTCAGAACTTCATACTGTTTGTTAACTGTGGCATGAATGGACTGGGACAGTTGTTGTAGAATCAGCTCGGTGGGTACAGCATCAGGCGTCCGGGTAGTCGCATTCAGGTCTTGCTGTTTCATCAGCCCGGCAATCCTGATTTCAAAGAACTCATCCAGGTTACGGGAAAAAATAATCAGGAAGTTTAAGCGCTCTAAAATCGGTAAATTCGGATCGAGTGCTTGTGCCAAGACACGACGCTGAAATTCAAATAAGGAAAGTTCCCGATTAAAATAGGTCGCTGACGAATGTTGAAATTGTTCCATGCCCTCTCAATGCTGCTGATTACAGTCTGTTGTTTCACATCATTGAGGGGCGATCTTAGGCAGACTTTATGACACTTATGTTACAAAGCCCGATAAATCCATATAAATTAATATTTTAATTTTTAAAATTATAAAAAATCATCCTCTGGCTTGTTGCGCGCTGTCATCAAACTGCAATTAGGTGTCTGTTTTTTCAGTTTGTCTGGCAGCCCAATAAGTGGCTAAAGCTGGCCCTGAAATATTATGCCACAGGCTAAAAATGGCGCTTGGCAAAGCTGTCATTGGAGATGCAGCAAAATGGGTTGCCGCCAAAGCCACACCCAGACCAGAATTCTGCATCCCGACTTCAATGGATACTGCACGACAGTCTATTTCTGCCAAGTGAAATATACGACTGGCCCAATAACCCAGTAAATAGCCCATACCATTGTGTAAGGCCACGATTCCTAAAATCATTAACCCGGACTCCAGAATCTGGGCTTTGCTGCCGGCAATAATCGCCGCGACAATTGCCACAATCGCAATCACAGAAATCAACGGCATCACCTGAATATAGGCCGTGACTTTTTGCTTGAGTAGCGCCCGTACGATTAAGCCCAGAATAATCGGGAATAACACCACCTGTAAGATCGACACCAGCATCGACCAGGCATTGATCTCAATCCACTGACTGGCCAGCAGATAGAAAATTGCTGGAGTTAAAATAGGAGCCAGTAACGTAGAAACTGAAGTACAGGCAACAGACAAGGCGGTATTGCCCTTGGCCATATAGGTAATCACATTGGATGCGGTTCCACCCGGACAGCAACCCACCAAGATTACCCCGATCGCAATCTCCGGTGGCAGCTGAAACAGCTTGCACAGCAAAAAGGCCAAACCCGGCATCACCATAAACTGGGCCACCACACCAATCGCTACTGCCTTCGGACTTTGCAGGACACTTTTAAAATCGCCTACCGTCATGGTCATCCCCATGCCAAACATGATGATGCCTAACATCCAGGGAATATAAGTTTTTAACCAGACAAAAGCTTCAGGGATCATCAAGGCAATGCCAGAAAAAAGTAGCACCCATAAAGCAAAGGTTTTTTGGACAAATTGGCTAAACTGGAGCAAGGCTGACATGGGTTTCATCCAGGTGATATTAAGGGAGAAAAAGTAAGATAAAAACAGGCACCCGTTGATGCCTGAATTTTTATATTCAAATATAAATAAGATCAAAGGAATATTTAAATTCTATCCCTATCCAGCTTTTTAAGCAGCTTGAACAATATCTTTGACATAGATACGTTTTACGCCATGCGACAGCATATCTTGCCAGGCATGTTGCAAGGAACCATTCAGGTCAATGCCCTTGGTGGCATCGGCAATCACATAGGTTTTAAAGCCCAGTTTGCAGGCATCGATTGCAGTCCAGGCCACACAAAAGTCCGTAGCAATCCCGACCACAAATACGGTATCAATCCCACGTTCACGCAGATAGCCAGCAAGACCCGTCGTGGTTTTCTGGTCAGCTTCCATAAAGGCCGAATAACTGTCGATCTGGGAATGAAAACCCTTGCGAATGATGAGTTGTGCTTGCGGTAAATTTAAATCCGGATGCAGTTCGGCATCAAGTGTCCCTTGTACACAATGCTTTGGCCATAAAACCTGACTGCCATAATCCAGCTGAATGCTGTCATAGGCTACTTTGCCGGGGTGGTTGTCTGCAAAAGAAATATGGTTGTCCGGATGCCAGTCTTGGGTCAGGATAATATGCTTAAAATGCTGCCCCAATAGATTAATATTTGGAATAATCTGGTCAGCATTGGCTACAGCCAGATTGCCTCCCGGGGTAAATCCTCTTTGTACGTCTACGACCAGTAAAGCGATATTATTCTGCATCTGTTTTCATCCATTGAAATCTCGATTTATGCCCAAGCATAGCGCAAAATACCTCAGGATTTTTAGCTCTACGGTTAAAAATGGCATGACTGTGTATTCTCGGCATGTGTATATGAGCAGATCAATAGATTCATTGTTTTTGACAAATATGAGATGAGTTCCGGGCTTGTATCAAGCTAGATCTCTGCAAAAAAAATAAGTTTTAAGATAAAGTGATGAGTCTTTTTAATAATAAAACAGTGTATTTAATTCTTAAATTCTGAAAATAAAAAAGCCTGCAAGAGCAGGCTTTTTTAAATCGTTGAACCTTACACTTTGGTGCGGTTCACTAAAAACAGCATACATAATGCAGAGATAATGATACATGGGATCGCAGCAGTAATGACCCCCGCAGCACCGAAACCTGCTGTCAATAACTGACCCGCGATGACTGGACCCAGCATGGCACCAATACGGCCAACTGCAGATGCAACACCAACACCAGTACCACGCACTTCTGTCGGATAAACGATACTACCGAAGGCATACAGTACACCCTGACAGCCAATCACGAAGGCACCGGCCAATGCGGCTGCCATATACATCTGGTTCAGCGAGCTTGCACCATTCAGCGCCAGTAGACCTGCCAGAATACCGCCGTACATCAACAGGATCACATAGGCTTTCTTCCAGCGGTCGGTCAGCATACCCAAAATAATCGTACCAATCGTCGCTGTAACCATGAAGTAGAATTGTGCAGTTGAACCATCTTTACGGGTAAAGCCAAGTTCCATAAACAATGATGGCAACCAGCTCAACATGATGTAAACCACCATCAAGGTAAAGAAGTAGCTCACCCAGATACATAGCGTACGTAACAGGTTGTCCGAATTAAACAGGTCCTTGAATGAACCCTGCGGTGCAACAGCAAGCTCTGCAGCCGTTTTATTCTGTGCTTTCAGGTATTCCTTCGATTCAGGCAAAAATAGCATCATCAGCGGAATGGCAAAAATCGGTAACAGGCCACCGAGATAGAAAACATTTTTCCAGTTGGCGCCAAATTCAGTCGCCGCAATTAAAGATAAAATTGCTGCACCAACTGGCATGCCACAGTACATCAAGCCCACTGCACGACCACGATTTTGTGGAGACACAGCTTCAGAGGCGAGTGTGATCAGAATCGGCATTGCGCCGCCCAGACCTGCTCCAGCCAGGAAACGCACTGCCAGCAAGCTGTTAAAGCTATTGACCCAAACCGTACATAAGGTAAATACAGCAAATATTGCTGTTGACCAGATCAAGACTTTCTTACGGCCAATGCGGTCCGCAAATCGACCACCAACCAGTGCACCCGGTAATAAACCCAGAATCCCTGCACTAAAAAACACACCCAACTGGGAACTATCGAGACCAAAATGCTCACGAATACCTGCAGCAGTAATTCCGGCTGCCTGAATATCTAAGCCTTCAATCACCGCAATCAGAAAACAGATCGCGACCGTGACGATAGCATGCTTATTGTCTGATTTTTCCATTGGATTATCCTTGTTCAATCAGCGTTACAAAAGACAGCCATCATCTATGAGCCTGATTGCAGAAATAACTATCAATAAGTTGAACGTTTTGCTTAGATATTCCCAAAGGAGTAGAGGCAGATAAAAATAGGATAAGACCAGATAAAGTCGCAAAAACACTTAATCAGAACATCATAAAGTTCAAGACTTAGAGTTTAAAGCTTATACATCAAGTTAAAAAATTAACCGATAAGAAAAAAAATTCTCAATTTATTGATATTTAAAAAAGATTAGTCTTAGTCGTTTTTGGCTTTATTTGTTTTGGTACGAGAGTACGATCAAGATGTACGAGGTCTCAATTTATCCAATATAACTATTAATCAAAAATTAAAAGGCATAAAAATGGCAGTTTTCAGCTGATCTTTTTGCACAAGCCTTATCATTATTGGGTTCATTTGGGGTAATCTCCTCCATTGTCTAGACTGGAGACATAACTTTGGTCTCAGGATTTTGCTTTATAAATCATCTTATTTATTACTTGATTGTTTCCAAAAGGCTTTGTATAAAGAATTCAGTAGCTTTTACTAAAGCATATTGTTCTTATGCGTTTGATCAGTCATAATTTGCATAAGCAATATTCAATTCAATGCAAATCTATTGAATTTGCTATAAATCAAAATACAAATCCATCCCAATTTATGTTTTCTCATTCCTTTCGGATGGACAAATAGGATAGTTTTTTAAAATGACTCAGCAAGCACAGACCATTCAAGGTTCCATAGTCGCAATCGTCACCCCTATGTTTGAAGATGGCAGCGTAGATTGGAAGGGTCTCGAGAAGCTGGTTGAATGGCACATTGCAGAGGGCACCAACAGTATTGTCGCCGTTGGAACAACAGGCGAAGCCTCTACTCTCAGTATGAGTGAACACACCCAGGTGATCAAAGAAATCATTCGTGTGGCCAACAAACGTATTCCTATTATTGCCGGCACAGGTGCAAACTCGACCCGTGAAGCGATCGAACTGACCCGCGAAGCCAAAGAGCTGGGGGCAGATGCCGCTTTACTGGTGACGCCATATTATAATAAACCGACTCAGGAAGGCTTGTATCAGCACTATAAAGCTATTGCTGAAGCCGTTGATCTTCCACAGATTCTTTATAATGTTCCGGGCCGTACCGGTGTGGATATGGCCAATGAAACCGTGATTCGCCTGGCGGATATTCCACAAATTATCGGTATTAAAGATGCGACTGGCGATGTACCGCGCGGTGCTGAACTGCTGCAAGGCCTTGTCGGTAAAGATATGACTGTTTATTCGGGTGATGATGCAACTGCGTATCAACTGATCGGTCATGGCGCCAAAGGTAATATCTCGGTCACGGCGAACGTGGCTCCGAAAGCCATGAGCGAAGTGTGTGCAGCTGCGATTGCCGGTGATGCAGCCACAGCTGAACAGTTAAATGCTCAGGTTGCAAATTTACACAATATTTTATTTTGCGAATCGAACCCAATTCCTGTGAAATGGGCACTCCATGACATGGGCTTAATTGGTACGGGTATTCGCCTTCCATTAACACCACTTGCAGAACAATATCGCGCTCCGCTTCATGAAGCACTGGTCGAAGCGGGCGTTATCAAATAAAAGAGCACAAGATTATGCAATTACGTTTAGGACTTAGCCTTACACTTTCAGTATTCAGTTTGGCAGGTTGTAGTTCAATGGCCTTTAATAACGGCACTTTAGACTATAAAGAGACTACTACCCTGGAAGCTTTACAATATCCTGAAGGCGCCATGGTTCGTCCTGCAACGCCATTGTATCCTGCTCCAACAGTTGATCCGCTTGCAATTGAACATGCACCGAAGCTTGAAAACCAGCGTGGCAACCGTTTTGCCTTGCCACGCCCACAAGCCCAGACTGAAAACTCAAATACAGCTGATCTAACCGAAACCAATACGGTGGGTCGACCACAGTTGGTCACTGACGGAAATCTTAATCCGCTGCTTAAAATTGAGGGAAATTCTGCTACAATTTGGCAATATACACTTGCCACCCTCAGCAGTCTGAATCATAGCATCGTTGCGCAGAGCAAAAATCGTTATGAAGTCACGATTAAGGTTGATCAGCAGATCTATGTATTAAGATTATCTTCTGTCGGTTCAAGTAATAACCTCGCTGTGTTCAATGCCGATAACAGTTTTGCCGACCGTGAAAAAGCTGCAGAACTGCTCAACCAGATTTACCAAAATTGGCCAGCCTAGACATTTCTAGGCATTTTTTTTGTAAAAGGTTCCCTCATGTTAAAACAAACCTTGCTCTATACTGGTAAAGCGAAATCTGTCTACACCACAGACAGTTCAGACCATCTGATTTTAGTCTTTCGCGATGATGCCTCAGCATTCAATGGCGAAAAAATTGAGCAACTAGATCGTAAAGGCAAGGTGAACAACCGTTTTAACGCCTTCATCATGGAAAAACTGGCAGAAGCGGGAATTGAGACCCACTTTGAAAAGCTACTGACTCCAAATGAAGTGCTGGTGAAAAAACTGGATATGATCCCGGTTGAATGTGTGATTCGTAACTATGCAGCAGGTTCTTTATGTCGCCGCTTGGGTGTGGAAGAAGGCAAGGAACTGACTCCTCCAACATTTGAATTGTTCTTTAAAGATGATGCGCTTGGCGATCCAATGGTCAATGAATCACAAGCCATTGCTTTAGGTTGGGCAACTGCTGAACAATTGGCGAAAATGAAAGAATTGACTTACCAAGTGAACGATGTGCTTAAAGCATTGTTTGATGCAGGTAACATGATTCTGGTCGATTTCAAACTTGAATTCGGCGTGTTCCATGACCGTATCGTACTTGGTGATGAATTCTCTCCAGACGGTTGCCGTCTATGGGACAAAGACACCAAGAAAAAACTGGATAAAGACCGTTTCCGTCAAGGTTTAGGCGGCGTGGTTGAAGCCTATGAAGAAGTGGCTGGCCGTTTAGGTATCAATCTAGACAACATCTAATCTGTAAATACGCAGATTTGAAAAAACCGAGCTTTTTAGCTCGGTTTTTTATATCCGACTATTAATCGGAAAAATAAATCTTTATTATTAAAATGATCGTTTTTACATCAAAAACTACATGCATTAATATGATTTCATACCAGGCAAATCAGTGAGTTGACGCACTTTACTCCATATTTGCCGACCAAATTTCTCCTCTACCCTCTAGGATGTTATCTCCCTCAAAAACATCCTACTTTCAGCCCAATTCGCCTTGAATTGGGCTTTTTTTAATCTGTTCAATTAGTTGGAATACCCACCTTTATTGCTGCTGTTGTTGCTGTTGCCAACGGCGTTGCTGTAATCGCTCTCCTTCAACTTCACGTTTATTACGTGCTGATTCATACAGTTTGGTATTTTTCAGTTCTGGTGGCATATATTCTTGCAGTACAAAATGCTCCGGATAGTTATGCGGATACAGATAATCCACGCCATAGCCCTGTTCTTTCATCAGCTTGGTCGGTGCATTTCTTAAATGTAAAGGTACAGGCAGATTTGAGGTTTTGTCTGCAAGTTCCATCGCCTTGTTAATCGCCAGATAAGTACTGTTACTTTTGGCACTGGTCGCCAGATAAACCGCACATTGTCCCAAAATAATCCGACATTCTGGCATGCCTACGGCTTGCACAGAACGGAAACACTCACCCGCCAGCAACAAAGCGTTCGGATTGGAATTGCCAATATCTTCAGATGCGGCAATCAGCATACGCCGTGCAATAAACACCGGATCTTCGCCGCCTTTGAGCATGCGAGCCATCCAGTACAAGGCTGCATCCGGATCACTGCCGCGAATCGATTTAATAAAGGCCGAGACCAGATCATAGTGCTGCTCACCAGACTTGTCATAACGGGCAATATTTTGCTGTGCTACTTTTACCACCACCGCATTGGTGATGATATTTTCCATATCCGCTTCAAAGGTACTAGCAATCAGATCCAGTAAATTTAGCGCCTTGCGGGCATCTCCTGCCGCGAACTGGATCAGGGCATCAAATTCTTCAATCAGGATATGGCGTTCCTGCAAAAAAGAGTCATTTTGTAAGGCTTGTGTCAGCAGAGTCTGAATCGATTCAGCGCTCAATGCATTCAGGCTATACACCTGACAACGTGACAATAAGGCACTATTCACTTCAAAAGACGGGTTTTCCGTGGTGGCGCCAATTAAGGTAATTTTCCCCTTCTCGACCGCATTTAACAGTGCATCCTGCTGGGATTTATTAAAGCGATGAATTTCGTCAATAAACACCACTGGCGTCAGCAAATCGCCACCTTCTGCAATGATTTCACGCAGCTCTTTCACGCCGGTATTCAGTGCAGACAGGCTGATAAAAGGCCGGTCTACCGCTTGAGCCAGCAGTAAGGCAATGGTGGTTTTTCCGACTCCGGGAGGTCCCCAGAAAATGATCGAAGGCAGATGCCCCTGATCAATCATCTGGCGTAAGGGCGCCTGCTCACCCAGCAAATGTTCCTGCCCGATAATCTGTGTAAGGTCGCGTGGCCGTAAGCGTTCTGGAAGCGGGATATGACTATCTGACATGTTATTATTGGCTCAAACTAAATTCTGATCTCATTCTAACATCAGCAGTTTTGATTCCAAGAATGCAAACATCAAGCATAAAAAATTAATTTATGTAGATATCCTCTATTTTTTTAATTCTGAATGAATTAATCTCTATAAAAGCGAATAATTTGAACATGATTAATTGTGAATTAATTACAGTTTAATTTTCATATTGTTTATTCTAATTAAAAGAAACTTATCTCGCCCCTTGGGCACTTTTGGGTTGTAGTGGTGAATGCATGAAGCATGATAAATTTGAACAGGGAGCTGTGAGTCGGTCTAAGCCACTGACGTCATCATCACTGATTGCACCCCACGTTCACTTGTCTGAATCGGTTTTGTTAAAAAATCTGATCGATGCCTTACCGCAACCCTTGTGGGTCAGCAACAAAAAACATCTGCAATATTTTAACGATGCCTTGACTGATTATCTTGGCGTGAACCTGAATGAACAGGGTCATCCGCAATGGCAGAGCTTTATTCATGCAGAAGACTTGCAGCTGTTTTTAGCGCAGTGGCATGCTGCGCTGGATCAGCATCAGAACTTTGAAACCCAGTGCCGGATTAAACGCAGTGATACCCATTATCGCATGTGTACCCTAGCGGTAAAATTTCATCATGAACCTGAACATTTGCTGCAATGGGCCGTTTCCCTGACTGATGTGCATGATTATTTTGAAATCCAGCAACAACTTTCTCAAATCGTTTCAACTCAGGAAAATATGCTGGATGCCAGCGCAGACTGCATTAACATTATCAGTCCTGAAGGTGAGATTCGGCATAGCAACCAGTCTGGCTGTCTGGCACAAGAAAATGAGACCACAGAACAAGATCAAGACCGTTCATTATGCTGGTTAAATCGCTTAACCCCTGAAGCCCGAAAATCCGGACAACGTGCTCTGAAACAGGCTGCCCAAGGCTTAAACAGTCGTTTTTCCAGCAAAATTCAGATCAAAGATCAACCAATCCAATATTGGGATCATCTGCTCACCCCGATTCTGGATCAGCAGAATATTACCCAAAATATTCTCTGTGTATCACGCAATATTAGTCAGCAAAAAATTGCAGAAACGCGGTTAAAAGAAGTAATTAAACGTGATGAACTGACTGGCCTGTATAATCGCAGTACCTTCTATAAAACCTTTAAACAGGTACTGTTAAAGGCCAAACAACAGCAGACCATGGCGGGTTTACTGCTGATTGATCTGGATTATTTCCGGCATATCAATGATACCTTGGGCCATATTGCCGGCGATCATCTGTTACATGTCTTGGGCAAACGTTTCCAGACCTGCTTCGGGTCAAATACCATCATCGCCCGTTTGGGTGGCGATGAATTTGCCGTACTGGTCAAAAATTTGGAAAGTGAAGAACAGCTGCTGGCAACGGCGCAAATGGCCTATGCCCAGCTGGATCAGCCCATCAATTATGTCGGCAATAGCATCAGCAGTGCCATGAGTATTGGCTGTGCCATCTATCCACGTGATGCCTTAAATACTTCTAATTTGCTGAAATGTGCTGATATCGCCTTAAACGACCTGAAAAATAGTGGTCGTGGTGGCATCCGCATGTTCAATCAGGAAATGTGCGGTTCACTGGAAAATATGACCAAGCAGCTGACTCTGGCACGCAAAATTATTCTCGCCGATCAGATCATTCCCTATTACCAACCTAAAGTACGTCTTTCTGATGGTGCAGTGATTGGTTTCGAAGCACTATTACGCTGGCAAGATCAGAATCAGAACATTCAGTTACCTTCCGAAATTTTTGCTGCCTTTCAGGACTATGAGCTGGCCTCACGCATCAGTGAGACCATGCAACTGAAAGTCTTTGCAGATATGAGTCGCTGGCAGGCGCAAGGTCTGGATCTGTTACCGATTTCCATCAATGCTGCACCGGTCGAATTCCTGCGCGATGACTATGCCGAAAAACTGTTGGCACGCCTGTCCAACTTTGATATTCCCGCACATAAAGTTGAACTAGAAATTACCGAGCAGAGCCTATCCGAACATGGTGCTAATTATGTGGTTCGCGCCCTGAACCTGCTGAAACAGGCCGGAATCCAGATTTCACTAGATGACTTTGGCACTGGACATTCTTCGCTGACCCGCTTGCAAGACTATCCGGTCGATTGCATCAAGATTGACCGCAACTTTGTAGAACGCATGAACAGTGACCCGTCCGCCTTGGCCATTGTCAAAGCCATTACCCAGATTGGCTCTAGTATTGCACTGGATATTCTAGTGGAAGGGATCGAGAATACAGAACAGCTGGACACCCTGATCCATTGTGACTGTCAGATTGGACAGGGATTTTATTTCTATCGTCCGATGGCCGGTGCTTCGGCCCAGGCCCTACTCCATCCAGCAGATCAATAAACGAATCACTCAGGCAGATTTAACGCACCCAGCGTACGATATAGTCTTCGATGTCATCTTCATGAATATCGGCTTCACTCAGGCAGCGCCCTGCTGCCGACTTGCGTGCCTGAATCACACTTTCCCGTGAACCGCTAATCAGATAATGCCAAGATGGCAGGCTTTTACCCTGCTCTACCCGGCGATAGGCACAACTCGAAGGCAGCCAGTGAATTGTCTCCAGCTTCTCTGGCGTGAGCTGAATACAGTCCGGCACATATTGCAAGCGATCTGGATAATTGGAGCAACGCGCAGTGCTACAATCCAGCAGTTTGCAGGCCACTTTGGTATATGCGATTTCCTGAGTCTCTTCATCTTCCAGTTTAATCAGACAACATAATCCGCAACCATCACACAAGGCCTCCCACTCGACTTGTGTCAGTTCAGCAAGTGAATAGTTTTTCCAGAATTCGGGACGTAAAGTATCGCTCATGATCAGGTCGGCACATTCAAAAATCAGCTTATTATAGCAGCCCGAACCCTGCAGACCTACCGCCTCAAATTCTTATTACTATCACGTAAACTATTGTTAAATCATAGACAGTTCATCAACAAAACACTAACAGTCGCTGGAATCGTTTATTTCTATACTAAATTTGAAAATAAAAACACATGGAGAATATATATGTTTCGCTGGGCTATTATTTTTGCTGTTATTGCATTAATTGCGAGTCTACTTGGTTTCGGTGGCGTCGCAGGCTTGTCTAAGGATTTTGCAATTATCTTGTTAGTAATTGCGGTGATTCTTGCGATCGTTGGTTTTCTTTCGCGCGGCAAGGTCTAGATTTACGCTAGACCTTTTCAAAGCAAGTGTTAGCTTTCAAAAAACAAGAGCCTTCTGGCTCTTGTTTTTTTATGGGTATTTTAATGCTCTGTTTTGATCAAAAATACTTCTTTCAATATGAACTTAAGGTTTTAAATGACGTGGTCTAAAACCTGCCACTAGCAAGGCTGCAACATACGCCACCACACCGACAACACATAAGATCAATACTTCTAAAACACGCATCCATTGCGACACATCTGCGTTATACCAGCTCAGGGCATAGGCTAAGGCCGCAATCATCACCACATTAGCAAACATGAATTGCAGGAAGATTTTTTTCCAGTGTGCACCAAAACGGAAAATATCACGTTTATGCAGATAATAATAAAGCAAACCAGCATTGACCATCGCTGAACCCGTCGATGCCAACGCAAGGGCCATATGCTCCGCTTCCCAGTCAATCAGCTTGAAGAAGCCGATAAAAATCACGTTCAGAATCGCATTGGCTGCCACAGCCATCAGACCAACACGCACCGGGGTTCTGGTATCCTGCTTTGCATAAAAACCGGGTGCAAAGACTTTAATCAACATAAAGGCAATCACACCACCGCTCATACATTGCAGCGCCAAAGCCGTCATCTGGGTATCTTCAAAGGTGAACTGGCCACGTTCAAACAGGGCCTGAATGATCGGGGTCGACAGCATAAACAGTGCAATACTGGCGGGTAGGCCTGCCATCACAATAACTTTGGCTGCCCAGTCCATCATGCCACGGAATTTTTCCGGATTTTGCTCAGTATGCCGTGCCGATAAGGACGGCAAAATCACGGTACCAATTGCAACACCGATCAGACCCAGCGGCAATTCGGTCATACGCTCGGCACTGTACAGCCAGGACACCGAACCATCCTGCATGAATGAGGCCCAGATGGTATTTAACAGCAGGTTAATTTGCGTGACAGATACACCAAATAATGCCGGCAGCATCAACTTCATGATGCGATCAACGCCTTCATGCTTGAAGTCAATTTTCGGTGGAATCAGCAGATTTTTACGCCACAATTCAGGAATTTGGATCGCCAGCTGTAAAATACCGGCAATGATCACAGCCCAGCCCAGCGCCATAATCGGCTCGGCCATATAAGGCGTAAGCCAGAGCGCCCCGGCAATCATCGCCACATTCAGCAAGACCGGCGCAAATGCCGGGGTACTAAAAGAGCCATAACTGTTCAGAATACTGCTGGCAAAAGCCGTCAGTGACATGAACAGCAAATAAGGAATGGTCAGGCGGAACATGTCGGTCGCCAGAGCGAACTTTTCAGGATCGCTATGGAAACCGGGCGCATAGATATACATAATCAATGGCGCAGCAATGATCGCGACCATGGTAAGCGTGGTCATGACCGTGGCCAGACAGCCAAACACCCGGCTAATCAGGATCTGGACTTCGGTATGCGTGCGACTGGTTTTATATTCAGTCAGTACCGGAATAAACGCCTGTGAAAATGCGCCTTCGGCAAATAAACGCCTGAAAAAGTTTGGAATACGAAATGCGACTACGAAGGTATCGAAGTCTTTACCAGCACCAAAGACATTCAGTAAAACAATGTCTCGAACCAATCCCAGTACGCGTGACAACATGGTCATCGCACTGACAATGACGGTCGAACGCCAAAGCGCCATCCTATTCACCTAATGTATAAATTTGTGGCTATTGTAATGAAACTTTTATCAGAAGTTCATTGCTTAATTTCATCGCTCAAGCGAGCTTGAGGTGTTTTTATAATGCTGTAGCTGTGTACGAAAATCAGCCCAGTTAAAATATGGTCCCGGATCGGTCTTGCGGCCCGGTGCAATATCCGAATGTCCGGCAATATGCTGCTGAATTTTAGGATAATAATCTTGCAAACAGGCAGCCACTTTGACCAGGGCTTCATACTGTGCGGTTGCAAAAGGCAAATCGTCACTGCCTTCCAGCTCGATCCCGATCGAATAATCATTACATTCTTTTTTGCCCAAATAGGTCGAGCGGCCGGCATGCCAGGCACGGTCATTGAAATTAACAAATTGCAGTACTTCTCCCGTTCTTAAAATTAGCAGATGGGTCGACACCTGCATCCCTTCAATGGTTTGAAAATAGGGATGTACTGACCAATCCAGCTGGTTCTGAAAAAACTGTTCAATATAACCGCCGCCAAACTGGGAAGGTGGCAGGCTGATATTATGAATCACCAGCAATTGAATCTCGGTCTGTTCTGGCCGCTGATTAAAATTGGGAGACGGGATTTGACGTGCACCGATTAGTTGCCCGTCCTTGACCTGAAACTCAGCTGCCTGTTGCATAAAACCGTTCTCCCCAAAAATAAAATCTGCAAGATCAGCATTGCAGCCGGCTTCATGCTAAAACTTTCAAGGACAAATCTCAATTCATCCCGGCAAACTGGATGAAAAATCGCTCATCTTTTATGTAACGGTGCTAAGATAAGGCGCAATTTTCACGGCTTAAAAAAGATACGGAAATACTCATGCGCATATCTCAAGCTTTGCTAGACCAGTCCATTCAGATCAATATTCAACAGGCACTTTCTGAAGATATCGGTGACGGTGATATTACCGCCCTGCTGACTCCTGAAGATGAACAGGCCACTGCCACCATCATTAGCCGTGAAGACATGGTTTTAGCCGGCCAGCCTTGGGTAAATGCCTTGATTCAGGCCTATGATCCCAGTATTGAAGTGACCTGGCTGAAAAATGATGGTGATCACGTTCAAGCCAATCAAGCCTTTTTAAAACTGGCCGGATCTGCACGTAGCCTACTCACCGTGGAGCGCCCTGCGCTAAACTTTGTCCAGACGCTGTCTGCGGTTGCGACTAAAACCGCCCACTATGTCAAAGAGTTGCAAGGTCTAAACACCAAACTGCTCGATACCCGTAAAACACTTCCGGGTCTGCGTATTGCACAAAAATATGCCGTGGCCATTGGCGGTGGTCAGAATCACCGTTTGGGCCTGTTTGATGCCTTCTTGATTAAAGAAAATCATATTATGGCAGCGGGTGGCATTGCGCAGGCGATTGCCAAGGCCCATCAAATTGCACCGGGTAAGCCTGTCGAAGTTGAAGTGGAAACCTGGGATGAGCTGAATCAGGCGCTGGAAGCCCATGCCGATATCGTGATGCTGGATAATTTCAGTCAGCAGCAAATGATCGATGCGGTGAAACATGTAGCTGGTCGCTGCAAACTGGAAGCCTCTGGTAATATCACGATTGATAATTTACGTGAAGTCGCGAGTACCGGCGTAGATTATATTTCCATGGGTGTGCTGACCAAAGATGTCAAAGCCATTGATCTGTCGATGCGTTTCAATGCTTAAGCCTAAATGGGCTAGATGACCGTAGAGGGTGCGAAGCACCCTTTTTTTATTTTTAGAAATTTTTTTTGCGTATATTTTGCTCAATTTTCTATTTTAGACCTTAATCATCATCGTCATCCCGATTACCTCGGCGATCGCGGTCATCATCGTCACCATCACGGTCGTTATATCTTGCGTTATCCTCATCACGATCCTGATTTAATACTGAACGCTCGTCATTTTCACGATTATTACCCCAGTCACAGGCAGTTAATCCAAACACGCCCAGCAATGAAATTGTACAAAGCCACTGTTTCATGTCGCATTCCTCATTGTGATCTCACCTGATCCAATATCGATGCAAAACCGGTTCAGATATAGCCGATTCATGTCGGCTTTTTGTCAGAAAGTTCTTAATGCAGTTTTTGAACAATATAGTTGCAGAGTAAAATTTCAGGCATAAAAAAACGCATCCGGAGATGCGTTTATTAACATGGAATAGATTACCAGCCTAAAGCTTCTTGCTGTTTTTTCACCAGTTCCTGAATGCCTTTCTCGGCCATTTCCAGCATGGCATTCGATTGTGCACGGGTAAATGGTTTGTCTTCTGCGGTACCTTGAATTTCAATAAATTCACCGGCCTGAGTCATCACCACGTTCAAATCGGTTTGACAGTTTGAATCTTCTTCATAGCAAAGATCCAGTAATACTTCATCTTTAAAAATGCCCACAGAAACTGCAGCCACCAAACCTTTTAATGGATCATGTTTGATTTTTTTTCTTTCCAGCAAGACGTTCATGGCATCGACCAAAGCCACCGCAGCACCCGTAATCGCTGCAGTACGGGTACCGCCATCAGCCTGAATTACGTCACAGTCGATAGTAATGGTATTTTCACTGAGTTTTTTCAGATCGACCATTGAGCGCAAGCTACGACCAATCAGACGCTGAATTTCCTGGGTACGGCCACTCTGTTTGCCACGTGCCGCTTCACGGTCACTACGGGTATGAGTTGAACGTGGCAACATGCCATATTCAGCCGTGACCCAGCCCTGGCCCTGACCTTTGAGGAAGCGTGGTACAGAACTATCCACACTGGCGGTACAGAGTACTTTGGTATGACCAAATTCAACCAATACAGAGCCTTCCGCATAACGTGTATAGTTACGGGTAATTTTCACTTCACGTAATTGATCTAATGCTCGTTGGTCGATACGCATAAATAAGTCCTGTAGAGGTTAAAAATAATTGCGGCTCAGTATAGCAGAAGCCTTTGCCAAGATTAGGCAGCCGGGTGATTCATTTACAAAATCAATGCATCAGCTCGCTACGAGATGTCAAAATTCTGCCGATCTGTGGCACTACGATTTAATTTAATTTTTGCTAGACTAAAACTCCCTATGAGGGAAGCCAGTGACAGGAAACCCATTTATGTCCTTACGTGAAGATCGCAAGCAGCAAAGTCATCAGGCACTACTCGATGCGACACTAGCATTCAGCAGTCAGGGCCGCGCTTTCAGCACGATCAGCCTACGTGAAGTCGCGAATGCAGTCGGAGTAGTACCGACTGCGTTCTATCGGCACTTTCAGGATATGAACCAGTTGGGTCTGGAATTGCTGGATCAGGTTGCGATTCATATCAAGGGCGTACTCAATCAGCTGGGGCAGGCTTATCTGTATCAGCCGAATACCCGAACCCACACCGGGCTTGAGCTCTTCTTTCAGGCCGTCGAATATCATCCTGAACCCTGGATTTTTTTTGTGGCAGAACGTTGGGGCGGTTCGGACGTGTTACGTGTCGGCATTGAACGGGAAATTCATTTTCTGGCTGAAGATGTCATGCATGAACTGGCCAAGATGCAATCTACCCGACATATTCAGGCATCACAGGACTTGCAGGCTCTGGCACAGATGCTGATTGAACTGTCCCTGAACTGGGCCATGGGCTGGATTCATCTGCAGCATCAGGTTGATCCAGAGCTGCGCCGCGCTCAATCCAATGCCTTTAAAACCCAAAGCGTGCTACAGATGCAGCTCTTGCTACGTGGCATTTTGCACTGGTATCGGCGACCTGCCAAAACAGTTGAAACCGCAAGCCCTGTGCTCAATGAAGCGGTCATTCCCCCTGCCTAAATAAAAAAACCTGCATCATGATGCAGGTTTTTTTTACTGATCGTCAGTTCAGACTTATTTGGCTTTACGCTCTTTCTCGATCAGGTAATTCACCACCTGAATGACTTTGGCATCATTACCCTGCACAATATATTTACCATTCACGGTCACTGCCGGAACACCACTTAACTGATACTGAGCAGCCAGATTTTTGGCTTGGGCAATTTTCGAAGTGATCGGGAAAGATTTATAAGTGCTGTTAAATTTCGCTTCAGGAATACCATAGCGGGTATAGAACTTGGCCAATTGCGCCTGTTCTAAAATTGGACGTTGCTTATCATGAATATCATGGAATAATTGTAAATGTGCTTTTTGACGCACACCCAATGCTTCAGACACATAATAAGCACGCGCTGCCTGCTCCCAGAGTGGATTCATTGCAGCCGGCGTACGTACAAAACGTACATCTTTTGGTAATTTTTTCAACCAGCCCTGCATATGTGGTTCAAGCGCGAAACAGTGACCACAGCCGTACCAGAAGAATTCACGTACCTCAATTCTGCCCGGTTTTTCGACTTTGACTGGTTTTGCAACCACCTGATAGTCCTGACCTGCCACAAAATTGGCCATAGCATTGCCTGAAAAGGCCAAAACAGATGCGGCAACAGTGCCTAAAAGGAATTTTTTCATTCGGATTATCGTCCTCTAAATCATTATGCTTAGTTTATGTGTTCACTATAAATCAATTATGCCGGTTTCGTTTTCATTCTGTGAACTTTTTTGCTGCTTTTATCGCTTTTTCTGCCAGAATCGCTACACTAAACCATCGGACTGATTTTCAAGGTTTTAAATCAGTTTCTCTGGCCATTCGGCACGTACATATTTTTAGCTAATCACGACTGATTGAGGTGACACCGATGTCGCAATTGAATGTTGATCCACAAGAAATTGCCAAGTTTGAAGCATTTGCAGCTATATGGTGGGATCAGCATTCCGAGTTCCGCCCCTTGCACATGATTAATCCACTGCGTTTAAACTGGATTGATGAACACGCCGGAAGCCTGAGTGGCAAAAAAGTGCTGGATGTCGGCTGTGGGGGCGGTATTCTGGCCGAAAGCATGGCGCGTCGCGGTGCTGATGTACTCGGAATTGATATGGGTGCAGCCCCACTGAATGTGGCACGCATCCATGCCGAACAGGAAGGCGTGAGCAATATTGAATATCGTCAGGTGCCGGTTGAGCAACTGGCAGAGGAACAGGCTGGCCAATATGACATCGTGACCTGCATGGAAATGCTAGAGCATGTGCCAGATCCGGCATCGATTATTCAGGCCTGTCACAAGCTGGTCAAGCCAGGTGGTCATGTATTCTTCTCGACCATTAACCGCAATCCGAAGTCCTATTTATTTGCGATTATCGGGGCAGAATATGTCTTGCGCATGCTGGCCAAAGGCACCCATGATTACAGCAAATTTATCAAGCCGTCCGAACTGGCACATGACATTCGCAACTCGGGTTTAAAGCTTAAAGACATGACCGGTCTGCACTATAATCCGCTGACCAAGCGTTACTGGCTGGCACCGAATGTTGATGTGAACTACATGGTCTATACCGTGAAAGATAGCGCAGCAGAGACTAACGAATGAAAGCCATTTTATTTGACCTTGATGGCACCCTGATTGATACTGCGGCCGATTTTATCCGGATTATCCAGCAGATGTGCCGTGAAGAAGGCCGTGCACTGGTTGAACCCGAACTGATTCGTACCCAGGTCTCCGAAGGTGCTCGTGCCATGGTGAAACTGGTCTATCCGGAACTGCAACTGGAAGATCCGGTCTTTCTGCAACACCGTCAGCGCTTTCTGGACATGTATGGCGCAGATATTGCGGTCGATACCGATCTGTTTGACGGCATGTATCCTTTGTTGGAACAGCTTGAAGCCCACAATATTCCTTGGGGCATTGTGACCAATAAACCGCGCTGGCTCAGTGAAGCTTTATTGCAAGCGCTGAATCTGAGTGAACGCTGTGCGGTGCTGGTGTGCCCGGAAGATGTGACACGCACTAAACCTGATCCTGAACCAATGTATCTGGCAGCCCAGCAACTGAATCTTGCCGCGGAAGACTGTATCTATGTCGGAGATCATCCCCGAGATATTGATGCCGGCCGTCATGCCCAGATGCTGACCATTCTGGCTGCTTATGGTTATTTGCCGTTGCAATACAAAGACGATTTAAACGCCTGGCAGGCCGACCATATCGTGCATACTGTGACAGAATTACATCAATTGATTCAGACACTAGTACTGAAGCAGCATACTGCGGTATCTTGAACGCTTAACACTAAATAATAAGAAGTGAGGAGGTAGATAATGAAATATTCAGCATATCAACCTCGCCCCGATCTGCTCAAGGATCGTATCATCCTAATCACAGGTGCGGGCGATGGCATTGGACGTGCAGCAGCAATCAGTTATGCCTTGCATGGCGCAACTGTGGTGCTGCATGGGCGTACCTTAAACAAACTCGAAGTCATTTATGATGAAATTGAAAGTTTGGGTGCGCCGCAACCTGCCATCTTGCCGCTACAACTATCGAGTGCGTCAGAACGTGATTATGAGCTTTTGCTCGATACGCTAGACCGTCAGTTTGGTCGTCTGGACGGCATTCTGCACAATGCCGGCATTTTAGGCGAACGGGTTCCCTTGGCGGATTATCCGGTCAATGTCTGGGATGATGTGATGGCGGTCAATCTGCGTGCACCCTTTGTCATGACCCAAGCGCTGTTACCGTTATTATCCAAATCCGAACATGCTTCTGTGGTTTTTGCCAGCTCAGGTGTAGGCCGCGAAGCCCGCGAACGCTGGGGTGCGTATTCGGTTTCTAAAATTGCTATTGAAGCGGTAAGCCAGTTATTTGCCAAAGAGCAGGTACATCCGAATATCCGTTATAACTGCATCAATCCCGGGGCAACGCGGACTGCCATGCGCGCCAAGGCCTATCCGAATGAAGATCCGAAAACCCTGCCTACCCCCGATTCAATCATGCCAGCTTATCTGTATTTGATGGGTAATGACAGCCTGCATATGAATGGCCAGAGTATTGACGCACAGGATTAAATTATTCTGTCTGTCATTCAGGGAGCAATCGCTCCCTTTTTATTTCGTTTTTAGTCGTATTCAGCATATAAATCTTGAGTAAGTTCACCCCGCTCGCATTGAGTTTCATTAAAATAACAGCATACTAAGCCCCAATATATTTCACTCGAGTGCATCATGACTGAATTAAACAATATTACGGTGACCCATTTAGACGATGGCATAGTGTCGCTGCTGATTGATCAACAGCCTATTTCAGAAAAATACGGCACCAAGTTTGAATCCAGTATCGTGGATGACATCAAAGCACTCGAAAATGCTCAGAAACTCAAATTGTTCGAGCAATTTGTATTTTCACATCAGGATCTGAATTTTGAACATGCCTATTATTATGTGACTGGCATTGAAAAATTAGACGACAGTTATCGTCTGGCCAAGCATTTTGTTTATCGCATTAAAATTGAAGGTCAGCCAGAAATCGAACATGTCATCAGCAATCAGGGCAAAGCCATGACGGCCGAGGATGTACGTGCCTTTATTCAGGCGCATGTGCAGAAATCACTCAACGATTATACTGACCTGAACTACGCTTATTAAAAGTCGGGTCATTGAATAATCTTGGGCACTTTTCGATAAAGTGCCCTTTTTTTCTTAAAATCCTGCAAAAAATAACAATAAATCGGATTTACATATTAAATATATAAAATTATACGGTTTTCCAAATTAAACTGATTGGACTATGCTTTCTTGAATCACAGATAGATCAAATCAGGAGCGCAGCATGGCTGACCAAAAACGTAAAATTGAAACAATTCACCGGATTGAACAGTTGCAGTTATCTGAAGCATTGATTGTGGCACTCGATGACGCCCTACAAGCTGAATCCGTGGCTGACGCGATTCAGTCCTTACAAGGTTTGGCAGAGCAATGGAATTAATCTCAAACTAAACTGGCAAAATTCTTTGCCGTTTCAGTAAATCATGAACTTTTTTCTTGCTGATTCAATGCTGTTTTTTTGAGCTAAATCATCGATTTTCGCTTGCATGTTGGCCCTTGCTTTGATGAGATAAGGACATGGCTCGGTAGGCTACTTTATAGAAGTGATGCCGTCGCATATAGTCATGTAAAAACATGACATCATCATAATATCTCTGCATTTGTTATAAAAATTGTGCCTGTTCTTCACAGTTTCTCTGCAATTTTTCCGTACATTAGGTGCTGTAGAAGATGAACAATTTAATGAGGGTTCAACATGAAAAAGGTTTTGGTGGCACTGGCAATTTCTTGCAGTACATTCATGCTGAGCAATGTCGTCATCGCTGCCCCTCATTTCAATGATGAATCCCGTATGGATTCACGTCATGGTCATGACAAGAAGAAAGCCCGTGAGTTCCGAGAGGAAGATCAGCAGGATAACCGCCGTATGCGTGAAGAACGCGGGGTGAAACGCCTGCAACAGTTACGCTGGCAGCCGGGTTATGTGATGCCGCAGCATTATCGTGGCAATGGCTATAAAGTTGAATACAAAGACCATCGCCTGCCTCGACCTGACCGCAAGCAGCAATGGTACAAAGTCAATAATGACTACATTCTGGTGGATTCTGAAAACAACAGCATTATCCGCATCGTGGGTGACTAGTTTATAAGAGCATTCAAATTTAATCTTCTTTAAGGCCCAACCATGTTTGGGCTTTTTTATTTCACTGGCTGAAAATTTTTTATCCGCAAATCTCGCTGCTTTTCCAGTTTTCAGACTGCGTGATTCATCTACTAAATTTCTTCATGAATTTAACAATTTAACTAAATAGCCCTCACGCTTTCTATGTACTTGTTCGCTAATTTAGTCTCATCGAAATTAGATATACATCTTAAGGTGAGAGCCATGAAAAAAGTCTTAACTACAATCGCGTTATCTCTAAGTGCTTTGTTAGCTACTTCTGCAATGGCAGCACCACAGCATGACTCGCGTTATGACCATAATCCGCATAAATCGGCACCACACTGGAATGCCAAAGATAGCAAGAAATGGAATGACGACCGTCGCTGGAATGATGACCGCCGTCATAACAACCGTATGGTCAATCCAAGCCGTGACTGGCGCGTAGGACAAACTTTACCACGCCAATATGACAACAACCGTTTTGAAGTGAGCGATCGCGAAGCACGCCGTTTGCCAAATACCGGTCGTTTCCAGCAATGGTACAAGGTCAACAATGACTACGTTCTGGTCAATGAACGTACCAACAAAATTGTACGCATCATTAACTAAGCTTTCTCCATTACTGCTCGTCTTGCAGACACCTGAAGTCCCCTTCAGGTGTTTTTTTATATCTGCGCTTCCACTTGCGTTTTTTTTCATTAGAATCAAAGCTGGATCTTCAATCATTGAAATGGGCACAGCATGACTTCAGCAGAAACGTCACAAAGCACAACCTTGCAATATGTGCACTGGTTTCGCCATTCTGCGCCTTATATCAATGCGCACCGCAATAAAACCTTTGTAATCATGTTTGATGGCGAAGCCGTCTTAAATGATAACTTTCAGCATATTATTCACGATATTGCTTTATTACATTCTTTGGGCATTCGGCTGATTCTGGTACATGGTGCACGTCCGCAAATTAACCAGAATCTGGCTCAAAGCCAGATTACGACGCCTTTTTACCAGCAGCGTCGGGTCACCACACGTGAATCTTTAAGCTGCGTGATGAATGCCGTCGGTTCGATCCGCCTACAAATTGAAGCACTGCTGTCTATGGGACTGGCCAATTCGCCGATGTATGGCGCCCGGATTGATACCGTTTCAGGGAATTTTGTCACCGCCAAGCCGTATGGCATCCGCGATGGTATCGATTTTCAGTTGACCGGTGAAGTGCGCGCGGTTGATACCGATGCGATTCAGCGCCATCTGGACAGTCATAATATTGTGGTGCTTGGCCCGACCGGTTATTCCACTACCGGAGAAGTTTTTAATCTGCTGGCTGAAGAAGTTGCTACCAAAACTGCGATTCGCCTTAAGGCAGATAAACTGATTTTTCTCGGTAAGCAGCATGGTCTGATGGACAGTAACGGCCAACTCAAACGCGAAGTGACACCGCAACAACTGGATGATTTTATTCCGGTCGAACAAGATGCACTTGAAAGAGGACTACAATTGAAAGCCGCACAAGAAGCCTCAATGAACGGCGTACATCGGGTGCATCTGATTTCTTATGCCTATGATGGTGCCCTGCTGGAAGAACTGTTTACCCGCGATGGTTCCGGCACTCTGGTCACCGATGCACATTATGAAGAAGTGCGGATGGCCGATATTCAGGATGTAGGGGGTCTGATCGGTTTGCTGCGTCCACTGGAAGAAGAAGGCATTCTGGTCTATCGTTCGCGTGAACGTCTGGAAAATGAAATCAACCAGTTTGCCGTAATCGAACGGGACGGCATGATTCTGGCCTGTGCCGCCCTCTATCCGATTCCGACCACTGGTGATGAGTTGCGTTCTGCAGAAATTGCCTGTGTTGCGGTACATCCCAGTTATCGCAAGTCTAATCGGGGTAGCCAGATTCTGCATTATCTTGAAGAAAAAGCCAAAAGCATGCAGATTCAGCAGCTGTTTATTCTAACCACCCGCACCGCGCACTGGTTTCTGGAACAGGGCTTTGAACCGGCTTCAGTCGATGATCTGCCGGATGCCCGTCAGGCTTTTTATAATTATCAACGTAATTCAATTGTTTGCAAAAAGTCACTTTAAAGTGGCTTTTTCTTTCAGTGCTTTAGCTGAATTTCAGATAAAGATATCTGGCAATCTCGATTTAACTTTTAAAATTCTATTACTGGTTTTTAGCTAAACATATCAGCAGATTAGATTTAAAAAAATAATTATAAATTTCATAAGTTTGATTAATTTAAATATTAAATCTTCATTTTTATATAAATCACTTTTTCGCATAAGTTTTGCGCTTTTTTATTTATCTTTTTTCTTCATTAGAAATTCCTGAATAGTTATTTTTTTAGAAAAACAAAAACGATTAGCGTGTGTCTAAGTTTTCATTCACTAGTTTGTCATTTTCGGGAGTTTCGATTCATGCGCCAATCTCATGTTCAGTTTTTAGCAAAGACTGCAGTACTTGGTATTGCGATGGTGGGTGTCATGATGCTTTCAGGCTGCTCGAAAAAAGAAGAGACCATTACCCTGAATATCGGTTTTCAAAAATACGGCGTATTACCGATTTTAAAAGAACGTGGCACGCTGGAAACTACCCTAAAACAGCAAGGGGTCAATGTGAAATGGGTAGAATTTCCGGCCGGCCCACAACTGCTTGAGGGCCTGAATGTTGGCAGCGTCTCTTTTGGTGAAGCCGGTGAAGCACCGCCAATTTTTGCCCAGGCGGCCAACTCAAATCTGGTCTATGTGGCCAATCAGCCGCAAGCGCCTAAGGCAGAAGCCTTAATTGTACCGAAAGATTCGCCGATTCAGTCTATTCAAGATCTGAAAGGCAAACGGGTAGCCCTGAACAAAGGTTCAAACGTGCATTACTTACTATTAAAAGTTCTGGAAGCCAACCAGCTTGGCCTTGATGATATCGAAGTGATCTATTTACCACCTTCCGATGCACGTGCTGCATTTGAACGTGGTGCAGTCGATGCTTGGGTGATCTGGGATCCGTTCTTTGCAGCTGCTGAACATCAAATTGGTGCGCGTGTCATTGCCAGCGGTGAAAATGTGGTGAGCAATCATCAGTTCTATCTGGCAGATCGCAAGTTCGCAGAAAGCCATCCTCAGGTGGTACAGGCGGTGGTCAACGAACTGAATCTGACCACGGACTGGGTGGCAAAAAATCAGGACGCTGCCGCTCAGCTCCTGCAAAAACCGACAGGTCTGGCCGTCGATGTCTTAAAAACCTCTATTTCACGCATGGGCTTCGGTGTTAAACCCCTCACGACTGACGTGATTCAAAAACAGCAACAGGTCGCCGATGCGTTTTATGCGCAGCAGCTGATTCCACAAAAGCTGAATATTGATGCAGCAATTATTAAATAACAGCAGAATAATTCGAGAATAAAGATGAGTCATTTAAAAACAGTTTCTTATATCAGTTTAGCGTTATTGAGCTTTAGTCTGACTGGCTGTCAGAAACAGGAAGCACAGCAAAAGACTGCTGCAGACACCAAAGAAACACAACCGGTAAAAACCATTGCGATTGGCTTTCAGAAATCAGCCTTGAATCTACTGGTGGCACGCGATGAAAAGCTATTAGAACAACAATTCCCGAATGCCAAAATTGAATGGAAAGAGTTTCCGGCAGGTCCACAAATGCTGGAAGCCTTAGCGGTCGGTGCAGTGGATTATGGCTATGTGGGAAATACTCCGCCTATTTTTGCACAGGCGGCAGACAAAGCCCTGAGCTACGTGGCCTTTGAAAAAGTGGCGGGAAATTCTTTGGCCGTGGTCGTGCCGAAAGACAGTGCGATTCAAAACATTCAACAGTTGAAAGGAAAACGGATCGCGGTTCAAAAAGGTTCAAGTGCCCATGAACTTCTGGCCAAAACCCTGGAAAAAGCAGGATTGGAGTGGTCAGAGATTCAAGCCATTTGGCTTCCCCCTGCGGATGCACGTGCTGCTTTTGACAAAAAAGCCATTGATGCCTGGGCAATCTGGGATCCCTTTCTGGGTGCAGCCGAGTTCGACAGCCAGGTTAAGGTGCTGATTGAATCCAGTGACTTTCCACAAACCTACTCCTTTTATATCGGCAATCCCGAATTTATTCGGAAGCATCCGGATAGCCCCGGGAAGTTTATTCAGGCTTTAAATGCCTCTGACCAGTGGATTCTTAAAAATCAGACTGTAGCTCTAGATATTTATCAGAAAAGTACCGGTCTGAAACCAGAAGTGGCGAAAGTTGCATTTGAGCGTCGTCTTAAACCTTCGCCGGTTCAACCTTTAACTCCGGAAGTGATAAAAGCCCAACAGAATATTGCCGATCTCTTCCAGCAGGTTCAACTGATTCCCAAAACCATCAGCGTCCAGCAACAGATCTGGTCGCCAGCAGCCACACATTGATGAACAAACAAGATGATTTAATTTAAGGAATATCACATGAAAATTTTCTGGTTTATCCCCACTCATGGCGACAGTCGTTACTTAGGCACCAGCAAGGGCGCACGTGTTGTAGATCATACCTACATGAAGCAGATTGCCGTTGCGGTAGATAACTTAGGTTATGAAGGGGTGCTAATTCCGACTGGCCGTTCTTGTGAAGATCCATGGTTAACCGCAGCCAGCCTGATTGATGCGACCAAAAAATTAAAATTCCTGGTGGCGCTGCGTCCAGGCGTGACCACTCCGGCACTGGCTGCACGTATGACCGCGACCTTTGACCGCTTGTCCAATGGCCGGGTGCTGCTGAATCTGGTGACTGGCGGTGATGAACAGGAACTAAAAGGTGACGGCGTCTATGAAGATCACACAACCCGCTATAAAACGGCGACCGAATACACCACCATCTGGCGTGAAATTTTAAAACGCTCGCATACTGGTGAAAGCTTCACATTCCATGGTGAACGCTTAAGTGTCGATGATGCAAAATTGCTGTATCCACCCATTCAGCAGCCGCATCCGCCTTTATGGTTTGGTGGCTCATCGGATGATGCCATTGAGCTGGCCACGGATCAGGTCGATACTTACTTGACCTGGGGCGAGCCACCGGCAGCAGTCAAAGAAAAAATTGCAGTGGTAAAAGCCAAGGCTGCAGCTAAAGGTCGTGAACTGAATTACGGGATCCGTTTACACGTGATCGTACGCGAAACCAATGAGCAGGCCTGGGCGGCGGCTGAAGAACTGATTCAATATGTGGATGATGCCACTATCGCTGCAGCCCAAGCCAAGTTCAAATCCATGGACTCGGTCGGTCAGCGCCGTATGGCAGAACTGCACAATGGCGATCGCAGCAAACTCGAAGTTTCTCCAAACCTCTGGGCAGGTGTGGGTCTGGTTCGTGGTGGTGCAGGTACGGCACTGGTCGGCGATCCGGAAACTGTCGCTACACGTATCCAGGAATATGCCGATCTGGGGATCAGCACCTTTATTTTCTCAGGCTATCCACATCTGGAAGAATCCATCCGTTTTGCAGAACTGGTATTCCCTTTACTTCCACTGGAAACCCAGCAAAAACTCACTCAACCAAACTTGACCGGTCCATTTGGTGAAATCGTGGCGAACAACTACACACCGGACGAGAACAAGCAGGCTGAGAAAATTAAGGAGTCTGCTTAATGTCAAAAGTCGGTTCCGTTGAAACCCTGACCCCAAAGCAGGTTTCACGTGGAACAATTCTGGAGCAGCATCTGCTGCCCTGGCTGGTTCCAATTTTCTTGATTGCAGTTTGGCAAATTGCCTCTAGCACAGGCCTGCTGGAAAGCCGGATTCTGCCTGCACCGAGTGCCGTGGTTTTAGCCTTCTGGAATTTATTGCTCAGCGGTGAACTGTGGACGCATGTGCAAGTCAGTGCAGGACGTGCCATCAGCGGATTATTGGTAGGTGGTGGTTTGGGCCTATTGCTGGGTCTGTTAAATGGTTCATCCAAAACTGCCTCTACCCTGCTCGACACCACCTTGCAGATGATCCGCAATATTCCTGCACTGGCACTCATTCCCCTAGTCATCTTATGGTTCGGGATTGATGAATCTGCCAAATTGTTTCTGGTGGCGATTGGGGTATTTTTCCCGATTTATATCAATACCTATCATGGGATTCGTTCCGTCGATCCGCAATTGATCGAGATGGGCAAAAGCTATGGCTTAACTCGCTGGCAACTGTATAAAGAAATTATTCTGCCGGGTGCGATGCCGTCAATTCTGGTCGGACTGCGTTTTTCTCTAGGTCTGGTCTGGGTATTGTTAATCGTGGCCGAAACCATTTCCGCCCAGTCTGGTATTGGTTATATGACCATGAATGCACGTGAATTTTTGCAAACTGACGTGGTTCTGGTAGGTATTTTATTGTATGCCCTGCTCGGCAAACTGGCCGATGTTCTGGCCGTGGCCTTAGAGCGATTCCTGCTGCGCTGGCATGCCGGCTATCAAAAATAAAGAATAAATGAGGAGCATGTGATGACTGATCTCAGTTTAGGGCGTCATGCCAATGACCCGATTGTGCCACTGGACCAACCTGCGGCAGAGATCAATCCTGCTGCAGTGATCGGTGCCGAAATTATCATTGAACAGCTGCACAAGTTTTACGGTTCGGTCAAGGTTCTGGAAGATCTGGACCTGCATATCCAGCCGGGTGAATTTCTGGCAATTGTTGGTCGCAGCGGTTGTGGTAAAAGTACCTTATTGCGCCTGATTGCCGATCTGGAACAGCAAAGCTACGGCGAAATCAAGTTTAAGTCAGCCCGGCATATTCGCGAAGGCATTACTACCGATGATATCCGGGTGATGTTTCAGGACCCTCGCCTGCTGCCCTGGCGCAGCATCGAACAGAATGTTCAACTCGGTTTACCGAAGGAGCAGCATGCCAAAGCTTCGCAAATGCTGGAAAAGGTCGGACTCAAAGAAAAAACTGGACTGTGGCCTTCACAGCTTTCTGGAGGACAACGGCAACGTACCGCCTTGGCGCGGGCATTATCGCATCAGCCGCGTATTCTACTGCTGGATGAACCGCTCGGCGCCTTGGATGCCCTGACACGTCTGGAAATGCAGAACCTGATTGAACGTCTCTGGACCGAGCAAGGCTTTACCACCATTCTGGTCACGCACGATGTCAGTGAAGCAGTGCAATTGGCAGACCGGATTATCTTGCTGGACAAAGGCCATATTGCCAAAGAATTTAAGGTCAATTTGCCACGTCCCCGGCAAAAAAGTGTGACATTTGCAGAACTAGAACAGGAGGTCTTGCAGGCAGTTTTAGCGACCTGAATACCCAATCCAACCCAAAATCGCGCATGGTTTTGGGTCTTATTCTTATAAAAATACATTTATCTCCATAAGAATACATTTTCATCAGATTCATTTCAGTATTATTCTTCTCTTCAATTGATGAAGAAAAAAGATGAATAAATGAAGTATTTTCAGAAACTTGAATTTTTCTCCTGGTATAGATGCATTTAGCCTGTTTAAAATATTGATCTAGAGAATAAATCATCATTATTCAAAAAATTAGCCTGTGACTGTGTGCACAAATCTGATGATTTGCCGTACAATTGAGGATTCCCTTTTTCATTGTTTTTTATATTTGCTAATGGAACAAAAAAAGAGTACTCAAAAACGCAATCAGCTGCTAAATGCTGCACTAGACGTATTTTCCCTATATGGTTTTAATGGGGCAAGCCTGGATGAAATCGCACAAATTGCAGAAATGCATAAGTCGAATATTTTCTATTATTATGAAAATAAAGAAGCCCTGTATGTCGAGGTATTAACCACCGTTTTACAAAAATGGCTGGCGCCTTTACAAACCCTGGAAGCTGAACTTGAACCTGAAGAAGCGATCACCAATTATTTGATGCAAAAAATTGAAGTGTCGCGTACCCAGCCTAAAGCATCCCGTTTATTTGCTTTGGAGGTGATTCAAGGTGCACCGCATATTCTGGAAATTTTAAAAGGTCCGCTGAAAAAACTGGTCAAGCGTAAAGCCAAAGTAATTTCCAACTGGCAGGAGCAAGGCAAGATTTCTGCAGATATTGATCCTGAGTTACTGATTCTGAATATTTGGGCGATTACCCAGAACTATGCAGACTTTGCGACCCAAATGGAAATGGTCACGGGTAAAACCTTGCGTAACCGCAGCATGCAGCAACGCATTATCCAGCATACGGTACACATGATGTTATACGGCGTGATTCCACGCACGGATAAATAAGCAAGCGCTTCTGATTGGCACACGACCATAGCTGCTATGGTCGCCGAGCAAACTTAACCTTCCTATTTATTTTACCATTTGATATAAATCTAATAATTTTTTCGCACCCAATAACAGATTTTCTTCCCAATCCAGATGCGCAGTCTCATTGGCTCCATCAGTAATGTATTTCACTGAAATCAGCCGAACGCCCAGCTTTTTACAGACTTTGGCCAAGGCATAGCCTTCCATATCGACCAGATTACACGCCACTTTTGAAATACCGGTTTCAAAGCTGTCGCCTGTTCCACAAATCCCTTTCGGCAAATGGTCAAAGAAAGAATCCAGCTCAATCGCACCCGGGAAATGCTGATCCATCGGGGTCATACCGACCTCAAAGCCGAGGGGCGACACATCCATATCACGCTGTACAAATTGCGTGACTTCGACCAGTTCATGCGCATTGAAATGCGAACTCCCCGCGCTTCCCAAATTCAGCAAGGTACTGCAACCGGTGTTCTGAATCACCTCAAAGGCTTTAAAGGCCGCGTTGACTTTGCCAATCCCGCTGTAATGTACCTGAATGCCTTCTGCTTCAAACAAGCCTTTGGATTCATTGGGTAGAGCCATGATGAGCGCCAGATCGGACATTCGAAACACCTGATATCAAGAAAAACCCTGACATTAGAAAACAAAACCGGCTGAATGAAAAGCATCAGTGCTCTGATCAAATATACTTAGTGCGTAGAAAAACCAGCCGACTCAATTCCAAGGAAGATGAATTTTCAAGAAAAATATTGCATAAAAACACAACAGCAAGACGAAAGCGCGAGATTATGGCAATATATAGCCTCTCGATATTTCTAAGCACTTGATTTGCCCATGCAGCTGCTCCGTCTAAATGCTTTAGCCTCTCATTCTGAATTACCCAAAACTGCCGTGACCATCGGTAATTTTGACGGCGTGCATTTAGGCCATCAGGCGATGATCCGTCAGCTGCAACAGGTGGCCAAAGCACAGGGTTTAAAATCTGTAGTGATGATTTTCGAGCCGCAACCACTTGAATACTTTCAGGGTTATGATGCTCCACCGCGTATTTCATCATTGCGTGAAAAAGTTGAATATCTGACTGAGCTGGGTGTGGACTATATCGCAGTGGCGAAATTTGACCATACTTTTCGCAGCCTGACTGCAGAAGCCTTTGCCGACATTTTAAAAGAAAAACTGAATGCCCGGCATCTGGTCTTGGGCGATGATTTTCACTTTGGTAAAAACCGCCAAGGCAACAGTGAATTCTTGCGCAATTACGGCTTTGAAGTCACCAATTTAAATACCATTGCTCTAGATGGTGAGCGTGTCAGTTCCACCCGGATTCGCCAGACCTTACAAGCCGGTGATTTAGCCTTGGCCGCACAATTGCTGGGTCGTCCTTATAGCATTACCGGGCGGGTGCAATATGGTGATCAGATTGGTCGAACCATTGATTTCCCCACCATTAATGTACGGCTCAACCGTCATAAGCCCTGTCTGAATGGCATTTACGGGGTGGAAGTCATTTGCGAAACCCTATCCTTAAAAGACAAGGTAAAAGCCGATTCTGCAGCGCAAACAGGCATTGCAGGTTATGACCCCACTGCTCTGTTTGGGGCAGGTCATGTCGGCACACGTCCAGCCATCAAACAAGCACATCCAGAGTGGCGATTAGAAGTACATTTTCCAGATGTTTCTGCTAATCTGTATGGCCTGTTGATGCGGGTGACGTTCTTAAACTATTTACATGGCGAAAAGGACTATCCTTCGCTTGAAGCGCTAAAAGCCGGAATTGATGATGATGTCGAGAAACTGCTTGAGTTTCGTCGAAATCACCCCACATTTCCCTTTTAATATCCCATATTTTTATTGTAAAACGTGTCAGTGACATAACTGATTAGATTGGAAGACGACTTGCATGAGCGATAAGCAAACTCCTGAAAATGCAGTGGACTATAAAGCCACGCTAAACCTCCCAGGTACTGACTTTGCAATGAAAGCAAATTTGGCAGTACGTGAAGCGAAATGGTTAGAAGAGTGGTATGCCGACAACATTTATCAGCAGATTCGTGAATCGCGTATTGGCAAGAAAAAATACGTGCTTCATGACGGCCCTCCTTATGCCAATGGTCAAATCCATTTGGGTCATGCGGTCAACAAAGTACTCAAAGACATCATTATCAAAAGTCGTGTCATGGATGGTTTTGATGCACCGTATGTACCGGGCTGGGACTGTCACGGTTTGCCAATCGAACTCAAAGTCGAAGAAAAAGTCGGTAAAGTCGGCGTAAAAGTGGATGCATCTACCTTCCGTAAAGCCTGCCGTGAATATGCCTACACCCAAGTTGAGCTTCAAAAGAAAGACTTCGTACGTATGGGCGTATTCGGGGATTGGGACAATCCTTACTTAACGATGAACTTCAAACAAGAAGCTGACATCGTACGTTCATTGGGTGCAATCGCGAAAGCAGGTCATATCGAGCCAGGTCTGAAACCAGTCAACTGGTGTTTAGACTGTGGTTCATCACTCGCTGAAGCTGAAGTTGAATACGAAGATAAAAAATCTGACGCAATTGACGTCGGTTTCACGGTTGTAGACCTTGCTGATTTATCTGCACGTGTCGGCGTAGAAATCGCTGATCGTACGGATATCGTGATTTGGACAACAACGCCTTGGACCATGCCTGCCAACCAAGCGGTTGCATTACACGCTGAACTTGAATACCAACTGGTGAAAGCAACTGGTGAAAACAAAGCATCACAAAACTTCATCCTTGCGAAATCATTGGTTGAGTCTGCAACTCAGCGTTATGGCTTTACTGCATTTGAAGTGCTTGCTGAATTCACAGGTGCAAAACTTGAGAATTTAGTTCTTCAACATCCTTTAATTGCTGAGCGCCAAGTGCCAGTGATCTTGGGTGAACACGTCACCGATGCTAGCGGTACAGGTGCTGTACATACTGCACCGGGTCACGGTGTGGACGACTATAAAGTTGGCTTACAGTATAACTTGAAAGTTGAAAACCCAGTCGGTGGTAATGGTGTGTATTTACCAACGTCGCCAATCTTCCCGGGCGAGCACATCTACAAAGCCAATCCAAAAATCATTGCAGCATTGACTGAAGCGACCAAGCTTTGGGCACACGTGGTGATCAAGCATAGCTACCCGCATTGCTGGCGCCATAAAACCCCGATTATCTTCCGTGCGACCCCACAATGGTTCATCAGCATGGATGCCAAAGGTCTGCGTCAAAATGCACTGAATGCGATTGAAAACGATATCAGCTTTGTACCGGACTGGGGTAAAAACCGTATCCAGGCGATGATTGAAGGTCGTCCGGACTGGTGTATTTCACGTCAACGTACTTGGGGTGTGCCAATTCCGTTCTTCGTACACAAAGACACCAATGAATTGCACCCACGTACGCCTGAACTGATTGAAGAAGTGGCTAAGCTGATCGAGCAAGAAGGCATTGATGGCTGGTATAACCGTGATGCCTCTGAGTTTATCGGTGCGGATGCTGAACAATACAACGCAGTTCGTGACACATTAGATGTCTGGTTTGACTCTGGTACAACGCACTATGCGGTACTGCGTGAACGTGAAGAACTGACTGATCCTGCTGATTTGTACCTTGAAGGTTCAGACCAGCACCGTGGCTGGTTCCAGTCGTCGTTATTGACCTCGATTGCGATTAACGAACGTGCGCCATATAAAGGTCTATTGACTCACGGTTTCGTCGTGGATGAAAAAGGCCGCAAGATGTCCAAGTCGATCGGTAACGTGATCACGCCGCAAGACATCATTAAAGATATGGGTGCGGATGGTTTACGTTTCTGGATCGCCTCTGCGGATTACCGTTATGAAATGACCGCTGGTAAAGAAATCTTTAGCCGTGCCTCTGACGGTTATCGTCGTATCCGTAACACGCTTCGTTTCTTGCTTGCTAACCTGAATGGCTTCAAACCATCAACAGATGCGCTTCCTGTAGATCAATTGATCGCGCTGGATCAATACATTCTGCAACGTGCATCTGAAGTGCAAGAAACCATTAAGAAAGCATACGAAGATATGAACTTCCATATCGTAACGACTGCTCTGACTAATTTCTGTATCAATGACTTGGGTGGTTTCTACTTAGACATCATCAAAGACCGTCAATACACCACGAAAGCGGATTCGCAAGCACGTCATTCTGCACAAACTGCGTTGTATCACTTGGTACAAGCATTCGTGCGTTGGATGTCACCAATCCTGAGCTTCACTGCACAAGAAGCTTGGCCGTTAATTCCTGAGCAATCAGAGAAATACGTGTTCACGGCTGAATGGTATGATATTCCTGTGGCTTCAACTGCAAATGTAGTATCTGAAGCTGAATGGCAAACGCTCATTGCCGTGAAATCTGCAGTAAACAAATTCATTGAAACTGCACGTACCGCGAAAACTGTCGGTTCTAACTTGTCTGCCAAAGTTGAACTTTGGGCAAATGCCGAATTAAAAGCAGTGCTAGATAAGTTAAGTGATGAGCTTCGTTTCGTACTGATCACATCACAAGTGATCGTCAATGAGTTTGATGCAGCACAAGGTGAAGCGTCTGATCTTGAAGGCTTGAATGTGAAAGTTTCAGCAGCTGATGGCGAAAAATGCGTACGTTGCTGGCATGTATTACCAGATGTAAATACACATTCTGCACATCCTGGTCTATGCGGTCGTTGTATCATCAACCTTCCTACAGGCCAAGGCGAAGAGAGAAAATATGCCTAATACCCACACCAAAAAGGGCTTATTCCAGTTCTATCCACATAATTTATGGTGGGTTGGACTGGCCATTCTGGCGATCATTCTGGATCAATGGACCAAATGGATTGCAGTGACAAATCTGAACTATGCAGATCCTGTTCCTGTGCTGCCCTTTTTAAATTGGACACTGCTACATAACTATGGCGCTGCCTTTAGTTTCCTGTCCGATGCCGGTGGTTGGCAACGCTATTTCTTTACTTCACTGGCAGGTTTAGTGTCTGTAATCTTTGTGTTTTGGCTGATGCGCATGCCAAAAGACATGAAAATTTTACCATTGGCGATTGCCCTGATTCTGGGTGGTGCCATCGGTAATTTAATCGACCGGGTCAGCCTCGGCTATGTAGTCGATTTTATTCATGTGTATTACCAGAACAGCCACTTCCCTGCGTTCAATATCGCAGATAGTGCTATTACTGTAGGCACTATTCTGATGCTGATTGATACCTTTTTCTTAGAAAAACATCGAATTCAACGGGCGCAAGCACAACATGACTGATTTTATTCATCCTAACGAAGAAACCCGGGTTGCAGACGGTTCTAAAGTCGAGCTGCACTTTTCTGTCGCAATCGAAAATGGCGTGGAAATTGACAATACCCGTAGCCGTGAAGAACCGGTCAGCCTGGTGATTGGTGATGGCAATTTACTGCCTGGTTTTGAAAAAGCATTGTTTGGTTTACGTGCCGGTGACCGTCGTACGGTGAGCCTGCCGCCAGAAGATGCTTTTGGTCCATGGAATCCAGAAAACATCCAGAAATTTGATACGGTGAAGTTCGGAGAACGTCCGATCGAAGGTCACATGATCGAGTTTGAAGACAAAGCCAAAGCCACCCTGTATGGCGTGGTGAGATCGGTGAATGATGACATCACTGAAGTGGACTTTAACCATCCATTGGCAGGCAAAAACATCACCTTTGAAGTGGAAATCTTTAAAGTGACACCTGCGGGTCAGCAAGGCATTAAACTGATGTAAAACCTCAGCTAATTAACTGATTTTAAAAAAGCTCCTTCGGGAGCTTTTTATTTTCCGGATACAAATCATCTCTAGTCACCTTCCTGAAATCTGATTAATTTGATGATCAGACCCGAAGAAAGGATGAAACATGAAAATTTATATTGTGGTTGGGAGTGTTCGTGAGGGACGTACTGCGATTAAAGTGGCGCACTGGGTACTGCAGGAAATTAAAAGTTATGCCTTTAGCACTTTGGAAACTGAAATTGTCGATCTAAAAGAATGGGATCTTCCGCTGTTTTCTGGTGCTCATCCCCCATTGACCGGGATTTATGATCAGCCCAAACAGCAAGACTGGGCCGACAAGATTGCGCTTGGCGATGCCTTTATTTTTGTCACGCCTGAATACAATCATGGCTATAGCCCTGCCCTGAAAAATGCCCTGGATTATCTCGGCAAGGAATGGCAAGGCAAACCGGCAGCTTATATTGGTTATGGTGCGACCAACGGATCACGTTCGATTGACCAGATTCGTCAAGTCGGCACTCAACTTGGACTGGTAGATACCAATGCCGTGATCGAAATCCGTGACATCTTTGCACGCAACAAAGATTATTCCTTCCAAGGCAATGAATTTGATAATAAAAACTTAAAAGCTGTAGTGGATAGACTGATTCAATATGTCAGTGCTTAATGACTGGACGACAGCCCTGTACGTTTTAGCCTACATGCAGCGCAGAGTTTAGCCGCTATGCAGTCATTTTATGCGAGGCTATAGTGAGTACATAGACAGACAGGAAGTCTGCAAAGCGATACGACAACAATAAAAAGCGCCAATCAACAGGACGTTGACAGATTAGACAGGAGTCAGATCTGAGAAGCAAATCCAGAAAAGCCTCGACAGGATGTTGAGGCTTTTCTGTTTAAACTTTAGGTTTAACTAGAGTAGTGATCGGAATGCATCAAACATCAACCTTAAAGCCGAGATCAACATCACAGGCGGCCTGCCCTCCCCGGATCTCCCAATTTTCTAGTGCACTTTCTCTCAGATGAATCAGAATATGATCTGCAGGAATGCCGATTTCTCCGAGACTTTTGACCATCTGCTGATATAAATTGCGCTTGGTCTCCAGACTGCGGCCAGCAAAACAGTCAATACTGATCAAGGTAAAATATTCAGGCTGAGCTAAATGGCTCATATAATGAAAACGATGCGCTTCATGCACGACCAGACGAATATTACGATCATATTCAGGCATCTGAAAGGCGGTTTGTACACAATGAAATACGTTGTTGAGCAATTGTTCCTCAACTGCTTGAGGATATTGTTGCCGAACTTCAATTTGAATCGTAGGCATAGGAGTTTCCTTTTTATTATTTTATCGACGTTTTATTTAAATCAGTTGATGTATATCAAAAGAGTATTCTCTCGCTAAAATGCAGCAAAATCATCACCGCAGTTTATGATTTGGTCAAAAGATCATATTGAAACAGTATTTTTGAATTTATCTTTTTAAAATTCGGCTGTCGGCTTTGACCTACAATCTATGCAGCTAAACTGCCCTATTGCGCTGCGTCGCTTCAGGCTATATTCAGATCATACCAAGACAGGAAGTCTTGTAAGAAAAATAAAAAAAATCACGTAGCAGGATGCTGATCGGTATAACAGACATTATACCTTTAACAGAATATGAAAAGGCCTTCACAGGATGTAGAGGCCTTTTTCTTTCATGCCAGCATCAGCTTAAAAAGATTTTTATTCAGATGGTCAGCTTATTCAATATTTCATATTTAGATAAGCATCCTAAAAGCAGAGGATTAAGGTGCTGTCATTTTTAACAGAGCTGCTTGCGGACCATCTTGAATCACCCACAGTGAACCATCCTGTGCCTGAGCAACCCCGCGAATCCGCTCTTTCATATCCAGACGCTGAACTTCTTTCACTGGGGTCTGGTTCGTATCCACAATCACAATCGCCTTGGAAGACAGACCGGTCGCAATCGCCTTATTTTTCCATTGCGGGAAGACATTAGCCGTATAAAATATTAAATCTGAAGGAGAAATTACCGGAGTCCAATCCAGTGCCGGGGCTTCAAATTCAGGTCGGGTACTGTGATCAGGAATCGGCTTGCCATCATAATGATTGCCATTAGACACTAACGGATAACCATAATTTTTAGCTTTGACAATCTTGTTCAGTTCATCGCCGCCTTTCGGTCCCATTTCGATCACCCAAAGCTGCCCTTTCGGATCAAAAGCCATGCCTAGAGGATTACGGTGTCCAAGACTCCAGACCTGCTGGGCAATTTTACCCTGAGTCATAAACGGATTATCGGCAGGGATTGAGCCATCATCATTCAGGCGAATAATCTTACCGGCATTAGATTGCATGTCCTGTGCAGGGTTGAATTGCTGACGTTCTCCTGAACTGATCCATAACTTACCATCCGACCCGAATACAATCCGATGGGCATAATGTCCCTGGCCTGAAAATTTCGGCACTTGCGTCCAGATCCGTTCAATCTGTTTCAGTTGGGGGGTAGACTGTCTCAAATCAAGTTTGCCACGAACGACCACAGCACCATATCCACCTTGACCCTTTTCAGCATAACTCAGATATACCCATCGATTCTTTGCAAAATCTGGATGTAAAGCAACTTCACCTAAGCCGCCTTGGCCCCCATACGCAACCTGGGGTATACCTTTCACCTCGATTTTTTTCTTGGTTTTTGGATCAAAGAGCTGCAATTTTCCTTTACGCTCAGTAACCAATAGCCGGCCATCATTTAAAGTAGTAATCGCCCATGGTTCATTAAATTGAGCAACCTGTTCGGTCTTATATTTTTGCAAGTTTGAAGAGACTGCATCCGATTTGGCAGCTGATGTAGAGGTCTCTTGAGTACTTCTAGAAGATGAATTCTCTGCATGACAGGCAGTAAACGCTAAAGCACAACAACTGAGTAGAATTTTTATTTTAAATTGCGACAACATTATCTTCTCCATACTGATTTATTGTTCAAATTAACATCAAGATACAGAATTCCTGATGTAAATTCAGCAGAGAAAGGTAAATAGATACATTTTAAAAGCTATAAAACGATTTAATTTTGAAGTTTTATTTATATTTTTTACACATAAAAAACACCCCCTTCTAACGAAGGGGGTGTTTCGAATAATGAGCTGGCGATGACTTACTCTCACATGGGTAACCCCACACTACCATCAGCGCTAAGAGGTTTCACTTCTGAGTTCGGGAAGGGATCAGGTGGTTCACTCTTGCTATGGTCGCCAGCACAACTGGTATGATTACTTACTGAGGTCTTATGGCTGCCTTAGCTTTCTTCAAATCTTGCACTCTGTTCAAAGCAGTGCTTTGAACATCGTTCATTAACAGATATATCTGAGTTGCAGTAGTTTGTTCGATTAGCTTAACTAAATCAAGGCTTCGTCTGATCGTTAGATCAATATGAAATCAATTGATGCTTTATATACAACTGCTTGGGTGTTGTATAGTCAAGCCTCACGAGCAATTAGTATTGGTCAGCTTCACATATCACTATGCTTCCACATCCAACCTATCAACGTCGTAGTCTTCAACGGCTCTTTAGGAGACATAAAGTCTCGGGGAAATCTTATCTTGAGGTAGGCTTCCCGCTTAGATGCTTTCAGCGGTTATCCCTTCCGAACATAGCTACCCGGCGATGCCACTGGCGTGACAACCGGTACACCAGAGGTTCGTCCACTCTGGTCCTCTCGTACTAGGAGCAGATCCTCTCAAATTTCCAACGCCCACGGTAGATAGGGACCGAACTGTCTCACGACGTTCTAAACCCAGCTCGCGTACCTCTTTAAATGGCGAACAGCCATACCCTTGGGACCTGCTTCAGCCCCAGGATGAGATGAGCCGACATCGAGGTGCCAAACACCGCCGTCGATATGAACTCTTGGGCGGTATCAGCCTGTTATCCCCAGAGTACCTTTTATCCGTTGAGCGATGGCCCTTCCATACAGAACCACCGGATCACTAAGACCTACTTTCGTACCTGCTCGACTTGTGGGTCTCGCAGTTAAGCGCGCTTTTGCCTTTATACTCTACGCGTGATTTCCGACCACGCTGAGCGCACCTTCGTACTCCTCCGTTACTCTTTAGGAGGAGACCGCCCCAGTCAAACTACCCACCAGACATGGTCCTCGTCCCGGATAACGGGACAGAGTTAGAACCTCAATATTACCAGGGTGGTATTTCAAGGACGGCTCCATCGCAACTAGCGTCGCGACTTCAAAGCCTCCCACCTATCCTACACAAGTAAGATCAAAGTTCAATGTCAAGCTGCAGTAAAGGTTCACGGGGTCTTTCCGTCTAGCCGCGGGTACACCGCATCTTCACGGCGAATTCGATTTCACTGAGTCTCTGCTGGAGACAGCGCCCCCATCATTATGCCATTCGTGCAGGTCGGAACTTACCCGACAAGGAATTTCGCTACCTTAGGACCGTTATAGTTACGGCCGCCGTTTACTGGGGCTTCGATCAAGAGCTTCGCTTACGCTAACCCCATCAATTAACCTTCCAGCACCGGGCAGGCATCACACCCTATACGTCCACTTTCGTGTTTGCAGAGTGCTATGTTTTTAATAAACAGTTGCAGGGGCCTGGTTTCTGAGGCTGTCGGCCGCTCAAGGAGCAAGTCCTATCACAGACAACAGCGTACCTTCTCCCGAAGTTACGGTACCATTTTGCCTAGTTCCTTCAGCAGAGTTCTCTCAAGCGCTTTGGTCTACTCGACCTGACCACCTGTGTCGGTTTCGGGTACGATTCCTGTGTAACTGAAGCTTAGAGACTTTTCCTGGAAGCATGGTATCAGCCACTTCACTGTACAAGTACAGCTTGCTATCAGTTCTCAGCATAGAGTACCCCGGATTTGCCTAAGATACATGCCTACAACCTTCCACCTGGACAACCAACGCCAGGCTGACTTAACCTTCTCCGTCCTCTCATCGCATTACACAGAAGTATTGGAATATTAACCAATTTCCCATCGACTACGCCTCTCGGCCTCGCCTTAGGGGTCGACTCACCCAGCCCCGATTAACGTTGGACTGGAACCCTTGGTCTTTCAGCGTGCGAGTTTTTCACTCGCATTGTCGTTACTCACGTCAGCATTCGCACTTCTGATACCTCCAGCAGACTTCTCAATCCACCTTCATCGGCTTACAGAACGCTCCCCTACCACGCATAATAAATTATGCATCCGCAGCTTCGGCATATAGTTTTAGCCCCGTTACATCTTCCGCGCAGGCCGACTCGACTAGTGAGCTATTACGCTTTCTTTAAAGGGTGGCTGCTTCTAAGCCAACCTCCTAGCTGTCTATGCCTTCCCACATCGTTTCCCACTTAACTATAATTTTGGGGCCTTAGCTGGCGGTCTGGATTGTTTTCCTCTTGACTACGGACGTTAGCACCCGCAGTCTGTCTCCCGGATAGTACTCATTGGTATTCGGAGTTTGCATCGGTTTGGTAAGTCGGGATGACCCCCTAGCCGAAACAGTGCTCTACCCCCAATGGTATTCGTCCGAGGCGCTACCTAAATAGCTTTCGGGGAGAACCAGCTATCACCAAGTTTGATTAGCCTTTCACCCCTATCCACAAGTCATCCCCTGGCTTTTCAACGACAGTGGGTTCGGTCCTCCAGTTAGTGTTACCCAACCTTCAACCTGCTCATGGATAGATCACCTGGTTTCGGGTCTATACCCAGCAACTAAACGCCCTATTAAGACTCGGTTTCCCTACGGCTCCCCTATGCGGTTAACCTTGCTACTGAATATAAGTCGCTGACCCATTATACAAAAGGTACGCAGTCACCGAACAAGTCGGCTCCCACTGCTTGTATGCATGCGGTTTCAGGATCTATTTCACTCCCCTCACAGGGGTTCTTTTCGCCTTTCCCTCACGGTACTGGTTCACTATCGGTCAGTCAGGAGTATTTAGCCTTGGAGGATGGTCCCCCCATATTCAGACAAGGTTTCACGTGCCTCGCCCTACTCGACATCATCATATAAGCCCTTTCGTGTACAGGACTATCACCGTCTACGGTCGCACTTCCCAGAGCGTTCCACTAGAACTTATATGACTTAATGGGCTCTTCCCCTTTCGCTCGCCGCTACTGAGGGAATCTCAATTGATTTCTTTTCCTAAGGGTACTGAGATGTTTCACTTCCCCTCGTTCGCCTTGCAACACTATGTATTCATGTTGCAATACCTACCTTATGGTAAGTGGGTTTCCCCATTCAGACATCTCCGGATCACAGGATATTTGCCGCCTCCCCGGAGCTTTTCGCAGGCTATCACGTCTTTCTTCGCCTCTGACTGCCAAGGCATCCACCACATGCACTTAATTACTTGACTATACAACCCCAAACAGTCGTTTATCCTTACAAGTGGGATAAGCAACAGATTGTGTCTTTCAACACTCTCATACAGTTGGCGTTTCGTAGATTCAACTACTGTACAGCTTCAATTAGATTCATATACCAAAACGCTTGATTCAGTTAATTTCGCTAGAACTCATTTCTTTAATCTTCACATCACAGTAATAAATCACTGTTAGTGTTGATCTTAAAAACGAGTTTGAACAAATTATTTCAACTCAAATATATTCTGTTAATGATTTTTCCAGCCTTCGTCAGGTCAGGAAACTGTGATAAATCACAGAGATTATCAAGTGCGCGTATCATAACGCTTGTACTTGTTAATCTCTAGGATCTAAACACCTGATCGCTTAGGAACTAAACAACTTCATCACTGTATGCTTACATACTGCGCGAAGCGTAGCTTCTTGCTTAAATTTCAAGTAAAAGCAGTGCTTTTATGATCTTGAAATTTGGTGGAGACTAGGAGAGTCGAACTCCTGACCTCCTGCGTGCAAAGCAGGCGCTCTACCAACTAAGCTAAGTCCCCAGCTTATCAATAAGTCAATGTATCGTTCTGTTCTGTTTGCTTCAGCACTTTCATGCTTCGTTAGTCAGATTTGGTGGGTCTGACAAGACTTGAACTTGTGACCCCACGCTTATCAAGCGTGTGCTCTAACCAACTGAGCTACAGACCCTCAGATACATCGTATGAAGAACAACTTGTTGTGGATTCTTACCAATCGTCAATCTTTCGTTAAGGAGGTGATCCAGCCGCAGGTTCCCCTACGGCTACCTTGTTACGACTTCACCCCAGTCATCTGCCACACCGTGGTAAGCGTCCCCCCTAAGGTTAGACTACCTACTTCTGGTGCAACAAACTCCCATGGTGTGACGGGCGGTGTGTACAAGGCCCGGGAACGTATTCACCGCGGCATTCTGATCCGCGATTACTAGCGATTCCGACTTCATGGAGTCGAGTTGCAGACTCCAATCCGGACTACGATCGGCTTTTTGAGATTAGCATCCACTCGCGTGGTAGCAACCCTTTGTACCGACCATTGTAGCACGTGTGTAGCCCTGGTCGTAAGGGCCATGATGACTTGACGTCGTCCCCGCCTTCCTCCAGTTTGTCACTGGCAGTATCCTTAAAGTTCCCGGCTTAACCCGCTGGCAAATAAGGAAAAGGGTTGCGCTCGTTGCGGGACTTAACCCAACATCTCACGACACGAGCTGACGACAGCCATGCAGCACCTGTATGTAAGTTCCCGAAGGCACCAATCCATCTCTGGAAAGTTCTTACTATGTCAAGACCAGGTAAGGTTCTTCGCGTTGCATCGAATTAAACCACATGCTCCACCGCTTGTGCGGGCCCCCGTCAATTCATTTGAGTTTTAGTCTTGCGACCGTACTCCCCAGGCGGTCTACTTATCGCGTTAGCTGCGCCACTAAAGCCTCAAAGGCCCCAACGGCTAGTAGACATCGTTTACGGCATGGACTACCAGGGTATCTAATCCTGTTTGCTCCCCATGCTTTCGCACCTCAGTGTCAGTATTAGGCCAGATGGCTGCCTTCGCCATCGGTATTCCTCCAGATCTCTACGCATTTCACCGCTACACCTGGAATTCTACCATCCTCTCCCATACTCTAGCCAACCAGTATCGAATGCAATTCCCAAGTTAAGCTCGGGGATTTCACATTTGACTTAATTGGCCACCTACGCGCGCTTTACGCCCAGTAAATCCGATTAACGCTTGCACCCTCTGTATTACCGCGGCTGCTGGCACAGAGTTAGCCGGTGCTTATTCTGCGAGTAACGTCCACTATCCAAGAGTATTAATCTCGGTAGCCTCCTCCTCGCTTAAAGTGCTTTACAACCAAAAGGCCTTCTTCACACACGCGGCATGGCTGGATCAGGGTTCCCCCCATTGTCCAATATTCCCCACTGCTGCCTCCCGTAGGAGTCTGGGCCGTGTCTCAGTCCCAGTGTGGCGGATCATCCTCTCAGACCCGCTACAGATCGTCGCCTTGGTAGGCCTTTACCCCACCAACTAGCTAATCCGACTTAGGCTCATCTATTAGCGCAAGGCCCGAAGGTCCCCTGCTTTCTCCCGTAGGACGTATGCGGTATTAGCATCCCTTTCGAGATGTTGTCCCCCACTAATAGGCAGATTCCTAAGCATTACTCACCCGTCCGCCGCTAGGTAATGTAGCAAGCTACATTTCCCCGCTCGACTTGCATGTGTTAAGCCTGCCGCCAGCGTTCAATCTGAGCCATGATCAAACTCTTCAGTTTAATACTATGTAGCACCTTAAAGGGTGCCAATCTTGGCTCATCAATTTTCTGACAAATATTTCTCAAATAAACTTCGAGTAATTTCTACCATCAATCAATGAAAATAATTTCGATCGATCAACCAGTAAAAATCCACACAAGTTGTTCTTCATAATCTCTTAATGATCTTTCTAACACCTCGTCAGTGCCAGAAGCTGGACTTCGATAAACTCAACAACTCTGCCATTCTGCTTCGTTCGTTTCCGTCTATCTCGTCGGTATGGGTGCATTCTAGAGGATTTCAGAATCATTGCAACCCCCAATTCACTATATTTTTCACGTATGTCTTTTTTTTCTACAAAAATTACTAAAAAATCGCTTTTTTATCTAATTTTTAAGCGTTTTTATGCAATAAACCCACTAAACACTTCATTTTATTTTTATAACTGAAAATTCATTTAGACCTAAAAACTATCACAATAATATTTAAAACAGTATTTTTAGCCTTTTGATATTGAAATCTTGTCTTTTATTTAAATTAGCTCGTCAAAAGAAAACCAAAATTCCCCTACCTTGCCCAACAAACCGATCTAAATCCTAGACTCCTCAATTGATGAGTTATTTTTTACGTAAAAAGCTTTTATAAAAGCCTATTCTTAGGCTGCTATATAGAAGAGGTATTCATTTTTAGTTGTCGAATCCCAAAACCATGCTTAGATCACTTATATATAGAAGATAAAATCTGTTATTTTGCATTAAGCGACTTTTTCCTGTTGTTGCTGCCCAAGCCTGTGTTGCATAACTTCTACAATCATGTCTTTCTTGCCCTGATAATCCTCGGCAACAAAGAATAATTTTGCGCGTCGCGGTAACTGCTCTTCAATCAGGGAAAATAAAAAGTAATGTGCGGCCAGATCAAGCTGCATAAATAAAGTATAGACAGATCCATAGAGTTGCTGTTTTTGTTCGACCGGCTGGTATTCAAATAAGAACCGTAATATGCAATCGATCTGTTCATCAAAAATATCTTCTGTTGGAAAGCGATACATTCAATCACCTCTGCTTTAATTTTTATGTTTTGCACTTTTCTTTTGGAGTCATTTTGGAGTCAATTGAAATGAACTCACCCTTAGAGGTCATTCACCTAAGTTCGATTTGCTGATTAATTTTAAGTTTAGTTGTTCAACAAGAAGAGTAGGCATGCAGATTTATATTTTGATTACGCAATCAGAATAAATAAAAAAGGAAGAGATCTCTCCCAAAATCTCCTCCTTAGAATTGAATCTTTACCCGATCCATTATGTCATTATTATAGTTATTCGCTTTAAAGCTTTTAAAAAGAGCCTCTTGGAAAAGAGACTTCTCAGTTGTGGAGTACTATTATTTTTACTACCCTCTAGATGCTCTAAACGAATTCTCTAGATGAATAAATCCTATACATAATAAAGATGAAAAGCAAGTGATTTGGGAAAAATTAACTCTTGTTTTCATAGGGTTTTTTTTGACTTTACTTATTTGATTTTTAAATATAGAACATCAACAAAAAAAGCAGACCGAAGCCTGCTTTTATTTCAATAACTTATCCGTTTTTTAGTCAACAAAAGTGACTTTAGCGATTGCTTTTTTACTGGCCTGAACAATCAAAGTTACGTTCTCTTTCACAGAATAGGTCGTATCTACAGTCTGCCAATCCACTTTCACTGCACCACGGCCTAATGCATCCTTAGCCTGGGCTGCATTTTTGGTTAAGCCGGCTTCACGTAAAATCGAGGTAATAAAGATTTCCCCACCAAACTCGCCACGTGAAATAGTTACTTCTGGCGTACCTTCGGGTAATTCACCTTCAGTAATGATATTGCCCGCGCCTTTATGCGCATTGGCAGCCGCCTCTGCACCATGGAAACGCTCAACCAGCTCCAGTGCAAGAATCTTTTTGACTTCTTGCGGGTTACGGCCTTCTGCCACTTCTTTTAATAGTTGCTGAATTTCTTCAATGGTTTTGAAGCTCAGCAGATCAAAATAACGCTCAATCAATGCATCCGGCATTGAGAGCACTTTCTGGTACATCGCGCCCGGTGCATCAAATACACCAATATAGTTACCTAAAGATTTAGACATCTTGTTGACGCCATCTAAACCTTCAAGGATTGGCACAGTAATACAGACTTGTGGTTCCTGATCATAACGACCTTGAAGCGTACGACCCATCAACAGGTTAAAGGTCTGGTCTGTACCACCCAGCTCTACATCTGCTTCCAGTGCGATCGAGTCATAACCCTGAACCAATGGATACAAGAATTCATGAATCGCAATTGGCTGCTGGTTGTTATAACGCTTGGTGAAGTCATCACGTTCAAGCATACGCGCAACAGTTTGCTGTGATGCCAGTTGAATCAAATCAGCCGCAGTTTTTTGTGCAAACCATTCCGAGTTAAACACCACTTTGGTTTTGTTTGGATCAAGAATTTTAAATACTTGTTCTTGATATGTTTTAGCGTTCTCTAAAACCTGTTCACGTGACAATGGTGGACGTGTTGCGCTCTTACCAGTTGGATCACCGATCATCGCCGTGTAATCACCGATCAGAAACAACACTTCATGACCCAAGTCTTGGAATACTTTTAACTTATTAATGAGAACCGTGTGGCCCAAGTGCAAATCAGGTGCAGTCGGGTCAAAACCCGCTTTAATTTTTAATGGACGATTCAATTTTAATTTCTTGAGAAGGTCTTCTTCAGAAATAATTTCGTGGGTGCCTCGTTGAATGAGGGCAAGTTGTTCTTCAGCCGGCAGGAAATTTGACATCACAAAATCCAATACATCAGTTACTCAATTTGTGCGATATACTAACACTTTTTCAGCATATTGCAGGCTTAAGAATAACCATGACAGCGATCTATATTGGGGTAATGACCGGCACAAGCATGGATGGTGTCGATATTGTTGCTGCTTCTTTTGATCCACTCCAGCTTCATGCCACACTCACTTTGGCATTTGATCCTGACCTTCGGGATGAGCTGATGGCACTGACCTTGCCGGATGACAATGAAATTGACCGCATGGGTAAGGCCGATGTTGCACTGGCACAAATGATTGGTCATGGTATTAATGCGCTGATTGAAAAAAATAACCTGGATAAATCCAGAATTAAGGCGATTGGCTCGCATGGCCAGACCATCCGGCATCGTCCTGAACATGGCTTCACCCTGCAAATTGGCGACCCGAACATCATTACTGAAATTACCCAGATTCCGGTGATTTCAGATTTCCGTCGTCGTGATCTGGCGGCAGGTGGTCAGGGAGCACCTTTAGTTCCGGCATTTCATCAGGATATTTTCCAGCATAACAGCATTCACCGGGTAATTTTAAATCTGGGCGGTATTGCCAATGTCAGCCTGCTACCTGCCGGCAAGCCTGAAGAGGTGTATGGTTTTGATACCGGACCGGCCAATATCCTGATGGATGCTTGGTGTGCCCGTTATACTGGCCAGCCTTTTGATGAAAATGGTAACTGGGCAGCCTATGGCACCCCGATTCGCAGTTTACTCGATCGCTTGCAGTCACACGAATTCTTCTCCAAAGAACCTCCGAAAAGTACTGGTCGTGAAGATTTCAACCTGGAATGGCTGGATGAACAGATTGCTGACTGGCGCAATGACCTGCAATACGATGAACTGGAAGATACCCCGGAAAATGTACAGGCGACTTTATTAAAGCTCACCACCCGTGCCATTAAAAAAGCCATTTACCGCTCCGGCATGGATACCGGACAGGTTTTTGTTTGCGGTGGTGGTGCCTACAACTCACATTTACTAGAGCAGTTGCGCTGGCGCCTGCGCAAACATGAATGGAGCGTACAGACTACCGCCGATCTGGGCCTCAGTCCGACCTGGGTAGAAGCTACTGCCTTTGCCTGGCTGGCCATGCGTTTTATGAACCAGCTGAATGGTAACTTGCCTGCAGTCACTGGTGCCGCTGGCTATCGCGTCCTCGGCACCATTACTGCTGTTTAAATTCAGCGAATTACTATTATCTTGCATGACTATAATAGCTACTCAAAAACAGTCATCACAAAAGGTCTGCATGAATGCAGACCTTTTTTCGTTTTCAATATTTTTATTGCATCATGCGTTTGGCATTTTCATTTCTAAAAGCACGCAGAATCTGCTGACCGGCACGACCTGTAGGACTTAAGCCCAAACGCTGCTGTTCCTGACGAATCGCCTGACGGGTTTTATCTCCAATCAGACCATCCACTGCACCAATATCATAGCCACGGTTTAACAGAAATTGCTGGATCTCACGACGTTCTGCACGCGAAGTTCCCGGATCATCAGTAGGCCATGTGGCCATAAATGAGCCTTTACCTTGCAAACGATCGGATAAATGCGCAATCGCTAAGGCATAACTTTCTGCCGCGTTATAGCTATAAATGGCATCGAAGTTTTTAAAGACCAGGAACACCGGGCCACTCGGGCCTGCAGGTGCAAGCAATCCGGCCTGAGAGGATTGTGATAAATTTCCTTGAACCAATGCCGAACCATCGGCACGAACTACACCTTGATTGATCCAACTACTCAAGGATTTTTTATTTCTTCGGCCTTCACCGGAAACCGACATGCCTTGCGGAATCTTGACTTCAAATCCCCAAGGTTGTCCGCTCTGCCAGCCACGCTTGCTTAAAAAGTTGGCAGTTGATGCGAGTGCATCCGGAATGCTCGAAACTAGATCACGTCGGCCATCACCATCAAAATCAACTGCAAGCTCATCATAAGTCGATGGCATAAACTGGGTATGACCAAATGCGCCTGCCCAGGAACCCTTTAATTGTTCTTCACGCACATCGCCACGCTGTAACAGTTTCATTGTGGTAAAAAACTCACCACGAAAATAACTCTGGCGACGACCTTCACAGCTCAAAGTTCCTAAAGCCTGTAATAAAGGATATTTCCCCGAAATATCACCAAAATTACTTTCGACACCCCATACCGCAACTACCGTTTCTGCAGGTACACCGTAGGTAGCAGCAACACGATTGAGCACCTCACGATGTTGCTGTAGTTTTTGCCGGCCGAGCTGAACCCGTTCTTCATCCACCAAACCAGATAGATAATCCCAAATCGGGGTAGAAAATTCAGGCTGGTAATTCAGGCGTTCAATCACTGAATAATCCGGGTTTAAGTTCTGGGTATAACGATCATAGGTACTGCCGCTTACACCTCTAGCAACAGCTTGACTGCGCAAATTAGCGAGACAGTTTTGAAAATTATTTTGGGAGGCATAATTCGGGATATTTGAACTAGAGGTCAAATCAGTCGGCGTGACACGTTGACCATTAATAATAAGTTCAGCCTGTGCCTGTGAAGCAGCCAAGACCACAGAACCAATAAAAAGTGCAAGCCGTTGCATAAGACCCTTGAATATTTAGATTTTGAATTATGCTTCTACCTTAGCAGCTCATGATGAAAATTAAAGCGCCAATGCGTAAATTTAAATTCATAATTCCTACACTTTTAAATTCATTTTGTAATCTTTAAATTTAAACACGAGTTATCCACAAGCTTGTTTTAAATTCAAATCAGCAGGATTTTTAAATTTAAATTCAAAACATTTGGAATTATTTTTGAATTTAAAAAATTACTGGGGATAACTTGTTTCAGGAAAAGCGAGTCACGATCATCAATATGCTCTAATTACACTCGTTTTTGTTTTAAATTCATTTGAATAATGGGCTAATATTTTTAAATTCAAAAACTTTGAATTCATTTATCCAGTTTTAAATTTGAATTCATATTTTTTGAATTTAAAAGCGCAAGTTTAAATTCAAAGTGCGATTTAAATTTGAATTTATTTTTATGAATTTAAATTCAAAACTGCTTTCCAGTTTTAAATTCAAACTTTGATTTCAAGCTTATCTACAAGTGAATATGGCAAAATTCAGCTGTAAAAAAGGTTTTATTGGATTGTTATATTTATACTCAATTGATCAGTTTATAAGCAATTGATTTAAAAACTGATCCGACCAATGGCAGGTATTTTTGAAGAGGCGCAATCATGCCTGAAAGCAGACAAATAAAAAAGCGATCACCGAAGTGATCGCTTTTTTTATCAGCAAGTTAAAGCCTAGATGGTCATATCTTCGCTTAATGCCAATGGATTCGGTAAAATTTTCGCCAGTTGGCGGCAAAGCACAGACAATTGCGCGCTGTCATTTGGCATCAGGGTAATGTGACCAATTTTGCGACCTTCACGCTCTGACTTGTTGTACAGATGCAAATGTGCACCTTCCAGAGCCAGAACATCTGCAGATTTCGGATGCTGACCAATGATGTTCACCAAGACAGTTGGACGGATCACTTCAGTTGAACCTAAAGGTAAACCTGCCACGGCACGCACATGGTTTTCAAACTGCGAACATACGGCGCCTTCAATCGACCAGTGTCCCGAGTTATGCACGCGTGGTGCCATCTCGTTGGCATATAAGCCTTTATCTGTCACAAACAGCTCAAGGGTTAGGACACCGACATAGTTCAAGTGATTGAGCAGACGAGTAATGTAATCTTGCGCCACCGGCTGCAAATCTGCACTGTTCGGTGCAGGCACAATCGAGTGCGACAGAATGCCGTTATGATGATGATTTTCAGTCAATGGCCAGGTTTTGACATCACCATCTTGACTGCGTACTGCAATAATTGATACTTCACGTGAGAAGGTGACAAAGCTTTCTGCAATCAGTTCACCCGCAGGGCCCAATTCTGCCCAGGCTTGATCAATCTGATCAGCCGAACGTAAAACGAATTGGCCTTTGCCATCATAACCGCCACGTGAAGTTTTCAGTACGATCGGCAAACCCAGTTCAGCTACAGCAGCCTGTAAGCTTTCCAGTGAAGTGACCGCTTTGTACGGTGCAACCGGAATAGCCAGTTCATCAAACAAGGCTTTTTCAGACAAACGATGCTGGGCAATCGCTAAAGCTTGACGTGGCGGATGCAGTTGCTTGCTTTGTGTGAGTACATCAACATCTGCAAGGGGCGTGTTTTCAAACTCCAGACTAAATACATCTGCACTGCTGATAAAGTCTTGTAGACCATTTTCAGCTTGGCTCGAAATCACCGGGCCCAAAGCCGCAGAAGGGCAGTCTGTGCTGGCTTCAAAAAATGTACATTGAATATTTAATGGAAGTGCCGCTTGCGCCATCATACGACCCAGCTGACCGCCACCAAAAATACCGATGGTTTTATCCATAATCTGTGTCTCGACTTAAGCCTGGCCTGGAATATTGTTGCTTGCCACTTTATCTGTTTGCGCTGCACGGAAATCTGCAACATTTTTTGCGATTTCTGGACGGGTCAAACCCAGAATTTGCGCGGCCATAATGGCAGCATTGGTGGCACCGGCAGGACCAATCGCCAAGGTACCGACTGCAATACCTGCTGGCATTTGCACAATAGACAGCAATGAATCAACACCGTTTAAAATCGAAGATTTCACCGGTACACCCAAAACTGGAAGATCAGTTTTCGCCGCACACATCCCCGGTAAATGCGCTGCGCCACCTGCACCGGCAATAATTACCTGAATACCACGATCACGCGCTTGCTCGGCATATTCAAACAGGCGGTCTGGGGTACGGTGTGCAGAAACAACTTCGGCTTCAAATGGGACACCAAGCTGCTTGAGCATATTGGCAGTGTGTTCGAGAGTTGCCCAATCTGATTGAGAACCCATGATAATACCTACGAGAGGAGTATCTTGTGCAGCAGCCGCATTCATTGCAAATTTTCCAGAGATTAAAGTGAGAAAAGATAAATCTCGACGAGAGAGCCAAGCTTGAATAGGAGTGCGTATTATAGACTGAAAATTCAGCTTCATAAAATTTAACGGTCAAAGCAAGGCTCGATTTTTCTTGTTTTTTTATCGAATTTTCAAAAACTGGAATAAAAATAGGGGAGTAGCCGCAGTTACAACTATTTAGGAACTGCGGAATACAAAATAGACACATCCACACAGACATAAAGCAGCCCAGAGATAATCCAGTTTAAAAGGCTGCTTAAACATGAAAATCATAAAAGGAACAAAGACCAGTAAGGTCACGACTTCCTGGGTGATTTTCATTTGGCCGACTGCGAGTCCTTGCTGCGCCAGCAATTTGGTCGCCGGAATCATCAGGCTATATTCAAACAGGGCAATGGCCCAGCTAAATAGAATCGCTTGCCAGAGCGGTGCATCATGCGGCAAAAACTTTAAATGCCCATACCAGGCCAGGGTCATAAAACAGTTGGCAATTACCAGAAGAAATAAAGCCGGCAGCATTTGCATGCACTCTGCAAAAAAGTCGAACTTATTTTACGGTTTATTTGGCGAAAAGATATTGCATCGCTTTGAAATTTTCTTTGAATTTATCCGTGAAACAGGATTTAAAAAATCCCACAACAAGGCCAGAATTTCCACTATCTTTTCAGCTAAAGCCTTGCTATCGTTGCTTGCAAATTGAATAAATCATGACAACAGCACCAATATAAAGTGATGGGTCAGACAGGAACGGAGTAAAGTAGATGCATCTGCATATTTTGGGTATTTGTGGCACCTTTATGGGCTCTTTAGCGCTACTTGCACGCGATCTGGGCCACCAGGTAACAGGTTCAGACCTGAATGTGTATCCACCCATGTCGACCCAACTTGAAAATGCGGGCATCACTTTAATGCAGGGTTATGACCGCAGTCATTTACAGCCTCATCCGGATCTGGTGATCGTCGGCAATGCCATGAAGCGTGGTATTGATGCAGTCGAATATATGCTGAATGCAGGTCTGCCTTATATTTCAGGTCCGCAGTTCCTGGCTGATCATGTTCTGCAAGGTAAACACGTGCTGGGTGTCGCCGGAACACATGGTAAAACCACGACCACCACGATGCTGGCTTGGGTACTGGATCAAGCCGGTCTGGAGCCAGGTTTTCTGATTGGCGGTGTGCCATTGGGCTTTTCGGAAAGTGCGCGTCTCGGTGGTGGGAAATATTTCTGTGTCGAAGCCGATGAATACGATTCTGCTTTCTTCGACAAGCGTTCCAAGTTCGTGCATTACCATCCAAAAACCGCAATTTTAAATAACCTGGAATTTGACCATGCCGATATCTTCGATGATCTAGCCGCAATTCAAAAGCAGTTCCATCATCTAGTTCGTACCATTCCAAGTGAAGGCCGGATTATCGCGCCGATTACTGAAAGCAATATTGATGAAGTGCTGGAGCAGGGCTGCTGGACACCTGTAGTGCGCACCAGTCTGGATGCCAATGAAAAAGCTGAGCTGTATGCAGAACAATTGTCAGCAGATGGTTCACATTTCAAAGTGCTGCAACAGGGCGTGGTCAAAGGCGAAGTACAATGGAATATGACTGGACAGCATTCGGTGGCCAATGCCTTGGCCACGATTGCTGCCGCTGAACATGTCGGCGTATCGATTGAAACTGCCTGTGAAGCACTATCGAATTTTGGTGGGGTGAAACGCCGTATGGAACTGTTAGGCACAGTCCGTGGTATCGAGGTTTATGATGATTTCGCCCATCATCCGACGGCGATTGATACGACCTTAGAAGGTGCGCGCAAACGTCTAGGGGAACGCAAACTCTGGGCAATTATTGAACCACGTTCCAATACCATGCGCATGGGCAGTCATAAAGATGGCTTGGCTCATTCAGCACGTCTGGCCGATGAAGTGATCTGGTATCAACCGGAAGGACTGGACTGGGATCTGCAACCGGTCATTGAGGCTGCGCCAAACAAGGCCAAAGTTGCACGCACACTGGATGACATCATTCAGACCGTGGTGGCAGAAGCAGGCGAGGGCGATGCCGTAGTAATTATGTCGAATGGTGGTTTTGGTGGTTTGCATCAGAAGCTGATTACTGTTTTACAAGCATAAAACAGATTTAAGTGAAGTGAAGAAGCCCGCCTAGCGGGCTTTTTTTAGCATATTAAAACGTTGATTGAGAAAAAGTGAACCGTTGTTCTGATCCTGCAATCCTATGATTTAAATATTGACCCAAAGAGCAGATTTATCTCTGAACCCTCCCTGATGATCTTTTGTTGCAATCTGTACACAAGACTCATTGCAGCGCCATATCACTCAAGGCACAATCGAGAAGAACACAGGTATCTATAGGCCTGAAAGCCAGATCATAAATCAGCCCATCGCTGTCACTATATAAAAGCAATCGAGGCGTTCATTATTCTCGCTGAGTCAGGTCATTCTCATTCCTCATTCCATTAGGAGATGTGTCATGACAACGATGAAAGCGATGGTCTATTACGGCGCAAATGATATCCGCTTTGAAGACCGCCCAGTTCCCACCATTTTGCATCCCAGCGATGCCATCATTAAACTGGAAAAAGTTACCATCTGCGGTACCGACTTGGGTATCTGGAAAGGTAAAAACCCGGAAATTGAGCAGGAGGCTACGCGTAAAGAGGGCAGCTTTAAGGGACGTATTTTAGGTCACGAAGGTATTGGCATTGTGGAAGAAGTTGGTTCCGCCGTGCAAAACTTTAAAAAGGGCGACCGGGTGATTATTTCCTGTGTCAGCCGCTGCGGAACCTGTGAAAACTGCCAGAAACAGCTCTATGCCCATTGTCGCAATGAAGGCGGCTGGATCATGGGTTATATGATTGATGGCACCCATGCCGAATATGTACGCACGCCCTTTGCCGATACCTCACTCTATCATTTACCCGATGGCCTGAATCAAGATGTGGCCGTATTCCTCTCAGATATCCTGCCAACTTCACATGAAATTGGGGTGCAATATGGCGATGTCAAACCAGGCGACAATGTCGCGATTGTCGGGGCAGGGCCAATCGGCATGAGTTGTCTGCTCACCGCACAGTTTTATTCACCCGCCAATATTATTATGGTGGATATGGATGATAATCGGCTGGAATTTGCCAAGACTGTCGGCGCGACGCATATCATCAACTCTGCCAAAGAAGATGCCATTCAAAAGATTCTAGAGATTACCGATGGACGCGGGGTCGACTGTGCCATTGAAGCAGTGGGGGTGGAGCCTACCTGGAATATTTGCCAGCATGTCGTGAAGGAGGGCGGGCATATTGCCAACGTCGGCGTACATGGTAAACCGGTGAGTTTTGAACTGAACAAACTCTGGATTAAAAACCTGACCATCACCACCGGCCTGGTGAATGCCAATACCACAGGGATGTTGCTGAAAACCTGCTGTTCCGGCAAATTGCCCCTAGAAAAACTGGCGACCCATCATTTTAAATTTTCCGATTTTGAAAAAGCCTATGATGTCTTTAAACATGCCTCTGATGAAAAGGCCTTAAAAGTCATGATTGACATGACCTAATCCACATCAGACAAAAAAGTCCGCCATGCGGACTTTTTTATTTTCAGCTTTGATCCATCAGATCAAAAATAGGGGACATAACCACGCTGCTTATAACCTTTTGGCGATGCCAGACTGGCCTGATTTTCTTCCAGGCGATACAGTACTTTGAGGAATTCGGCAATTCCTGACTGCTGTAAGGCATGCGGATCAAATTGCTTCAAACCTAAACGTGAAAATAAAGAAGAAATTTCACTGTGTTTATGCACATATTTCATTGACCATTCCGAGAAATGGGAATGCTCTACCATCGCATCTGCAAAACGCAAGATATTGTGATGGCGGGGATCCCGACAAATGCTCTGAAATAAACTTTCCACTACTTCAGCCTGACCTTCAAGGCACTGGAAAAATTTGCCATGGGAATAATACAACACCCCATGAATCTGATGCTGAAGATTGAACTTCCGGGCAGTGGCTAAAATATCGCTCAAATCTTGTAACAACTCTTGTTCAGATTCTATGCGTTCACTGGCATAGCAAAGCTGTAGCATCATGCCATCTCTCTAGAGGGAAGAATTAAAAACACAATTTAATCAATAATTTTAAATTAAGTCGACTATTTTTTAAGCAAATATCCGTTTTTGCTTACACGGTTTTCAGTTTGCATTTCTGGATTAAACTTTTAACAATAGTGCCTAAATTATTAAACGAATATTTTCATACACCTACCATGAACATGAGGATCACTTGATGTTAAAAGATCTGATTTTAACCCTCGCCTTGTTATGTGTGTGTTTTATCCTGATCATCACTTTAAATAATTGGCAATTCAGCGCTCAAACCAATCTGCTGATCAGTTCAATTTTTATTAGCTGGACGATCTTGAAATTTGTTGGGCATCGAATTTATTTTCATGCTAGTTATCTGCTGATCATGGCAATTTTAGTGATGCTGCAACAGTTTGAAGAAATTTTCTGGGCGATGACCGGGGTAATGGCAGGTTTCGGTTTATATACCCTGTTACAGGTTCTATTGATTCCTGCCTTGAAAGAAAAACTGCATTTATCTTTCGGGAAATCCCCTTGGGTAGTTAAATAGCAGTTGCTGCGACATCTGCCAGACTTCGGTCACGTTTAAACATGACATCCACATAAGAACATTGCGGGATGATGGTTAAACTTTTTTCACGGGCAAAATCGACCAGTACATCCAGCATTTTTCGGGCAATACCGTGGCCACGCAGGGAATCATCGACCCAGGTGTGATCGGCAATGATGACGGCATCGCCCCGCCATTGATAAGTGATCTCCGCCAGGCGGCGTCCTTGATCTTCCATAAAAAATACACCACCACGTTTTGAATCTTGATATTTAATTTCCATACGAATCTAAACCTTTGTTGTCATTTTAAAATTATAAAACATCATTAAAGCGAGGCTCTCGCTCGAACACGGATTTGGCAAAAGGACATTTTGGAATAATCCTGATGCCGTGTTCACGGGCAAAATTCACAGCGGCCTCGACCAGATAATACCCGACGTGCTGTCCGCGTAGGCTGTCATCGACCCAGGTGTGTTCAATCACTAATTGATCTTCATTTACTCTGGAATAACTCATTTCTGCCAGACGTTTTTCATTTGGCTCTACAAACCATAAACCTCCAGTGTCCTGTTGCTGATGCTCGATCAACATACCGATCCTCTCCTTGTTTTTAAGCCAGACTGACATATTTTTCCCTGCTCTATTGTTAGATTTCTTTTAAAGGATTGTGAATCTGTCCTTCTGACCAATACCGCATTTTGCTCAACAGGTTTAAACTGCCGGCCGGTTCTTTTTATCAGATATGTATGTCCAGCTCTTCTTCCATCTCCTCGGTGACACGTCAATGGGTCTGTGTGATTGCTTTAGCCTCTGCTGCCTTTATTTTCAATACCACCGAATTTATCCCGGTGGCGCTATTAAGTGATATTGGCGCAAGTTTTTCCATGTCACCCACTCAGGTCGGGTGGATGCTGACGATTTATGCCTGGGTCGTGGCGCTGCTTTCTTTGCCAATGATGTTACTGACCAAAAATATTGAACGGCGCTTTCTGCTGATGGTTTTATTTGCGGTGTTTATTTTCAGTCATGTGCTGTCCTATTTTGCCTGGAGCTTTAGCATTCTGGTGCTGAGCCGAATTGGTATTGCCGTGGCGCATGCGCTGTTCTGGTCAATTACGGCGTCGCTTGCCGTGCGGGTTGCGCCAAAGGGCAAAGAGTTTCAGGCACTGGGCTTATTGGCTACCGGTACCGCCATGGCGATGGTCCTGGGAATTCCCTTTGGCCGGATGATCGGGGAGGCCTATGGCTGGCGCAATAGTTTTGCCTTGATCGCAGTTGTGGCGAGTGTGGTGTGTGTACTGCTGGCCAAAACCTTGCCTTTATTACCAAGTGTCAATTCTGGATCACTCAGTAGCTTAAAAAGCTTGCTAAAACGTCCCAGCCTGATGCTGGTCTTTGCGCTTACCGTGCTTGTGATTAGTGCGCAATTTACCGCCTATAGTTATATTGAACCCTTTGCGCTGAATATTGCGCAATTCAGCTCTGCGCAGACCACCAGCTTATTGCTGATTTATGGCGGTGCAGGTCTGATCGGGTCTTATATATTTGGTCGCTTTGCACCGCATTTTCCCCGACTCACCATTCCGCTATTTACACTCGGGCTAGGGATCTCGCTACTGTTATTGCTGCCACTGTCTCAGGGTGTATTTCAGCTTAATAGCTTGGCGTTAATCTGGGGCATCAGCATTATTGGGTTTAGTCTGGCTCTACAAGCCAAGACCTTAAATCTGGCTTCTGATGCAACCGATGTCGCCATGGCAATTTTTTCAGGTCTGTATAATGTCGGGATTGGCGGCGGCGCCTTACTTGGGGGTCTGGTAACGGCACATATCGGATTACATAGTATTGGCTGGGTAGGAGCCATCTTGGCCAGTCTGGGTTTTCTGATCAGCTTATATCTGATTCAACGTTCGGATTTCCTAGTTCAGAAAGCACCTTGAAGCATGATTTTTGTAAATGAAATTGTAGTCTTAGCAAAAATCTGTCATGCTTGCTGCACATTGAGCCATCGCTCAAACAAAATTTAGTTTGAACAAGGGGAGTAGCCTCCTCCAAGCGTTTAAGAATGAAATTTCAATTTTTAAACGTGTCAGAATATCGTCATTACACTTTGCAAAAAGTCGGTATCTGAGCATCTTGAAGTCACACTTTATATAAAAAAGTGGAACAGTAAGATGTAGGCAAGACCTTGATCATGTTGTTATAGATGTTTTTCATCTGGCAACTGGTCAAGGTTTTTTTATGGCTAGTTGTCCGATGTGGAGAATTCACATGGAAACCATTGGTACACTCTGGCTGTATCTCGTCTTTTTCGCGATTGTCGCAGTCATGCTGATAATCGATTTTGTCGGCTTTAAGCATCAGCATGGTCAGGAAGTTAAAGTCCGTACTGCTGCCTACTGGAGTATTGCCTGGGTCAGTGTCGCGACTTTATTTGGTGGCGGCTTATGGCTGTATCTGGAGCAGACCGCAGGCACGGCAATTGCCAATGCCAAGGTCATGGAATACTTTGCCGGTTATCTGCTGGAAAAATCCCTGGCGATTGATAACGTCTTTGTCTGGCTGATGATCTTCGCGGCCTTCGCCATTCCACCCGCACTGCAACGCAAGCTGCTGTTATATGGCGTACTGGGTGCGATTGTGCTCAGAACTATCTTTATTTTTATTGGCGCGTGGTTCGTGCAGGAATTCTCCTGGATTCTATATATCTTCGGTGCGTTCCTGGTGTATACCGGCTTCAAATTCCTGCGTGGTCAGCATGAAGAAGACAGCAATATTGAAGATATGGCGATTCTGAAATGGCTGCGTAAACATATGCGTATTACCCCGCAACTTCAGGGCGACAAATTCTTTGTCCGTCAAAATGGTTTGCTCTGGGCAACGCCGTTATTTCTGGTCCTGATCCTGGTTGAAGCCTCTGATGTCATCTTTGCCGTCGATTCTATTCCAGCTATTTTTGCCGTCACCACCGATCCCTTTATTGTTCTTACCGCAAACCTGATGGCGATTTTAGGCCTACGCGCGATGTTCTTCCTGCTCTCGGGCGCAGCCTCAAAAATGCATTATCTGCCTTATGGTCTCGGGATCATTCTGGTCTTTATCGGCTTTAAAATGCTGATGCTGGATGTGTTCCATATGCCGATCTGGATTTCTTTGAGCTTTATTGTGATTGTCCTGACTGTGACCGCGATCTTGTCGATTCGTCATAGCAAGAAATATAACGAAACCACCCTGTAAAAAGTAATCATCAAAAAAGCCTGCATCAGCAGGCTTTTTTTATTGTTCTATCAGGGATAATTTGGACCATTTTTGCAAAAACTGTTTGCTCAGCATGCGTTGTTCAAACACGGCATAACTGACTAAATTCGGATTCCAACGCAGCTTTAACTCAAATAAATCTGCTAAACCGAAAGGAGCAATCAACTCCAATTCATCATCTTTCAGGCGCAGTGCCAAGGCCGTGACAGTTTCTGGCCATAATGACAGCGCATGACTAATTGAAGTTAAAGGCTCAATATTTTCATTTTGATCGGTACGATACCACTCATGTACAAAGGCTTGATTAGTCACATCCCAACGGATATCTGGAAAATACTCTTTTAACCGATCTGCAAGTTGCTGTTCTATAACGCGAGCCTGCTCATTTTCATCATAGAAAATCACATCGACCTCAGTATGATTTATTTCATATTCCCATCCATGTAAATGCGCCCAGATCACATGACGTAACACACCCGCTGCGACATAAGCGTCAGAGTGTAATTGTGCTAACTGATGCAAGATGCGCATTAATGTCGGCTGCGCACGTACGATCTGTTGAAATTGATCATAATAATTGGATGGGGTCATAGAAGAATCTGGATCGCTATTTAAATATGAATGTTCATACAAACATGGCAATTTTTTCAGCTACAATCAATCGAAAAAATTAAAAGCGTAGGTTTAAAATGTCTTCTGTAATTGCAACGACAGCGATCCGTGGTCGCTTCCTCGATATTCAGAATACAGTTGCCCAAGCACGTGATATACACGACCAAGTGCGATATGTAGAAGATGGTTTAGTCATCATTCACGAAGGTAAAATCCAGTGGTTTGGTCCTTGGCAAGAAGGGCAGTCACGACTTCCTACCGACCTTGAATTACAACACTATCCAGATCAACTGATTGTTCCCGGATTTATCGACACCCATATTCATTTCCCGCAAACGGAAATGGTCGGGGCTTATGGTGAACAACTGCTGGAATGGTTAAATACCTATACATTCCCCACTGAAATCCAGTTTCAAGATGCATCCTATAGCGAAAAAATTGCCGAATTTTTTGTGCAGGAATTGCTTAAAAACGGCACCACCACTGCCCTGGTCTTTTGTACCGTTCATCCTGAATCCGTAGATGCTTTATTTAATGCCGCAACCACACGCAATATGCGTTTGATCGCAGGTAAAGTCCTGATGGATCGTCATGCACCGGAAGCGCTGACGGATACAGCAGAAACGGCTTATATTGACTCTAAAGCGCTGATTGAAAAGTGGCATGGACAGGGACGGAACCTGTATGCGATTACCCCACGCTTTGCACCGACGTCAACACCTAAACAACTACAAAAAGCCGGGCAGCTCAAAGCCGAATATCCGGATGTCTATGTGCATACCCATTTAAGTGAAAATAAAAATGAAATTGCTTGGGTCAAAGAACTCTTTCCTGAACGTGAAGGTTATCTGGATGTTTATCATCATTATGGTTTAACCGGCAGCAAATCCGTTTTCGCGCATTGCGTGCATCTGGAAGATGAAGAGTGGGATTGTATGCATCAGACCGACTCAGCCATTGCTTTCTGTCCGACCTCAAATCTATTCCTTGGCAGTGGCTTATTTCCCCTGAAAAAAACTTGGGACAAAGGGGTTAAAGTCGGCTTAGGCACAGACATTGGAGCAGGAACATCATTTAATCAGCTGCAAACCCTGAATGAAGCCTATAAGGTGCAGCAGTTACAGGGCGAAAAACTCTCCGCCTTTGAGGCCTTGTATCATGCCACTTTAGGCGGTGCCAAAGCCTTGAGTCTGGATGATCGCCTGGGGAACTTTAATATTGGCAAAGAAGCCGACTTTGTGGTGCTGAATCTCAATGCAACTGCCTTACAGCAGTTACGCCAGAGCAGAGCTAAAAATATTGAAGATGCATTTTTTGCACTGACCATGCTTGGCGATGACCGTAATATTGCAGCCACCTATGTCTATGGAGCAGCCGTTTATGTCAAAGCAGCAGCCAGTGAATAAACCGAAAAAATCCCGCCGTCGCCAATACTTGATCCTGTCTGCAATGGCACTGGGCTGTGTTTTTTTATTGAAACGCGATTCAACAGCGGCTAAAAAATGATTACATTTACAGCCAGCAAAACAGGTGCATCTCTGCTAGGGATGTATTAAAATTGCGACGTATTCAGGTGTTGCAGGTCAACACCTTTTTTATTTTGCTATTTTTACTTTTTAGGTATCTACCCATGACCGTTCAAATGAGCGTAATGATTTCCGCTGAAGAAATTCAAGCTAAAGTCAAAGAGCTTGGTGCTCAAATCAATGCACACTATGCCAATAGTGACAAAGAACTTGTGCTCATCGGTTTATTACGTGGTTCAGTGATTTTTATGGCTGATTTATGTCGTGTGATTTCAAAACCGCATGAATTGGATTTCATGACTGTGTCCAGTTATGGCGGTGGCACGGTATCGTCACGTGATGTAAAAATCCTGAAAGATTTAGACGGTGAAATCCGTGGTAAAGATGTGCTGGTGGTTGAAGATATTATTGACTCAGGCAACACCTTAAGCAAGGTACTCGAAATCCTGCAAACCCGTGAACCTAACTCGATTCAACTGTGTACTTTGGTAAGTAAACCATCGCGTCGTGAAATCGATTTGAAGGTCGAATTTATGGGCTTTGAGGTTGAAGATAAATTTATCGTGGGTTATGGCTTGGACTATGACCAGAAGTACCGTCACCTGCCATTTATTGGTGAAATCGGTCTTTAAAATCAGGTTGAAAAAAGTGGCATAAGCCACTTTTTTTATACCTAAAATACAGAAAAAACCGGGAACAAAAAATAACATCTCGTTTCAGGATTCAACTTTTTATGATCCTGACTTTGTTTCAAGATGATTAAACAGATGTGAAAACAAAGACATGATAAGAAGGAGTATGCATATGTGGACAATTATTGTGGCGATCGTCATTGGTTTTGTAGCAGGTCTAATTGCACGTGCCATTCATCCGGGTAATGACAAGGCAGGCTTTATCATGACCACCTTGCTGGGTATTGCCGGCTCCTTGTTGGCGACTTTTGGTGGTCGTATGCTCGGTCTGTACTCGGCAGATTCCGCAGCAGGTCTGATTGCTTCCGTGATTGGTGCTGTGATTATTCTGTTTATTTATAATATGGTGACCAAACGCCGCACGGTCTAAATCAAGCTGATGCTGACTGGATCACCTTAATAAAAAAAAGCACCCCATGAGGTGCTTTTTTTATATTGAGCGACTGATATCTTTATTTAATTTTTATAAATTGAATTCTTTAAAAATCTGCTCAATCTGCTCTGCCGGATAGGCGCCCATCACCTTAAAACCATTGGAAAAAATAATCGCAGGTGTACCATTCACCCCCATAGACTGAGCCAGTTTTTTATTCCGTTCAATCGGATTGGCACAAGTTTTTTTCGATTTAGGTTGAATTCCTTGAGCAATCAGATCTTCCCATGCCTGAGCTGGATTAGACTCGCAATACACCTGTTTTGAAGGAGCAGCCGACTGGGGTTTTAAAGGAAGAATAAAGGTATAAATGGTCAAGTCATTCAGTTTTTTCAGCTCTAGCTCAAGCTTTTTACAATACGGGCAATTTGGGTCAGAAAAGATCGCAATCTGACGTTTACCCGTACCTCTTACACTTTTTACAGCATCCTGAAGCGGTAATTTTTTCCAGTCGATACTATTTTGTTTCAGCATTAAATCACGGGTCAGATTATATTGATCCTGAATCCGCAGCATCGGACCGGCTATCAGATGCTTGGCATCTTCATTCAGATAAACCACTTGGCCCTGCATGGAACCGCTATAGATGCCTTTCATCTCGGTGGTCTGAATATTTTCAATTTTTAAATTGGGACTGTTTTTTGCCAAATTAGCTTGTACCGTATCAATATTGGCAAATGCGAAGCTTGAAATGAATGTACTTAAACTAATGATCAGTGTTTTTTTTAACATGAATGTTCTACATGAATTGGATAAGAATATGCTTCGATTCTAATCGCTCTGCTTTTAAATTTCTCAAACATTTATGTTACTGTTTAGACTCAGTTAAACAAGTTCATAATGTTTCACGTGGAACACCATGTATAGCGTTAGATTGAACTCCAATCTATCTAGAAAACACATCAATATTCATAATAAGTAATTGTTTTATATAATTAAAATATATTAAATGATAAACATCTTACTCATTCAGCCTTGACCGATTTTCTGTATCCATTCTAAACTGCAGACACTTTCTATTTTCCTCGCTACGCCCTGACATGGATTGGCCAAGGATTAACACTATAACGGCATTTTCATGACAATAACGACCAGCTGGCGACCGTTCTTGATGGTCAGCCTGGCTTTAATGATGGGAACGATTGGCACCGCTTTGGCCAGTCCGCTTTATCCGATTTATCAACAGCTCTGGCATTTGCTGCCCAGCCAGATCACCTACATTTTTGTCGCCTATATGTTTGGCTGCCTCTCGACCTTGTTATTTTTGGGCAGAACCAGTAACAGCATTGGATTTTTACGGACCCTGCAAATTGGTCTGGCCCTGATCACGCTGGGTCTCATCATTTCCGTTTTTGCCCAGAATGCACTGATCCTCTCGATTGGCCGTTTTATTATTGGGATTGCATCGGGCCTGATGACCACTTCTGCCATGATGGGTTTGATGCATACTATCCCAGAAAGCCATAAACACACTGCACCACAATTGATTTCAATCATCACCGCAATGGGTTTTGGTTTGGGACCCTTGGTCGGTGGTGTGATTGCGCAGTTTTCCGCTGCCCCTTTGGTGATGCCATATTTACCGATTATTCTGGGTGCCGTGCTGTGTCTGATTGGCCTGTCCTGGATCAAAGCACCCAAGTTTGAGGCGCAGCCCTTTAGCATGGCGCCTAAACTGCAACAACCTGAAGCGCAGTTTCATCGTGTGTTTATGATTATTGCAGTGACGGCTTTTAGTGCCTTTGCCGCTTTTAGCCTGTTTGCTTCACTGTCGCCGTCCTTTGTCCGCAATATTTTACCTTGGCATGGCCCTCTGGTCAGCGGACTGGCCATTACCAGTATTCTGGTGGTTTCAGTGATCGTGCAATTTATGGCCAAAGCGGTCGCAGCATCTAAATGTCTGAATATCGGCCTGATGATGATGTGCTTGAGCTTGATGATTTTGGCACTATGCATGTATTCGAAAATCAGCCTGCTATTTTTTATCAGTGATATTTGCTTTGGAATTGGCCATGGTTTTGCCCTGATGGGTGCTTTTGCCCTGATTCATCAAATGACCAGCTTAGACAACCGTGCAGCCGTCATGTCAACCTATCTGTTTATTGCCTATCTGGGCACTATTGTCCCTATCATTGCCGTGGGTTATCTGGCCGATCATTGGGGGCTGGATTTCGCCGTAATCAGCTTTTGTATCGCGATTAGTTTGCTGTGTTTTGCGCTGTGGTGGGCTTATCAAAAATCCCGCCTACCAGCCTAAAAAAAGCCCTCAGTTGAGGGCTTTTTTGATGTTTTATTAAATAATTATTTACCAATACAAAATGAACCGAAGATCTTGCCCAGCAGATCATCTGCACTGAAATCACCCGTGATCTCACCCAAGGCATTTTGCGCCAGACGTAAGGACTCCGCCACCAGTTCACCGGCGTTATACACCACCAGTTGTTCACGCGCTTCAGCCAGATAGAGCTGAGTGCGCTTCATTGCGTCTAAATGACGGGTACGTGCGATAAAGGTGTCTTCCTCAGGCTGGAAGCCTGCATGCGCTGTAATCGCCTCTATGAGCGATTGAACACCGGTTTCCTGCTTGGCAGAGACTGCGATATGCCGGAAACCATTTAAATCGCCAATTACGGCTTCAGCACCAGTCAGGTCGCATTTATTGCCAATCAGCATTAAACGTTTCGGTTCAATATATTCAGCAAAATATTCTTGAGCGAGTTGCAGCGGATCTTCGCCCTGGCTTAAGTCATAAACCAACAGTAATAAATCTGCCTGTTCAATTTCCTTAATCGCGCGGCGAATCCCTTCCTTTTCCACGATATCACCGGTTTCACGCAGACCAGCCGTATCGGTCAGGGTAATCGGTAAGCCATTTAAGGTAATTTTCTCATGCAGCACATCACGGGTGGTGCCAGCAATATCGGTCACAATCGCGCGTTCAATTCCGGCCAGCGCATTCAGTAGAGAGGATTTACCGGCATTCGGTTTACCTGCAATTACGACTTGCAAGCCTTCACGTAGAAGCTGTCCTTGACGTGCGGATTGCTGGACTTGAGTGACTGCACTGGATACGCCATCCAGCAGATTTAAAATCTTGCCATCTGCCAGAAAGTCGATTTCTTCTTCCGGAAAATCAATCGCGGCTTCCACATGCAGACGCAGATGAATCAGCTGCTCAAGAACTGCATTAACTTTGGTCGAGAAAGCTCCTTGCAGTGAACGCACCGCAGAACGTGCAGCCGCTTGCGAAGTTGCATCAATCAGGTCGGCAATTGCTTCAGCCTGCACCAGATCCAGCTTGCCATTTTCAAAGGCACGCATCGAGAATTCACCCGCTTTGGCTGCAGTGGCGCCCAGTTCCAGCAAACGGCCAAGCAGGGCGTTCTGAATCACCGGACCGCCATGACCTTGTAGCTCTACGACATCTTCACCGGTAAACGAGTTTGGATTCGGGAAGCAAATCGCCAGTCCTTCATCCATGACTTCACCTGCTGCATCGTAGAACTGGCGGAAACCGGCAAAACGGGCTTTGGGCAACTCTTTTTGCGTCAGTTGCTGGGCAATTTCATAGGATTTCGGACCTGACAGGCGAATCACCCCAACGCCGCCACGTCCTGGTGGAGTTGCAATCGCAGCAATAGTTGTGGTTCGGTTGAGCATAAAATTCACCTGCAAAGACTCAAAAGTACAGCCAAAAAAAATCCGCCTAAGATTACCATCTTAAGCGGATTTATTCAGCCTATCCGTACAACTTAGTTGACTGGAGTAGCCTCATCACGTTTCGCGCGATCTTTGGCAACAGACTTGTTAATCAAAGTTTGTTGCAGAATCGTGATCAAGTTGTTGACGATCCAGTACAGAACCAAGCCTGCCGGGAAGAACAACAAGAATACGGTAAAGATGATCGGCATAAACTTGAAGACTTTCGCCTGCATTGGATCAGTTGGTTGTGGATTTAACGACTGTTGGATATACATCGTCAAGCCCATCAACAACGGCAGAATGAACCAAGGATCCATTGAAGACAAATCCTGAATCCACAGCATCCATGGCGCATGACGCAGTTCCACAGATTCCATCAATACCCAGTACAAGGCCAGGAAAATCGGCATTTGTAATAACAGTGGTAAACAGCCGGCAAGCGGATTGACCTGTTCACGTTTGTATAATGCCATCATTTCTTGAGAGAAGCGCATGCGATCTTCACCGAACTCTTCTTTCATGCGTTGCATTTCTGGCGCAATCACACGCATTTTCGCCATCGAGCGATAGCTCTTCGACGACAATGGCCACAGGATTACTTTCACCAAGATAGTCAACAGAATAATTGCCCAGCCCCAGTTACCCACCAGACCATGGAAGAATTCAAGACCGACAAACAGTAATTTCGCAATTGGCCATAACCAGCCATAATCAACGGTCTGGTTTAAACCCGCAGCCAAATCTTTCAGTTCTGACTGGATTTTTGGACCTGAATAGAAAGTCGCATCAATTTCAGCCACTGTACCTGCAGGCACATTGAACGTCGGTGAGGTAAAACCGATGATGTTCATGTTATCGGTTGATTTACGTGATTCAAGCTTGGCGCTATAAGCTTCGCCATTGCCTTGAGTCAACTTCAGCTGACCTGGAACCCATGCACTGACAAAGTAGTGCTGTACCATTGCCACCCAACCACCTGTCGCTTCAGTACTGACTTTTTCTTCAACAAAGTTGTCGAATTTAAGCTTGTTGTACTGCTCGTCCGGGGTACCCCATGCACCGCCGAGGAATGTTCCCAGCGTGAAGATCCCCTGATCAGATTTGCCTGGATCTTCCGAGTTATCCCGTTTGATCTGACCGAACATCTGACCTTGCCAAGTCTGGCCACTGCGGTTAACCACTTTGTGATTTACCACGACCGGATATTCACCTTCAGTGAAATTGAAGGTCTTGATAATCTCGATCCCGTCAGCGGTTTTAAACACCAGCGGTACAGACAATACTTTCAGGTTTTCACCGTCTTTGGATTTGACTGTTTTCGCATCTGCCAGGGTATAAGCCGTTTTTTCCAGCTCATACATTGGACGGCCGTTACGGCTGCTGTCCGGTCCATTCAGACCGATCAGGCCAGACTGAGCGACGTAGGTACGTTTCGCATCGCTTTCCAGCATCACGAACGGTTCATCGCTGTCTTTGTTTTTGTCATGATTGAGTAATTCAACACGAACAATATCACCACCCTTAGGATTGATCCAAAGGTGATAAAGGTCAGTTTGTACTGAAATAAGCTGCTGACTTACAGGTGCTGTGGCATCCGTGGCTTGCTGCGCTGGCACATTTGCTTGTGGCAGATCAGAGGCAACTGTAGCCGTCTGACCATTTGGCAAATCTGCAGATACGTCATGCGAAACAACAGCAGTTTCCTGCTGCGGTTTTGTTTCAGCATTTCCATAATCTTTTTGCCACGCCAAAATGAGCAAATATGCGACAACAAACATGGCTCCGAGAATGGCAATCCTGGCCCATTGTTGCATATGTATTACCCCAAGTGGTGAGAGTGATTTTGGTTCAATAAACGATCACGAAAGGGTACAGCAACGTGAAGCGTTTGAGAATCTATTTGCTGAAATGAAATAAAACGAATCGCTTTTGAGGGAACAGGATCATATCCCGAGCCCCCCCACGGATGACAACGGCAAATACGTTTAGTAGCCAGCCACACTCCACGCCCAGCGCCATGCATCTGGACTGCTTCCAAGGAATATTGAGAACAAGTTGGAATATAACGACAGCGCGGTCCAAGAAGAGGACTAATCGCAATCTGATAGAAACGGATCAACCAATGCAGTAAACGTACCATTGGCCAACTCTACTTTTGTGGGGAGGGGGCTATTTTTGAATGCTTTTTGGCGAGACGGTTAAGTTTCTGCCAGGCAAATTGTAATTGCTGGTGCAATTCTGCATTAGGCACTGCTTCAACACCCATTTTCGGCATGATTACAATGTCTAAGTCATCTAATTGCTGTTGATGCAGGCGAAAACTTTCGCGAGCAAGTCGTTTTACTCGATTTCTTTCGTGTGCACGTCGCACTTTCTTCTTGGCAACAACTAAACCCAAACGGCTATTTGGCAGTTCGGAATGTTTTGCAAGAAATAAGAAATGGGGTTGATGCACTTTAAAAAGCGCACCATCAAAGACACCTTTATAATCGGCAGCACAGCGTAATCGCAACTCTGTGCCAAAACTATAAAGTTTTGTCATAACACCCAAAATCGTCTTAGCGTAACTGATTAAACAGTTAAGCTATGACGACCTTTTGCACGACGGCGAGCTAATACTTGACGACCAGCTTTAGTAGCCATACGAGCACGGAAACCATGAACACGCTTACGCTTTAATTCAGACGGTTGGAATGTACGTTTCATATTGAAACTCCAAAAAATGATCTTTCTATGAAGGTCCGCGATTTTAGTGCTCATTGCTTGAGCTGTCAATGCAAAAGCGGTTTTCTTTTCAAATAAGATCAAAAAAGATAAAGCCTCTGGTTTTTCAGAGAACTGAATAAAAAATAGTTCAATTCAAGTTAATCACAAATTAAGTTATTGTTATATAAATATATATAAGTTATAAACAACTCTATCAACAAAGTTATCCACATGTTATCCAGAGTTTAAATTTAGCTTGCGGTTTTGAATTTAAATTTGAAGTTTTTTGAGTTATCCACAAAACCAGTGATCTTATAAATAAATTCAAATTTATAAATTTAAATTTATTACTATTAGGGAGCACTTTTTCTATGGATAAGCCGCTTTTTATTTATTTAAACATGAACTTATATTGTGGATAAAACTGTTTCTATTAATTTTATACTTTGTGGATAACTTTATGATATATTTTATCCACAGCTTGCGGATAAACTTATCCACACTGGGTTTTAAATTTAAATTTATGCATGGTGATTTCTTTTTGCACAGTTTTTGTGGAAATTGCCATGACAGATGTGGATAACTTGGTTAGAATGGCGACCCGCTTTTGGTCGCGGTCATCTTTTTTGAATGAACAATGGAATGAATAGGGGATTCAC